>NZ_JBKEZQ010000008.1:0-183109 GCF_053345175.1 Methylobacterium sp. M6A4_1b
CTAGAGGCTGTTATGGACCTATGACGGCTTGATTCCAGATGAAGGGGCATGACCTCTTCACGCAAAGCCTACCCGTCCGACGTTTCCGATGAAGAATGGGCGCTGGTCGCTCCCTATCTGACGCTGCTGCGGGAGGATGCGGGGCAGCGTGAGCACAGCCTGCGCGAGGTGTTCAACGGGCTGCGTTACGTCGTGAAGACGGGCGCGCCATGGCGGTGGATGCCCAACGACCTGCCGCCCTGGGAAGCGGTCTACCAGCAGGCGCAGCGCTGGTTGGCGGCAGGCTGCTTCGAGCAACTGGGCGACGATCTGCGGGCGTTGCTGCGTCTGGCCTCCGGGCGATCCCCCGAGCCGAGCGCGGCCATCTTCGACAGCCGGACCCTGCGCTCGACGCCCGAGAGCGGCGAACGGGCCGGCTACGATGGCGCCAAGCGCAAGAAGGGTTCGAAGGTCCATCTGGCCGTCGACACCCTGGGCCACCTCCTGGCCCTGCACGTCACCCCCGCCGATGCCGACGACCGCGCCCAGGTGGGGCGTCTGGCTAAGGCCGTGCAGGCTGCCACAGGGGACACCGTCGATCTCGCCTATGTCGACCAAGGCTACACCGGCGAGAAGCCAGCCAAGGCCGCCCGCACCCACGGAATCGAACTGGAGGTCGTCAAACTGCCCGAGGCCAAGCGCGGCTTCGTCCTTCTGCCGCGACGCTGGGTGGTCGAGCGCTCCTTCGCCTGGGCAACCCGCTTCCGCCGCCTCGTCAAAGACTACGAGCGCTATCCCAGTACGCTCGCAGATCTCCACATCGTTGCTTTCGTCTGCCTCATGCTCAAACAGGCCGCTCAACTGGCGGGCGGTTCATAACAGCCTCTAAGGTACCTCACGCCAAACTGACCTGCAAAGTACCCCGACCGATCCCGCAAAGTGACCTCGTCAACCCGCAATACCCCTAGTTAAGTCATTGAAATCATTGACCGCAAAGTACTTTGCGGGTTCACATCTGCAGAGCCCCGCAATGTCCCGCAAAGTGGCTTCTGACAATCTGTCCGGGACGCTATAAACTACTGATTTCACAGGGTTTATTGAGATTGACCGTAACCGCCGCACGGTCCCGCAAAGTACACCCCGCAAAGTCCTACCCTAAAGGGAGAGGCCGGCCTTCGGCCCGCCCAAGGCTCGGCCTCCTCCCTCAGGGCTTTGGGTCCGCCAGACTGGAGGAGGGTGTGGTTCGTTTAGCGCTCTGTTCGCTGAAAGCGGCATGTGGTATTAAGATACCTCACGAGGTTTACGCTTTCTGAGGGGCCATGCCGCGCCACGCTTGCTCACACCCTGGCTGGAACACGTCGCCCGAGTGGCGCGCTATCGCTCGGGCTGCGATCCTGAAGCACCACGAGACCCGGTACCTGCTGCCCCGGTGTGGAGCGAAGCGGAAGTCGACCGGCGAGCCCTGCCAGTGCCTGCCCATGCGCGGCCGAACCCGTTGCCGCCTGCACGGCGGGGCTACACCGAAGGGCGCGGGCCCGACCGGGTGGCACACGCCGGCTTTCCCCGGCGGTACGCCCACCGGCAAGCCGCGGAGTGACGCCTACAAGCAGCGTCGGCGTTGGAAGGCGATCGCCCGGGTCGAGGACATGACGCCCGAGCAGCGCGCCCGCTACGACGCCTGGCAGGCCTCACACGCCCCTGGCAGCCCTGGGAAGCGCCAGCGCCGGCGCCAGGACCGCGACGCTGCCCAGTGGCTCCAGGCGCTCCTGCAGGAGCCGCCCGCGCCACCGAAGGTCCGCAGATCCAAGCCCCCCACTGCCGAGCGCGCGATCCGCGACCGCATCGGTGTCTTTGCGTAGGAGAACGACCATGGCACGACCCAGACCCGCAGCAGTGAACTCGGACGTCCTGAAGCAGATCCGCGGCCGGGCACGCACTGAAGGCCTCCCTGCGGCCTTCGAGGCGGTCCTTCATACCTGCAGGAACGACAAAGCCCGTCCGTCCGAGCGCATCGACGCCGCCAACCTGATCTGCCGCATGAGCGGGATCTTCGAGGGCGCTGGCGAGGACGACAGCGACGAGAAGGCGCCGAGCACCATGACGCGCGCCGAGCTCGTCGCCAGGGCAGAGCAGGCACGCCAGGTGCTGGCAGCCCTGGACGAGGAGGCCGAGCAGGATGTCTTCGAATGATAGCCCCTGTTCGGTCGGAGCTTTTCTCTATGGGGCGGTCTCGCAAAGGCGCGCCCATTCTTGACACTGTGTAGGCTTTTGTCGCGTCTACCGCTGACGTGCTTTCAATGGTTCGGGCTTTCGACCGTCTGGCAGGATTTTGTCGATGTGGTCGTGGACCATCTGGGCGCTGAAGGGTTTGTCGAGGAAGACCGCACCGTCGGGTAGATCGTCAACCCCAGGTTTGACGCCACCCGACGCGACCACGATGGAAATGTCAGGCCAGCGCCTTGCGGTTGTGCGCGCCACCTCGAAGCCATCAGGACCGCCCGGCATCTCGACATCCGTGAACAGCAGCACAATCAGGTCCGCGTAGTCCTCGAGCAGCTTGATCGCCTCGACGCCGTTCGCTGCCGATAGGGCGTGGAAGCCTGCATCCTCCAAAATCGTTTCCGCATCCATCCGGACAAGGAAATCGTCGTCCGCGACGAGGGCATACGGTGAGTTTGGCCGCTGAGACATGCCCTTCAAGCCGAGGGGAGCGATAAAGGTTCATATCGGCCTGAGCATGGGTATGAGCACACCCTTGCCGATGCGCTTGGACGGATCAGGCTTGCGATCTGTTTTTTGGTAGGTTGCAGCGTCTGCAAATCACTCATTGCGGTCTTTACCCGTGGCCATGCATTCGGCTCGCCGGTCCTCTCGGTCCATTAGGGCATGCCCCCGTGGAACGTTCCAAGCTCGCGTCAGTCCAGTCCCAAAAGAATAGGATTGCATTTCGGAACGAGCCCAGACACTATGTCCAAGAACCTAGTGGAACGGAACGCCCCCATGCTCGTCGGCTATGCTCGCACCTCGACCCTGGAGCAGGAAGCCGGTCTTGATGCCCAGATCCGAGATCTCACCGCGCTTGGGTGCGAGAAGGTGTTTCAGGAGCAGGTCTCCTCGGTGGCGCCTCGCAAGGTGCTCGACGCCGCCCTGGAATTCGTCCGCTCGGGCGACACGCTCGTGGTCACGAAGCTGGATCGCCTCGCGCGCTCGGTCACGCACCTCGGCAACATCATCGTTGGCCTGGAAGCCAAGGGCGTGGCTCTCCGGATCGAGAACCTGAAGATCGATACCGCAACACCCACCGGCAAGCTCATGCTCAACGTGATGGCCGGCGTTGCGCAGTTTGAGCGAGAGATGATGCTGGAGCGCCAGCGAGAGGGTATCGCGAAGGCGAAGGGCGAAGGCGCCTACAAAGGGCGCAAGCCCACGGCGCGGGCTAGGTCTGCGGAGATCAAGGCCCTGGCGGCGACAGGATTGAGCATGAGCGCCATCGCCGCACAGCTCGGGATCGGCAAGGGTTCCGTACACCGGTGCCTTGCCGCGGCTCCCGAGAGTGCGCCTGCCTGCTAGCGGGTCGGCTTGGCCAATCGGCGCATGACCTCAGGCCCCCGGTGTCGCAACCAGGCAAGTGTGGCACGCCGTCGGATCTCGGCATGAGGGTCCTCGTTCGGGTTCGGCGGCTTGGTGTTTCGCTTCTTGCGTTTCCGCTTCTCCCACCGCGCGTAGGCGATCTCCGCCTCCTCGCGCTGTAGCTTCAGGAAGGCTTCGTTGAGGATCAGCACGGGCCGGCCCGGGATGTAAGCCAGGCGTCCCGCGGCCCGGAGCTTCCGGATCTTCGCGACGGAGCATTTGAGCTCGGCCGCTACTTCCGCCTCGGTTCGGATGTTGAGGGAGGAGTTCATTCCGCCGCCTGCACCTTCTGAGGCTGCCGCGGCGCTTTCGTGAAGCGTTTCGGCGAGGCAAGCAGGTCGACGTTGAGCTTGAGCCAGTCGGCGTAGAACAAGACCGCGCCGCGCACATCGCTGCGCCCGGTGCTGGCTCGAGCGGATCGACGGTCTTTCACCCAGTGGACGTTGTCATGGCGCTTCAATTTAGGAAGGATCATGGTGCACCTCAAAATGGGCGCATGGAAATCAAATTAAAATCTCACGTCTGTCAACCGATGTGTTTGTCTGATCAATCATCAGACAACATCAGACAAAAACGGGCGCCCTTCCGGGCGCCCTGATTAATAACGGAACCTTGTATTGGCGCCAGTCATGTCGTTCGCTAAGCCGAAACGGCCTGTTGTTCTGCGCTCGAGGTTCGAGGCTTGAAGGCGATGACATCAGCACCGCCGGCGTTAAGGTCGAGACGTAAAACAGGTTCCGGTCTCGGGTGTCGACGCTCGCGGATGCGAGCGATACGCTTCACCCGATCAGCAGCTAAGATCTTGTCACAGCGGACTAGTACCGGCTCCGGAGCAATGCGGGCGTAGGCAGGGCCCTCTAACTCCGACCGAGCCCAGCGGCGCTCTTGGACAGACGCCGAAACGGTCGGCTGGTGTGTCTGATGGTATTCTGTGGCCGCCCGGAAGAACATGCGGAGGGCCTGCAATTCGTGCGGCAGGGCCTCGTAGTAGGCCATGAACGCGGCTTCGCTGGTGCGTGCCATCGGTGGGTTTTCCTGGTGAGCCGTTTTCTAGGCGGCATGCGACAGTCCAGGGCTAGAAAACCGCACCAGACGGCCCTCACGTCTTTGGGCTTGCGCCTTGGACATGCACGTGAGGACCCTGGACCGTTGGTCGATCCGCAACCTAACCGGATGTTGCGGGGGACGGCTGGTGATGTGGGTTTTCTAGGCCCGCCATCAAAGTAAGGTACAAGTTGTCGGAAGGTCAACCGGGCAAGCGCACTTGGGCCGCTTTTTCCGCAACCAGGGAATTTCCGGGGCTCATGTGGCTGGTTCGGAGGGCCGTTTTGGGCAGTTGCGCCCACCGTGCGCCCAACCTTCGGCCTAAGTGTATGTGCTTGTTATTGTTAGACAGTCCTAAGAGGACTGTCCTGGCACGCGGCCTTCTGATCGAGGGCCGGGGGCGGTCGGTGGTGGGTGCACCCCCGCCCCACCCACCCACCCGAGCGCCCGAAACGCCGCCATGGGTCGCGGGGAAAATTCGGGTCCACAAACCTTTCCGACAAGTTGTCGGAAGAACCTTTCCCATCGATATTATTTGCTCACCCGCCGAAGCGCCGCTGATCTGCCCGAGATAATCTTGCGAGAGAGCAGAAAACCGTTGTCGTCCTCGTGCATCTGCGCTACCTTGCTGGTGTCCCGATCGATTGTGGCACTCGGGCAGCCACATCCGTTCTCCGAGGCGATGACGCCGCGGAGCGTGAAGCTCAAACACCGAACCAAGCCTGCTCTACGCGGGTCGTGCGCCCGATGCGGCGTCAGGTTCGATGAGCCGCGGGATACCGATCGTGAGAGCCAGCCCCAAACCGCTGATCCCTCCAGGCCACTATCTCGGCTTCGGTCGAGGCGCTGCCAGACCCGAAGTCACCCGAGAGCGGCACGTCTGGAACCTCGAGCTTTTCCTGGATGGTCTTCTCAGCCTTGGACGAAGCGACGCGCTGTCGCCTTCAGATCGACGGGCCTTCGACGGCACTCTCCGCGCCGCGCGGCTCGTCAGCGAACGCCTGCTGATCGGCTACTACCCTACAGAGCAGATCGTCCTCGGCTATCGGGCTGCGCACGGCTTCGTTCATTGCATTGCCTCACCAGCAGACGACCGGCAGCGTATCGATCCTCCGGGCGCTTGTGCAATCGCCCTGACCTGCTTCCGCGCCGACGTCGGGAATATGCGGCGCTGGAATACCGTGGCCGAGCGGGCGCCTGGCGTGGCGCTCAACGTGTTGCTGCCGCCGCTGCCCGAACAGTCTCAGGACGAGGCGTGCCGGATACTCCCCTTTCCGTATTCCGAGCTCTGAAGGGTCAACCATGCCTCACGACCCGCCCGTCGCCGCCCGTATCCTCCGCGCCTTCGAGCGCGTCGCGTCCGAGCCGGATCCTGTCTTCCCGTTCGCAGAAGGCTACGCTCTGGTTCACCGCCACTTCGGCGAAGGGGTGCTCACTCCCGAGACACGGCGCGAGATCACCGATGCGCTGTTGCGCGCCGAACCCATCCTCCGTCCGCACCTGCCGGCTCTGTTCTCTGAGGATCGCCTGATGAAGGGCGTGGAAGCCCTCTACGTCCTTGCCTGCGCCTGGGCCGAGCCCGTCGGGATTTCCTATCGGGAAAGCTCCGAAGTCGAGCTCACCCGCTTGAGCGTGCGCATCGTGGCGAACGATCTCGACAGCATCTGCGCGAGCATCGAACTCGTGCGCGGCACCCCCACGCGGCCTCCCGTTCCACTGGCGGCCCAGCCGTCGGCCAACACCCTGTTGAACTGAAAAGCAACCGACATGAGCAAGAAGGACGGCGGCGCCAGCAAGGCGGCCAATCAGGCCAAGGCGGACGAGGCGGCGCGTCAGGCGACTGTGCGCGCGGGCACGCAGCAGGTCAACGACACCTTCAGCCAGTTCGACGACCCCTACTTCGAGAAGCAGCGGACGAACTACCTGAACTTCGCGTTGCCGCAGCTCGACGATCAGTACGGCAAGGCGCAAAAGACCCTGACCTACGCCCTCGCGCGGGACGGCAACCTCAACTCGTCGGCGCAGGCCTACCAGAACGCCGAGCTGCAGAAGACCTACGACACGCAGCGCCTCGGCATCGCCGACCAGGGTCAGAGCTTCGCCAACCAGGCCCGCTCCAGCGTCGAGGACGCCCGCGGCAACCTGATCTCGACGCTCAACGCCACGGGCGACGCCACGCAGGCGACGCAGTCTGCGGCGGCGCGCGCGGGCGCCCTGTCGGCCCCGCAGGGCTACAGCCCGATCGGCGATGCCTTCGGTGCGGTTCTGAACGGCTTTGCGGTCAACGCTCAGAACAACCGGGCGCAGGCCTTGCTATCGGGCAAGCCCCTGGCGAACGCCGGCCTGTTCGGTTCGTCGTCTGGTGCCGTTAAGACCACGGCCTGAGGGATTAAGGATGACCTACCGGCTCCTTCGCCTCGCTCCAGGAAGCTACGATCTCGTCCTCGATGACGTCATCGTTGGCAGTGTGGTGCGTGAGGATCCTGCGGACAGAGCCTTCCCTGTCTGGCATGCCGAGTTGCTTGATGATCCGCCGCAGGAGAGGCGTCCACACCCATTCAGCAAGATTGATCACACCTTTGGCACGCTAGACGCCGTCGCAATGTGGCTCGAAGGAGCAGAAATAATCGATTGCGCCTCTCTAGCTTAATCAACAGCGCCTTGCTCAAAAAACCGGTCTCGAACCAGCAAACTTGGCGTTCTCGTTCCGGATCACCGCTGAATAGTCCAGAGTTTTCGTATCCGATTCACGGGAGATTCAAAGCTGTATCTTTGCCGGCGGATCCGACGTGACGAATCGGCAGCCAGTGGCTGGGATTTGTCAGAGAGGGTGATATGAGAACGAGAGATGCAATCGATCCTCGTGGAATGACATGCAACCGGATGCGATCTATCCTCAGCTCGGCGAAATCTTTCGTGAGGTATTCGCCGACCCTTCCCTAGTGATCACGCCCGACACGAAATCTAGCGACATTAGCGGTTGGGATTCTGGGCGCATGATCGAACTGATCGTCGCGGCCGAGACTGAGTTCGGCATCCGCTTTACCACCCGCGACGTCGACGGTATGGCAAGGGTCGCCGATTTTGTGAGGCTCATCGCACAGAAGACCGGAAGCGCTCCGTGACGTCCAGTTCGCTCGACTGGCTTCCGCCCTGCGAGGGTTGGAAAGAGGCGGTCGCTCGGATCGAGACCGATGCGGATCCCTGGAGCAGCCTCGTTGCCCTCGCAAACACTCGACTCAGTGCTTCGCAGACAAACCAGCTCGACCGGATCCGCGCCAAGGTCTTTCCGCACGTTCGGCCCGGTTCACTCACGACGCGGCCGCTGCGTCTCGCCGTCCTCTCATCGTCGACGGTGTCCCACCTCCTGCCGGCGATCCGCGTAGGCGCCCTTCGCCGAGGCATCTGGGTCGAAACCTACGAGGCCGCATTCGGCGCCTACCACCAGGAGCTTCTCGACCCGGCGTCTGCCTTGTACGCTTTCGCCCCGGACGTCGTGCTCTTCAGCTTCGACGCCCAGCACTTGGTTGGCGCACTTCCGGTGAGCGCATCCTGGGAGACCGCGGACGCTTTCCACGCGCAAACGCTGGAACGACTGCGTGCCCTCTGGGCATTGGTACAGGATCGTTTCTCAGGGCTCGTCCTTCAGCAGACCATCATGCCCGTCGCTCTGCCCTTAGTCGGCGGTAACGAGCATCACCTCGCGGGGTCATCCCACCACGCGATCGCCCGACTGAACGTCGCGCTCCGCGACACCGCGCGTGCCGCGCGCGTCGCTCTCGTTGCGGTGGACGATCAGGTTGTTCGGCAGGGACTCCACGGCTGGTACGATCCGGTCTGGTGGTTTCGTGCCAAGCAAGAAATCGCTCCTCAAGCGGCTCCCCTATACGGTGACCTCGTCGCTCGCGCGATGGCCGCGGATCAGGGACTTTCGAAAAAGTGTCTTGTGCTCGATCTGGACAACACCCTGTGGGGCGGGGTTGTCGGAGACGACGGCCTTGGTGGGATCGTTCTCGGACAGGGAAGCGCTGAGGGCGAAGCCTATGTGAACTTCCAGGCTTATGCGCGGGATTTATCCATGCGCGGGATCATCCTCGCCATCGTGTCGAAGAACGACGAGGCGAATGCCCTTGCGGTCTTCCGGGATCACCCCGAGATGGTCCTCCGGCGGGAGGATATCGCGGTGTTCTTCGCCAACTGGGACGACAAGGCCCAAAATCTCCGCCGCGTGGCTTCAGCCCTCGGTATCGGTCTCGATGCGCTGGTCTTCGTCGACGACAATCCTTTCGAGCGCGAACTGGTCCGTGCGGAATTGCCGATGGTTGCCGTCCCCGAACTGCCGGAAGACCCCGCCCTCTACGCGCCACTGATCGCATCGGCGGGATATTTCGAGGCCCTGTCGGTGACGGCCGAAGACCGCGCCAGGGCGTCCTACTACAGGAGCAATACCGAACGGAGCGCCGACGTGGCGCAGGCGGCCAACCTACCCGCCTATCTTGCCAGCCTCGCCATGACGTTGTCCTGGCGGCTGTTCGATGATGTTGGGCTCAACCGGATCGTACAGCTGATCAATAAGACCAATCAGTTCAATCTGACGACCCGGCGTACGACCGACGCCGAAGCCCGCATGCTGATGGATGACCCGGAGGTCATCGGGTTGCAGTTTCGTCTGGTGGACCGCTTCGGGGACAATGGAATGATCGGGGTCATCGTGGCGCGTCGGAGTGCGTCAGACACCCTTACGATTGAGAACTGGCTCATGAGCTGCCGAGTGCTCGGACGCCGGGTCGAGGCGGCGATGCTCGAGGTCCTGGTGCAGGTGGCGATCAAGCAGGGCATCCGACACCTGATCGGCTGTTATCGCCCGAGCGCGAAGAACGGCATCGTCGCAAAGCATTACGAGAACCTCGGCTTTACGGAGATCGCCGAAGCTCCGGACGGATCGCGGTATTGTCTCAACCTAGACAGCTATGTCCCGGAGGGTGGCCCGATTGAGATCGCCAGAGGATAGATAGTCCGACTATCGAAACCGTTTGTCCGACGCACAATCCCAAAGCTAGTGCCGTATGAGACCAGGTACATGTCGCAATACCTCAGGCACTTGAGAGCGATGGCTTCGGATCGACTGAACGCGCTACGCTTCGGCAACCAGCGGCACGATCCACGCCCCTCGGATCTTCTCAAACAATTTGAGAGCTTCGGCGACAACTGCGAATTCGGGCTTGTTCAACGCTACTGCGGCGCGGAGCCCCTTGGCCTACTGCGATTTGTTTTTTCGGATTTGGACAAGCTCATCCATGGGCTTGATACGGACTTCCAGGATTACGGCCAGAGTGGCGATCTCGAACTCCATACCGGCTCCGACGACGTGACCTATTGCCGAAGCCGCCACTTCGGCTTTCCCTATATCGTTCACAGAACGGGCTCGGACGAAGGCCCGGATAAGATCATTCGGAGAGAATACAAAAAAGTCGCTTATCTCAAGAGAAGGTTGCTGGAGGATCTCGCCAGCGGCAATAAGATCGTCGTGCGAAAAGGCGATCCAGCGAACACTGGCCAGGCTAGGGAACGCCTCATCCGGGCGCTCCGCCGCCATGGCCGGACCACGCTCCTGCACGTGACGGCCTCCGAAGCAGAGGTCACCCCCGGGCACGTGGAATGGGAAGGCGACGGGCTTCTGCATGGCGTGGTTCGGCGCTTTGCCCCCTATGAGCGAGCCGCGGACTTGGATCTTCGATCCTGGCTGCTGATCTGCACGAATGCCGATCGGCTCATCCGCGGCCTGGAGCCGGTGAGCGCACTTCCGAAGCCGCCGAACTTGCTGCCTTGGAGGCATCGTCGCGCCCGGGTTCATCGGGGCGGCAGCGGTGCTTCGGTACCTGGAAACGCCCAGGTTGGCCTTGAGGTCTTCGGCTACCAGCACGCGGTTGGCACCTTCGATCGAGAGGAGGTCTATGTTCTTTCGGCGTGGATCTGGATCCCAATTGGTTTTGAAGGAAGCGAGGTTCGGCCTGCTATTGGACACCTGCGTCTGTCCTGGCGCTACGCGGACCTATTGATCCGAGATGCTTGGCAATTTGTCTGGGTATCGGCGCTCATTCCAAAACCGTTCGACAAGATTTTTGTCGGCTTGGTCGTGGTCGGTGCAGGTGAGGAGGGAGTTCGATCAGTAAATTGGCGTTTTGAGATGAGCCCTGCGCCCTTTATGTCCGATGCGCCAGCTATCCTTCGAAACTCAGACCGAGAATGCGCTTAGGCTATCTCCAATCTCAAGCCTCCGAGCCCGTTTTTAAGAAATAGGAATTGCCGCTCCTCTGTTCCGACATAGCAGACTAAGATTATTAAGTGAGATTAACAGGTAATTTTCGGTATTTATCTGTGGTATACATAACATCGGATAAGCCGAAATAAGCGGGTCTTAAGGGTCTCGTCCTATTGACATGTGACGGCATCAAATTTGGCAAAGAGGACAGCGAATGGTAACACCTAGAGGGTAAGCTTTGACCGGCAATGACATCCTCAGCCGAACAAAGCGGGAAAGCATGACGGCTGAGGCTCCTCTACGCCTTTCGTCCAAGCTTACAACATGCCCGTTCGACCTCGTCGGCCTGCCTTGGCAGCAGGCGCGCGACCTCGCGATGCGGCAAGTCAGATTCTCTGTAGAAGTAGGGCGTCCTGCGATTGTCCATAGCTCATCTCCTTGTAGCCGAGGATCGCACAATCGGCTCGGCTCTGGATCTCACCCATGATCCACGCTGGAGAGGAATAGGATCCGCCGTAGCTCTGCTTGTAGGTCTCGGTCCAACTCGGCATCGCGAAGTATCCGAAGCCTGCCTCTACGAAGTCGCGCTTGATGGCGGTCTCGGGGTCGATGTTGAGCGACGGTCTGCGCTTCAGCGTCTTAAAATGCTTCAGAAAGGCGTCCTTATTCTCCAGAAGTCGCGCTAAGGCTGTGGGTTCCAGAGAGTGGCTGGCCATGCCGCGACCATGCAGGGTCAGGACAGCGATACCTTTCGGCTTGAGAGCGGCAACGAAGTAATCCAGCGCGCGCCTGAACATTTCGATGTCGAAATGGGTCAGTAACGATCCGGAGAAGATTAGGTCGAACGATTGAGATGGATGGCTCATGTAGTCGGTTGGGAAAGCGAAAGGGGTTGCCTTGAACTGCTCGGCGACAGCGGATTCCTTGACCTTGTCGATGTCGGCGACGAACAGATTGCTTTCTGGGAAAAACGGGCGCAGGTGCCGGGTCACCCGTCCGCCGCCGCAGGGCAGGTCGAGAACATCTTCGAAGTCCGTCCGCCCAGAGGCGACCATCGCCTCAGTGATGATCTGCAGGGCGGAGCGGCCCACATGCCTGTAGGTCGCGAGGTCGCCGTCCGCCCTATCGAACATGTCGTCGTGTTCGTTAACGTGTTCGTCGAGGTCGGACGCTTCGTACCTGTCCCATCGCAACGCCAAGGCGCGAAGGGTTGTGCTCGTCGCGAGCCAGTCCTGAGCCGGTGGCGAGGGCCAGAGATGAACCTCCACGCGCTTATTCCTCGTCCGCAGAAAACGCATCATGGTTTCAGTATTCCTGTCTGCTCATCAATGATGCCCGTAAGGACGCTTGGCCGCGAGGCGTCTTTCCAAAGGCATCTGGCTTTCACGTTCGGGTTCGCCCCCGCGGGCGGGACTACGGCGCACACACCGGCCTCAACGGACGTTCGGGATTAGATGAATTGGCCCCAGGCAAGCTCCAGACGGCGGTGATCCCGCGCGGCGCGGCGCTACCGGGCCGGCTGGGGCGGGGCCGGTGGGGCTCGGTCGCTCGGCAGGGGCCCGGTCTCGAGCCGCCAGTCCGCAGACCAAAGCGCTTGGTTCACTGCTGTTTCGCAGATGAGGAGAATCTCCACCTCTTTGTCCCGCTTTCGCGGCTTGCATGAGGCCCAGACAAGTTGCCACTGCTCACGGATCGACGGGTCTGCTTCCTGATAGCCGTACCGGATGGGACGAAAGTCTGCGCCGACGCGTACGCCGTCAAAGTCCTTCGTAAGCCAGACCCAGGCCGAGAAGGTGTGCATCGCACTCGTCGTCAGGTCCCGCGCGACCCGCGCGGCGACGATCCTGCCTTCCGGTCCCGCCTCATGCCGAACCGGCTCCCTGGGCAGGCCGTTCGACAGGTCGAGCGGCTCAGGATCCTCGAGCTTCGGATTGGCCTCGCCGTGCAGCAAGGCGTAGGCCCTGCCGCACAAGTCGATCCAGTCGCGAAGCGGCACCGATGCGGCGATGTCGAAGCGTCGTGACCGTTCCATAAAACCCTCGACCACCCCGTCTGCGATCTGGCGCGCATCGCATGCCGCGTGGGCACCGCCTGCCTCGCTCACCCACAGCAGCCGCGCTGGTCCATGGCGCCGCAGTGCCTGCACGAGGATGCCGACTGAGTCGCCCGAAGGATTGCCGCTGCGCACGAAAACCTTGTTCCCCTCGCGCAACTCCTCGAGGAAACGACGCTTCAGGTAGTCGACTTTTTGATATTCCTGAGCCAGTGCCGCCTCAAAATCCGTCGCCGCCGATAGTCGTAGCGTGTTGTAGGTGTAGCTGAAGGATCGGCTCCGGCAAAAGATATGGCCTTCGGGGCCGTCGAACAGCTCAAGGTCGCCCATCCGGCCGTAATCAGCAAAGTCCGTGTCGAGGCCTCGAATGAGCTCTGGCAGCTCCGAAGACGTGAATCGGAACAGGCCTAGGGGTTCCAGGCCGGAATAACGCTGTGCCAGTCCAAATTCACAGTTACCGCCCAGGCTTTCGAACTGCGAGAGGATCTGCTCCCGACCCTGATAGACTGGCGTTTCGGGCGAAAATATTCCCTGAAGTAACGCGTTCAATCTGCCGCTCATACAAGGCTCCGATACCTGATCAAGTTCGGTATTCAATTTAGAGTTGCGCACACGATGTCGAATTGCCCGTATGATCGACCTGGGCAATCAGAACGGTGTGCCCCCAATCAGTGGCCGAAATTTAAAGTTAATGCATCGCCGGTTTGGAGTTGGCCTCGTCGGTGGTCGACAACTTACGCAAGCTATCAAGCTGCGACAGCTTGATTGGCGAAAGCTCGGTGCGTCAAGCCGTCCAGTGCTGTAAAGGGGGTAATCCTCGCTGTATGGGCGTACAGTGAACTCGAATCAGAGACGTGGAACGACCTCTGCGGTTCTATCTTCATGCTTTGTTCGCCAGGGAGGTCCGAAGACAATCCTGAGCATGTGGGTCTGATCGCGGACGATCCACGTGCCAGCAAAGCCGAGGCCCTCGCGCAGCCACAGTATCGCTTCGAAGCCGCAAATCGCACGGCGCGCAATTTTAAATGAGCGCAAGCCGGGGCCGGCGCATCTGCGGAACTGATCCTGAATGTATGATCAAGCTCCGCTGTCCGCATCGTTCAATATACCCGACGCATAGCATACGACGGTGGAATGGGCGGCACCTAAATTAAGGCCGTCCCTATGGGGGCTGGGGCCGCCCATGCGACGCGGCTCGGCGAGAAGCTCTGGCGCGTCGGCCTTGGGACCACGCATGTTTCGGTTTTCTACCACACGAGCGAGCATGACCGCGGCGACCCGATGCGCTCGGTCTCGACGACCGTAACGCTACCGGAGGCCACGAACGACACGATGGCGCTGATCAAGGCAGCGCAGGCTGGCGTGGCGCGAACCTGGCGCGAGGCGCCTGGCGACCGGCCGTGGCGCTACAGCAAGGCCGGCGTCGTCACGACCGACCTGACGCTGCTTGAGGACGCACCGCGAGCGCAGCGCGCCGCTGATGGCAGCCATGGACGCCTGCAACGCCCGCTTCGGTCGGGGCGCCGTCGTGCCGGCCCGGGCGGGGCTCACCAAGAAGCGAACCTGGTCGACGAAGTTCGAAATGCGCAGCCCGCGCTACACCACGCAAGTCACGGAGTTGCCAACGGCGCACGCCTAATCGAAGCGGCAAGGCCGTGGCCAGGGGCTCAGTTCGAAGGCTGCTCGACCGGGGTCGGCGACCGCAGGAGGATCAGCACGCCACCGGCGACGGACAGGCCGAGGGCGAAGGAGCAGAGGAGAAAGAACCAGCGAGGCATGCCGCCGGATAGCACGCTAGAGCGCGCCGATGGCGTGAAAGCCTGCTGGCGCTCTCAGAGCGCGTCAATGTGCCCGCAGTCGGCCATGCGGCACCCGTCGGGTCAGCCTCTCATCCAGGCAACGAAGCTGTCGATGGCCACAATCGATACCACCATGCAGAGCAGAACGATCGCGACGCGCATCAGCAGGTCCCTATGCCGGCGCCGCTGATGTTCGGTCTCATCGGGCGTTGGGCGGTGGCGGAGGGGGTCAGGCATCTCAGATCTCGACCTTGTCCGGGCGGCCCTCGGCGATGTGCCGAGCGGTCTCCCGGCCGACCTCAAGGAGCAGGGCTCGGACCAGGGTCCTGATCATCTCCTGACCCAAGGCGTCAGCGATCTCCCCAATGGCCGCCGCGTGCGCCCCGATCCTGACGATGGGGGCGACATCGCTGACTGATGCCGGTGGTGCCTCGGGCATGGGCAGATGATCCAGGCTGCACACTCACAGATTGTGCTAAATCGAAGACAGGATCAACGGTGGAAAACCTATCGGCCGAACAACCACAGCGGCACCGCGCCGCTGGGCCGGCCGGGGGTGTCGCGGCGGTAGGTCGTCCGCTCGAAGGCAATTCGGTCCTCATGCACCGCGGAGACCTTTTCGCCGCTGAGCACCAGGGCTCCGCAGAAGTCGGGACGGATGGTGCCTGCCTCAGGATGGACGCCCCAGATTTCCAGGGTCGTCCATCCAAGCGCCACGGCTTGATCGGCGTGCCGGTCGAGGAAATCTACAGCGGCCTCGTGCGTCGCGATCCAGTTCGCGCCCGTCAGGCCTGGGCAGGGCGACACGCTCGGCCGGAGGTCGAGGAAGGCTTGCCGCCAGATCTGCGGATCGGCGGGAACGAGCTTGGGCTTCGGTGAGGCTGACATGGGGTCCGGCGGATGATGCAGGGCCGGACGGGATAGGGGAGGCATCTCGCTCACGCCATAGGGTCAAATGCGCTCGGCTCACGATCCTGTGAGCCTTGCTGTAGGCTATCGCCTGGCGGCGTGGGTCGTGATTTCAGACGCCCATGACGCGCCTGGAACTCGTACTCGTCAGCACCATCCTGATTTGCGCCCTAGCGGTCGTAACGCGGTTAGCCTGACCGGCGCCGCAGGTCGCCACCACGCTTGGGTATAGGCCAAGCCTGCCCCCGCCGTCCGATCTGCTCACGGAACCGGCGGGGTAGGGTCGTGCATCTCACGCTGAGCCGATACGCAACTTGGCTCTGACGGAGAATGCGACAGACCCGTTACCGCCTAGGCAAAGGGCCTCAATCCCGGCGGCTTCAAATCGGGACCGCCTACCCAGGTTCGCGGTCTCGATCCCTGAACCACACACCGACACCGCCTCAGTTCTTGGGGATGAACTCAAGACCCGCTTCCTTGGAGCCTGCCGGTCTTGCGACGCTGCTCTGAGCAGTCGGTCAGCACCCGCCGATCACTCCGCGTCAAGGAAAGCCAGAAAATTCTTCCCAGTCACAGCAGTTGCTTCCGTAGTGCTTCCGCAAAGCGGTCGTTTTCGCTAAGCACATGATATCTAGCTATTTTTCAGTTGTACATCTATCCGGGCGCAGGATCGTGCCCGGCTGGACGGCGGGGTCGTAGCCGGCGGGCCGTATCCACACGATCTCATCCATCGAGCCGATCCGCCTTCATGCCCGAGTCGCCCCGGCCGGGCCGGGTCGGCGGTCTCGCGGCGTAGCGCGCGACGCGGCCGCACCGGATAACCTGCGTTAATCATGCAGGCGCCGCGGACGCAATCCGGGCGCGCTCCAGCGTGCGCGGAGGCCGGGCCGGTGCGCCGCCGCACATGGCGCGGCGGGCGCGGGATGAGAGCTTGCGGCATTGCCGGCCGGCCGGGTCCGTCTAAGTCGCTCAAGATCGCGGCCGGTGGACCCGCGTCGGCCGCGTCGAAGACGGGCGGAAGAAGACGGCCGAAGGCGCGAAGACCGCGAGACGACCCATAGAGAGGAACGACACGATGCCGAAGGCGATCCAGGTTCACGAATACGGCGGCCCCGAGGTGATGCGCTACGAGGACGTGACGCTGCCGGCCCCGGGCCCCGGCCAGATCCGGGTCCGGCAGACCGCCATCGGCGTGAACTTCATCGACATCTACTTCCGTTCGGGCGCCTACAAGGCGCCGCAGCTGCCCTTCACCCCCGGCAAGGAGGGCGCCGGCGAGGTCGTGGCGGTCGGGCAGGGCGTCACCGAGTTCCGGGTCGGCGAGCGGGTGGCCTACGGCTCGGCCGCCAGCACCTATGCGGAGGAGGCGGTGATCGAGGCGAGCGCCGCCGTGCACCTCGCCGACGACGTCGACGACAAGACCGCCGCCGCGATGATGCTCAAGGGCCTCACCGCCGAGTACCTGCTGCACCGGACCTACGCGGTGAAGCCCGGCGACACCATCCTGTTCCACGCCGCCGCGGGCGGCGTCGGCCTCATCGCCTGCCAATGGGCCAAGCACCTCGGCGCCACGGTGATCGGCACCGTCGGCTCCCAAGAAAAAGCCGAACTCGCGCGCGCCAACGGCTGCGACCACGTCATCCTCTATCGCGACGAGGATTTCGCCGCCCGGGTCAAGGAGATCACCGGCGGCAAGGGCGTGCCGGTGGTCTATGACGGCGTCGGCAAGGACACCTTCCCGGCCTCCCTCGACTGCATCAGCCCGCTGGGCCTGTTCGTCAGCTTCGGCTCGGCCTCCGGCCCGGTGGACGATTTCAGCCTGGCGCTGCTCGGCCAGAAGGGCTCGCTCTACGCCACCCGCCCCTCGCTCTTCGCCCATGCGAGCAAGCGGGAGACCCTCGACGCCATGGCCCGGAACCTGTTCTCGGTGGTGGCGAGCGGCGCCGTGAAGATCCCGGTTCACAGCACGGCCAGGCTCGCAGACGCGCAGCAGGTCCACCGGGATCTCGCCGCCCGCAAGACCACCGGCGCCACGGTGATGATCCCGTGATCCGGACATCCCAGGATCCGGCACTTCCGGGATCGGAGGATGCCGTGATCCCGGGCGCGCGGGACGTCCTCCTCGTCATCGACGTGCAGGCGGACTTCCTGCCCGGCGGGGCGCTCGCCGTGCCCGACGGCGACGCCGTGGTCGCGCCGGTCAACCGCCTCCTCGGGCTGTTCCCGCACGCGGTGCTGACGCAGGACTGGCACCCGCCGGGGCACGTCTCCTTCGCCACGAGCCATCCCGGCCGGGCGCCCTTCGACACCGTGCCCCTGGCCTACGGCCCGCAGGTGCTGTGGCCGGAGCATTGCGTGCAGGGCAGCCCCGGGGCCGACCTATCGCCGGCCCTGGACGCGGATCGCGCCGAACTGGTGATCCGCAAGGGCCACCACCGCCAAGTCGACAGCTACTCGGCCTTCCTGGAGGCCGACCGGCGCACGCCCACGGGGCTGGCCGGCTACCTGCGCGAGCGCGGCTTCACCCGGGTGGTCCTGTGCGGCCTCGCCACCGATTACTGCGTCGCCTGGAGCGCCCTCGACGCGCGGGCGGCGGGGTTCGAGGCGCTGGTGGTCGCGGATGCCGTGCGGGGGATCGACCGGGACGGCTTGGTGGCGCGGGCCTGGGCCGACATGCGGGCGAGCGGCGTCGGGCGGATCACGAGCGAGGCGATCGGAGGCGGGTAGCCAACGCAACCTCAACTGGCCGACACACCCTTGAAATTTACCTCAGGTTTGCGATTTACATCTCGCAAACCTGAGGTAGATAAAATGGCTGATGATCTCGATCAACGCGGACCTGCAGACCGCCAGCGTATCAACGTCAACGAGGCCTGGGAGGTCACGTGGTGGTGCCGGAAGTTCGGCGTCACCGAAGCGCAGTTGCGTGCTGCCGTGAAGGCAGTTGGTCCGATGGTCAAGGATGTCGCCAAGTACCTCGGCAAGCCCATCCCATAACGGACAAGCTTAAGCGTCCGACGCCTTCAAGTCCGGGCCGATACCTGGGTTCATCCGGAGTTGGAGTATGGCCTACACCGCGCTCCCATAGAGATCGTACGCATCGGCGCGCTCGATCTTCACGGTGACGATGTCGCCGACCCGCAGGGGCCGGCGCGCGGTGACATGCACGGTCCCGTCGATCTCGGGGGCGTCGTATTTCGAGCGGCCCTTGGCGACGGTGCCGTCGGCCGCGTCGATGATCACGGGCAGGCGCTTGCCGATGCGGGCCTTCTGCAGGCGGGCGGAGACACCCTGCTGCGCCTCCATGAAACGGCGCTTGCGCTCGGCCTTCACCTCGGGCGGCACGAGATCCCCGAGGTCGTTGGCGACCGCCCCCCTGACCGGCTCGAACTCGAAGCAGCCGACGCGCTCGAGCCTGGCCTCCCGGATCCAGGCGAGCAGTTCCTCGAACTCGGCCTCGGTCTCGCCGGGAAAGCCCACGATGAAGGTCGAGCGGATGGCGAGGTCCGGGCAGATCTCGCGCCAGCGCCGGATGCGCTCCAGCTGGCGTTCCTGGTTGCCGGGCCGGCGCATGCGGCGGAGCACCGAGGGGCTCGCGTGCTGGAGCGGCATGTCGAGATAGGGCAGGATCTTGCCCTCGGCCATCAGGGGGATGACCTCGTCCACGTGCGGGTAGGGGTAGACGTAGTGCATCCGCACCCAGGCCCCGAGTTCTCCGAGTTCGGCGGACAGATCGTAGAATTTGGCCCGCACCTCCCGGTCGCGCCAGGGGCTCGCGGCGTAGCGGATGTCGACGCCGTAGGCGCTCGTGTCCTGCGAGACCACCAGCAGTTCCTTGACGCCGGCCTTCACCAGCTTCTCGGCCTCGCGCAGCACGTCGCCGGCCGGTCGGCTGACGAGGTCTCCGCGTAAGGACGGGATGATGCAGAACGTGCAGCGGTTGTTGCAGCCCTCGGAAATCTTCAGGTAGGCGTAGTGGCGCGGGGTGAGCTTCACCCCCTGCGGCGGCACGAGGTCGAGGAACGGGTCGTGGGCCGGGGGCACCGCCTCGTGCACCGCCGCCACCACCGATTCGTAGGCCTGGGGACCGGTGACCGCGAGCAGGTTCGGATACTTCTCGCGGATCTCGTCCGGCTGGGCGCCCATGCAGCCGGTCACGATGACGCGGCCGTTCTCCGCCATGGCCTCGCCGATCGCCGAGAGCGACTCGGCCTTGGCCGAATCGAGAAACCCGCAGGTGTTGACGATGACGACGTCCGCGCCGTCATGCCGCCGGGCGAGTTCGTAGCCCTCGGCGCGCAGGTGCGTGAGGATGCGCTCGGAATCCACCAGCGCCTTGGGGCAGCCGAGGGAGACGAAGGAGATCTTCGGGGCGCTTTTCGGCGCCGTCTCGGCGGGAGTCGAGGACAAGGGGGATGCGGTCATGGATGCTCGTCGGGCCGGCGCGGCTGCGGGAACCGGACCGGCCTTGGAATCGGGGGAGGGCGGGACAAAAAGGTTGACAGCCCTATAACGGGATTCGCCCGTCTAGGCGAGCCGGGCGGGTCCGAGCCATGCGCGGATCGCGCTTTTGCCGCGCCGTCGCGCATGCCACCTGTGCATGATACCGCAGGCCGCGACGGATGCTTCGGCCCCAATGCTTCGGCAGGCCGGGAACATCGGTCCGTCGCCGCCCTGAAACCTTCGAGTCGTCATGTGGATTGCTGATATCCCGTTCGTCGAATCCGTCGCGGCGGCCGAGGCCCTGGCCGCCCTGCCGGGGCTCGCCTTCCTCGACAGCGCCATGCACCACGACACCCTGGGGCGGAGCTCGACCCTGGCGGCGGACCCGTTCGGGCGCTTCCGGTTTCGCGACGGCCGAGCGACGCTGGACGGACGTCCCGTGCCGGGCTCCGGCCTGGAGGCGCTACGCGCCTGCCTCGCGCCCTACCGCCGGGCACGAGACCCCGATCTCCCGGCCTTCGCGGGCGGTGCCATCGGCTACGTCGCCTACGACCTCGGCGCGACGCTGGAGCGGGTGGCGCCCCCGGCCCGGCGGGCGGGCCTCTGCGACGACATCGCCTTCAACCTCTACGACACGGTGCTGAGCATCGACCACGGCAGCGGGCGCTGCCGCCTCCTCGCCACCGGCTTTCCCGAGACCGAGCCGGCGGCGCGCGAGGCCCGGGCCCGGGCCCGGCTGGCGCAGTTCGGCGCGCTCCTGGCCGAGGCCCGGCCGAGTCCGGAGCCGGCCGCGCAGGGGCCGCTCGCCTGGCGCTCGAACTTCACCCGCGCCGACTACGAGGCGGCGGTGGAGCGCGTGCGCGACTACATCCGCGCCGGCGACATCTACCAGGCCAACATCGCCCAGCGCTTCGAGGCCGACCTGCCGGCCGGCTTCGACCCGTTCGGCCTCTACCGGCGCCTGCGCGCCACCAACCCGGCGACCTTCGGCGCCTATCTCGACTTCGACACCCTGCGCATCGCCTCGAGCAGTCCCGAGCGCTTCCTCAAGCTCAGCGGGCGGGCGATCGAGACCCGGCCGATCAAGGGCACGGTGCGGCGCGTGGCCGACCCGGCCGCCGATGCGCGCCTGGGCGAGGCGCTGCAGGCCAACGCCAAGGAGCGGGCCGAGAACATCATGATCGTCGACCTCCTGCGCAACGACCTCTCGCGCATCTGCGAGCCCCACAGCGTTCGGGTGCCGGTGCTGTGCGGCCTCGAATCCTACGCCTCGGTCCACCATCTGGTCTCGGTGGTCACCGGAACCCTGAAAGCGGACCTGGACGCCCTCGACCTGATCGCCGCCACCTTCCCGGGCGGCTCGATCACCGGCGCGCCGAAGCTGCGCGCCATGGACATCATCACGGAGATCGAGGGCGACGCGCGCGAGCTCTATTGCGGCGCCATCGGCGCCCTCGACTTCACCGGCGACCTCGACACGTCGATCGCCATCCGCACCGTGTTCATGGACCGGAAGCGGGCCGTGCTCCAGGCCGGCGGCGGCGTCACCCTGCTGTCCGAGCCGGGCCCGGAATACGAGGAGACCCTGACCAAGGCCGCCCGGGTGTTCCAGGCCTTCGAGCCCGACGGGCTCAAACCCGGTGCCTTCGAGCCCGCTGCCGGGGCGGGGAGGGTGCCGTGATCCTCGTCATCGACAACTACGACAGCTTCGTCTTCAACGTGGTGCGCTACTTCGAGGAGCTTGGGGAGACCGTGCGGGTGGCGCGCAACGACGCCCTCGACGTCGCCGGCATCCGCGCCCTTAGCCCCCAGGCGATCGTGATCTCGCCCGGCCCCTGCACCCCGGCGGAGGCCGGGATCTCGATGCCCGCCATCCGGGAACTCTCCGGCGCGGTGCCGCTGCTCGGCGTCTGCCTCGGCCACCAGGCCATCGGCGCGGCCTTCGGCGGCCGGGTCGCGCGGGCCGGGCGCCCCCTGCACGGGCAGGCGACGCCGATCCGGCACGACGGGGCCGGGCTGTTCGCCGGCCTGCCCGACCCGATGCAGGTCGGGCGCTACCACTCGCTCATCGTGGCGCCGGAGCCCGGCATGGCCGACCGCCTCAGCATCGACGCGGTCTCCACCGAGGGGGAGGTGATGGCCCTGTCGCACCGGAGCCACCCGACCTGGGGCGTGCAGTTCCACCCGGAATCGGTGCTGACCGAGAACGGCCACGCCGTCTTCGCCAACTTCCTGCGCCTCGCCCGCGACTGGCGCGCCGACCACGACCTGCGGGCCAAGACCGATGCTGTGGTTTGACGGCGGCCTCACGAACGGGCCGGTGCCCTTCGACCTCGCCGACCGGGGCCTGACCCTCGGAGACGGGGTGTTCGACACCGCGCTGGCCCGGCACGGCCGCATCGTGTTCGAAGCCGCGCATGTCCGCCGTCTCGCCGCCGCCACCGCGACGCTGGGCTTTCCCGTTGCGCCCGAGCGCATCCGAGAGGCCATGCGGGGGCTCGCCGAAGCGGCGGGCCGGGCCCATCCCCTGGCGGCGATCCGCACCACCGTGACCCGGGGCTCCGGGCCGCGCGGGCTCGGCCCCCCGGCCGAGCCCCGGCCGGTGCTGTGGGCGAGCGCCGCCCCGGTGGGGCCGGCCCTGGCCTTCGCACCCCTCACCCTCCACCCCACGGAGATCCGCCGCAACGAGACCTCGCCCGCCGCGACCCTGAAGACGCTCGGCTACCTCGACGCGGTTCTGGCCGCCGGCGCGGCCCGGGCCGCCGGCTTCGACGAGGCCCTGTTCCGGAACACGCGGGGGCACGTCGCCTGCGCCGGGACGGGCAACCTGTTCGCGGTGATCGACGCCACCCTCGTCACCCCGCCCCTCTCGGACGGCGTGCTGCCCGGCATCCTGCGCGCCGAGATCCTCTCGGTCCGTGCGCCGCGGCTCGGCTTGTCCGTCGCCGAACGCAGCCTCGACCGCGACGCGCTCCGGTGCGCCGCAGCGGTGTTCGTGACCAATTCCCTGCGGGGCCTCGCTCCGGTGACGGCGATCGGCGAGGCCGCCTATGCGAGCCCGGCGCATCCGATGGTGAAGGCCCTCGTGGCCGATCTGCGCGACGCGTTCGCCGCATGAGAGCGCATTCCCGGTTCCGCTGGCGCCTGCCCCTGATGGCGGCCTACGGCGTCATCGGAATCCTGCATCTCGCCGCCGCCGACGCCTTCCTGCCGATCATGCCGGACTGGGTGCCGGAGCCCCGCTTGGTGGTGATCGCCACCGGCCTGTGCGAACTCGCCGGGGTCCTCGGACTCGCCTGGGGCCCGACCCGGCGCTGGGCCGGGATCGGGTTGGCCCTCTACGCGGTCGGCGTCTTCCCGGCCAACCTCAAGCACGCGCTGGAGGGCATCGTCGTGCCGGGACTGCCCGACAGCTGGTGGTATCACGGCCCCCGGCTGGCGTTTCAGCCGGTCTTCGTCTGGTGGGCCCTCTATGCCGGCGGGCTCATCGACTGGCCGTTCCGGCGTCGCGCCGCCGAAGCGCCCGCGGTCAGTTCCTCTCCGAAATCTTGCAGCCCTTCTCCGAAATCTTGACCGCCCGCCAGGCGGCTTCCATCGCGTCGAGGTCGCTCTCGGCGAGGCCGGTGCCTTGCGCCTCGAGGGTCGCCGCCATGGCGTCGAAGCGTCGCTCGAACTTCATATTCCCTTCTCGAAGGGAATATTCCGGATCGATCCCGAGATGGCGGGCGAGGTTGGCCACCGAGAACAGCAGATCGCCGAGCTCCTCCGCCACTGCCGCCCGCGTGCCGTGGGCCATGGCATCCGCGACTTCGTCGATCTCCTCGCGCACCTTCAGCACCACTTGGTCCGGGTCGGTCCAGTCGAAGCCGTAGGTGGCGGCCCGGGCCGAGAGCTTCTCCGCCCGCGTCAGGGCCGGCAGGGGCAGGGGGATGCCCGCCAGCGGTCCCGATTCCCGGGCCGGCTTCGTCCGGCGCTCCTCGGCCTTGATCGCCGCCCACTGGGCGGCCACGGCCACCGGGTCGCGTCGGGGCGAGCCTGGGGGCAGGAGGGCGCCGTCCGGCGCGAAGACGTGCGGATGGCGCCGGACCATTTTCTCCATCACGGCCCGGACCACGTCCGGGAAGGCGAAGAGCCCGGCCTCCTCGGCGATGCGGGCGTGGAAGACCACCTGAAGGAGGAGGTCGCCGAGCTCGTCGCGCAGGTCCTCCGCGTCGCCGCGGGCGATGGCGTCGACCACCTCGTAGGCTTCCTCCACCGTGTAGGGCGCGATGCTGGAAAAATCCTGGGCCACGTCCCAGGCGCAGCCGGTCTCCGGGTCGCGCAACTGCGCCATCAGCGCCAGCAGATCCTCGATCCTCACCCCATTCCTCCGCATCAGGCCTCGCCGCGCCTCCCTTAGCGGATTGCGGGCCAACCCGTCAGGCTGGGGACGGAGGCGGGAGAGACGGTGTCTTCCTTTGGAAAATTCCCATGAAAAAGCCTTGGCCGGGCATGTGTTCGTTCTTCCGAACGGCTCCGGGGCTCTTAGGAAAGGTATCAGTAACAGATTCTCAGAGAGTCATTTCAGAGAGTTATATGGGGACGCCGAAATCCCTGTGGCAGAAGGGGCTTGGCGGGTGTTCGCGTATCGAACTCTGCGCGGGTGCGCATCGAACTCTGCGCGCCCGCGTATCGAACTCTGCGTGGGTGAACCCGGTCGGCGCATGGGATTCTGCGTGCCTGCGTATCGGGTTCGGCGTGGATCGGCGCTGCGGGCGGTGAACTCCGGGGATTGTGCCGGATTCGGTCCCGTATCGAACTCTGCGTGGGGGCGCGCGGGCCGGATCCGGCCCGGCGACCGGCCGCGAATTTTTTCGTCCCGGCCGGTGGATAGTCGGGATGGCGCGGGGATCCGGCTTCGGCCGCCGAGACTCCGCAACGGGGAATCGGGCATGGTCGCCGCGCGGCGTGATCCGGGGGGCGATCCCCGGGTGGGCCTTTTCGCACGGCACGAGGGTCACCACCGGGATCATGAGGATCGAGGACATCTTGGCGGGCATCCGCGACGCCGACCTCCTCGCCGAACTCGAGGCGGCGCGGGGCAGCTTCCTGTTCGCCACCATCGCGGAGACCATCCTGCACCGGCAGCGGGCCCGGGACGCGGAGGCGGCCGCCCGCGGCGCCCTGGCCGGCCGACGCCAGGCCATGGGCCGCGACCAGCGCCGGCGCGACGCCATCCGCGAGGTCATCGAGACCGAGCCCACGGGCCCGGAGAACCTCCAGCACATCCATTCCGTGCTGGCGCTGTGCGGCCTGCCCTATCGCGATCCCGGCGACGCCCGCGAATTCTTCCGGGAATACGGGCGGAATTCCTTGAGCCTCCTGGCCGGGCGCCTGAAGAACCCCGCCACCGGCGAGATGGAGTTCCAGGGCCTGCCCTACGGCCCCAAGGCCCGCCTCGTCCTGCTCCACCTCTGCACCGAGGCCGTGCGCCAGCGCAGCCCCACCGTGGCGGTAGCCGACAGCCTGTCGGGGTTCATGAAGGAGATGGGCTTTGCCGTCACCGGCGGCGAGCGCGGCACCATCCGGCAGTTCAAGGAGCAGCTGGCACGGCTCGCCGCCTGCACCCTGCAGATCGGCCTCTGGGACGGGGCCGGCAGCGCCAGCACCCTCAACGTGCCCCCGTTTCGCCAGCTCGACCTCTGGCTGCCGCAGGGGGCCGACGGAGTGGTCTGGCAGAAGAGCGTCCAGTTCCACCAGGATTTCTACGACAACCTGATCCAGCACGCCCTGCCGGTGGACATCCGCGCGGCCCGGGCCTTCTCGGGCTCGGCGCGCAAGCTCGACCTGCTGTTCTGGGTCGGCTACCGCCTGCGCGCCCTGCAGCGCCCCCTGCGGCTGACCTGGGACAACCTGCACAAGCAGTTCGGCGCCGACAATGCCAGCCTCCGCAGCTTCAGGCAGGCCTTCAAGGCGGATCTCGCCCACCTGCAGGAGGTGTTTCCGAAACTGCCGATCCGGCTCGACGACACCGGCATGCTGCTGCAGCCCGCCGATCCGAGCGCCCTGCTGATCCCGCCACGCGGCGCCAGATTGCCGCGCAAGGCCGCACAGGCCGTCGCTTGACCGACTATTCCTTGCACAGCAGGGAATATGGGTTGGTCGATGCAGGAACATATGGAATATTACTTGGAATGTTCCGCGTGCGACGGTCCAAAATTCTTGTGCGAGATGTCCATGTTTCTGTCCGAGGCCGAGGCTGAGGCGGTCCTGCGCGACCTGCGCCACCGCCGCGACGAACTCGACCGCGCCATCGCCGAGCATCAGCTCTACCTCGAACTGGGGCGCCGCCTCGGCGCGCCGGCCCGTCCCGCCGAACCTGCCCTTGCCGGGCCGGAGATGTCGGTCCCCGGCGCCGGGTGCGTGCCCGACCGGACACCGGACCTCGCGCGCGGGGGCGAGGACCTCGTGGCCGCCCGCCGGCACGGACGCGCCCTCGTGGCGGCCGCCGTCAACCTGCTGCACGAGGCCGGCCGGCCGCTCCATGCCGGCGAGATCCTGCAGGGGCTGACGGCGCAGGGCTTCGCGGTGCCGGGGCACGATCCCGTGGCGGCCCTCAACACCCGCCTGTGGAAGCGCTCGGGTCCGGGCGGCCCCCTGAAGCGTCTGGGCGAGGCGGTCTACGCCCCGGCCGAGGAGGATGACGATCCCGGCTGACCGCCGGCGCGCATCCCAAAGCTCATTCGGGCAGGGCGAAGACGGTGAGTTGACCGCCGAGCGCCGTGTAGCGCGACAGGGCGGCGTAGCCGCCCACAGCGCCGGCGCCGTCGTTCGGGTCGGTGAGGCCGGCGGCCAGCCCGATCCCGGCCCAGCCGCCGATTCCCGAGAGCACGGCCAGGTACTGCCGGCCCTTGTGCCGGTAGGTGGTGACGTTGCCGACGATGCCCGACGGCGTCTTGAAGCGGTAGAGTTCGCGGCCAGAGCGCGCGTCGACGGCTTTCAGGTAGCCCTCGAGGGTGCCGTAGAACACCACGTCCCCGGCGGTGGCGAGCACCCCGGACCAGACCGAGAACGGCTCGGGAATCGACCAGCGGATCGCCCCCGCGACCCCGTCCCAGGCGGTCAGGGTACCGGTCCGGGGATCGTCGGGGGCCGGGCGCAGGCTCACGGTGGCGCCCACATAGGGCAGCCCGGGGGTGTAGGTGACCCGGAAGGGCTCGATATCCATGCAGATGTGGTTGGTCGGCACGTAGAACAGCCGGGTGCGCGGCGAGTAGGCCGCCGGCTGCTGGTTCTTCGCCCCGATGGCGCCGGGGCAGACGCCCCGGGTGGTCTCGTCCTCGCCGCTGGCCTCCGGCGAGAAGCGCCGGTCGCGGACCGGGCGGCCGTAGCCCGGCGAGGCCCGGTCGAGGTCGATCCGCGTCGCCCAGTTCACGGCGCGGTCGAACGGCTGTGCCACCAGGGGCTCGCCGGTGGCCCGATCGAGGGTGTAGCCGAACCCGTTGCGGTCGAAATGGGTGAGGAGCGGGCGGGTGACGCCGCCGATGGCCTGGTCGGTGAGGATCATCTCGTTGACGCCGTCGTAGTCCCACTCGTCGTGGGGCGTCATCTGGTAGAGCCAGCGGGCGATGCCCGTGTCGGGATCGCGGGCCAGGATCGAGGCCGCCCAGCGATTGTCGCCGGGGCGCTGGCGCGGATTCCAGGTCGAGGGATTGCCGGTGCCGTAATACACCAGATTGAGCGCCGGATCGTAGGCGAACCAGCCCCAGGCGCAGGCGCCACCGGTCTTCCACTGGTCGCCCTCCCAGCTCTTCAGCGAGGAATCCCGGCCGATCGGCTTGCCCAGCGAGGTCGTGCGTTCGGGGTCGACACGCATCTGTTCGTCGGTGCCCGTCGCGGCGGCGCGCCAGAGCCGGGCGCCGGTGCGCGCGTCGTAGGCGGTGACGTGGCACTGGACCCCGAACTCGCCCCCCGAGAGACCGACCAGGACCTTGCCCTTCACCGGCAGGACGGCGGCGGTGTTGGTCTCGCCCCGAGCGGGGTCGCCGTTGCGGACCGACCAGTTCACCCGGCCGGTCTTCGCGTCGAGGGAGACCAGGGTGGTGTCGGCCTGCTGCAGGAAGAGGGCGCCGTCGGCATAGGCGAGGCCGCGATGGACCGTGTCGCAGCACAGGAGGGCCATGACGCCCGGGTCCTGCTTCGGCGCGTAGCGCCAGAGGAGGCGGCCATCCCGGTCGAGATCGAGGGCCGTGACGGTGTTGGGGAAGGGGGTGTGGACGTACATCACCCCGTCCACCACCAGGGGCGCGCCCTCGTGGCCGCGGAGGATCCCGGTGGAGAAGGTCCAGGCCACCCGGAGCCGGCCGACGTTGTCGGCGGTGATCCCGTCGAGGGTGGAGTAGCGGGTATTGGCCGCGTCGATCGTGGGCAGCACCGTCTCGGCCCGGGCCGGAGCCGGGCCGAGGAGGGCGCCGGCCAGCAGGCCGAGCAGGAGAAGGGCGCGCATAGGGTTCCCCCGGTGCGGGATTTCGGGACAGGCCCAGGGTCCTAGTCCCGGCGCGGCCCCGGCGCGCGTCAGCGAAATGACGCGGGCGGCTCGTCGCCGCCCGGTCTCGTGTCGGGGCGGGCCCGAGGTCGGGCCGGGCCCGCGTCCTAGAAGTAGGGGCCGAAGTGCGGCCGCGGGCGGTAGTAGCCGTAGCGCGGTCCGTAGAACGGACGCGGCCGGTCATAGCCGTAGGGACGGTACATCGGCCGGCAATAGCCGAACCGGTTCGGGATGAAGCCGGGACCGCAGCCATAGGCGACGGCCTCGACGGCTGCACCCGCCAGGGTGCCGGCGGGCGCGATCGGCGTGGCCTGGGCGGCCGCGGCGAGGCCGACGGCGCCCGCGACGCCGAGCGCCGCAGTGCGTGTCGTGCGGGCAAGCATCGTGCGAAACAGCGATTTCACGGACATGAAGCCATGACCCTCTGCTGGTTGTGACCTTTGCTGGTGTTGATCCTCCGGCCTCGTGGAGGTTCGAAGACCTTCACAGGGCCCGAAGACCTCCAAGAAGACCTCCACAAGAAGACCTC
Source organism: Methylobacterium sp. M6A4_1b (assembly GCF_053345175.1). Taxonomy (NCBI): domain Bacteria; kingdom Pseudomonadati; phylum Pseudomonadota; class Alphaproteobacteria; order Hyphomicrobiales; family Methylobacteriaceae; genus Methylobacterium; species Methylobacterium sp. M6A4_1b. The sequence goes on from NZ_JBKEZQ010000008.1 coordinate 29,173, forward strand.
CAAGTGCCGGGCGGTTGCTGAACGCGCGCTGACAGGGTGCGGTTCACCCCACCGCGACGGAGCCGGCGGCCCGCGGGCGCGTCGCCCGGCGCAGGATGCGCCGGCGCATCGGCTCCTCGAGGCCGCGATTCAGGAGGACGCCGAGGGTGAGGGACAGGACAGCGGCGAGGCCCGCTCCGAGCCAGGGTGCGGCGGCCAGACGCCCCCCGAGGACGACCCGGTCGAGGCTGTTCACCACGGCGTAGGCCGGGACGTGGATGAGGTAGAGGGCGAACGAGATCCGGCCGAGGAAGACGAAGCCGGGCGTCACCAGGGGGCCGCTGCGGAGCTGGGCGCCGGCCAGGATCAGGGGCGCCCAGGCCAATGCCGTGAGCCCGTTGTGGAGCAGCACCTCGGACAGGTGGGGGGCTCCCGCCACCAGGGCGAGGCCGGCCAGGGCCGCGAGGGCGAGGAGGACGGGGGTGGGCAGCCGCCAGCGGGTCCAGGCGGCGTAGAGGAGCAGCCCGGCGACGAATTCCGGCAGGCGCATCAGGGGGTTGTACTTGATGGCCTGGGCCAGCAGCACCGGCCCCACCCCCCCTGGCTCCGGCCCGATCAGCGAGAGGCCGGGGGCGTAGCGCGCGAAGGCGAGGGCGGCTCCGCCGGTCAGGACGATCCAGGCCGCGAGCGTCAGGCGCGCGATGCGCCCCGGCGCCCCGAGCGCCAGGGGCAGCAGGAGGGGAAACAGGGCGTAGAAGACCATTTCCACCGAGACCGACCAGCTCGGGCAGTCGAGGGAGCAGGCCGCTCCGGGCACCCAGGCGTGCAGGCCCAGCGGCGCCAGCACCGCGCCCGCGGCCATCAGCCCCTGCAGGGGCGGGGCGGACTTCGCCACCCAGGCGACGAACCAGGGCAGGGCGAGGACGAGGCACAGGAGGTAGACCGGGTAGACCCGCGCCAGCCGGGCCCAGGCGAACCGCGCGCGGGCGGCACGGTCGGTCAGGTCCACGTCCCGGTAGGTGTAGGCCAGGATGAAGCCCGAGAGCAGGAAGAAGAAGGTCACCCCGGAATAGCCGAGGCGGACCACCCCGGGAATCGCGGTGTCGGGAAAGAAGAAGCCGGCATAGTGGAACACCACCACGTAGGCGGCGGCCAGGAAGCGCAGGGCGGTGAGCGCCGGCAGCGGCGCCACCGGCGGATGGGCGGACGGGGCGGGGGCGCTCACCGTGGCCTCCCCGGGACGACCCGTCCGGCGGCACCGAAGCGCAGGCCGAAGACGGAGAGGGCGAGGAGGAAGAACAGCGCGTTGGTGGCCTGGTAGAACACCGATTCGAAGACTCCCACCATCAGGCCGAACAGCCAGATCCGCAGGAACAGCAGCCGCAGGGGGTCGAGGCCGGGGCCGGCCTCGGCCCGGCGCTGGGCCTGGAGGTCGGAGAGGGGGGCCAGCACCATCCACCACACGGTCAGGGCGAGGCCCGGCAGGCCACTCTCCAGGGCGGTGTTGAGGTAGCCGTCATGGGCGTCGGTGGCGCGGTTGACCCAGGTCGTGGCATCGCCGCCGCCGCCGTAGAAGACGCTCTCCCAGAAGGCGCCGTAGCCGAAGCCGGTGAGCGGCTTCTTGGCGATGTTGTCGAGGGCGAAGCTCCAGATCTCGGTGCGGCCGGTATAGGTCGGGTCGGCGGCGAGGCCGGCCACCAGGGCGCCGAGGCCGGACGACATGACCGAGCCCACCGTGAGCAGGAGCAGCAGCGCCAACGGGCCGAGGAGCACCAGCCGGCGCCAGGCGCCGGAGGCCGAGAGGGTGCACGCCCAGGTCAGTCCGAGCACCGCCGGCGTCATGACCAGGGAGGTCTTGGCGTTGGTGAAGACGAGGAACACCCCCGCCAGCACCACGACCGCGGAGCCCAGGAGGCGCTGGCCCATCCCGGCCCAGAACAGCCCGACGATGATGAACAGGCTCATGGCCGCGCCGGCCCCGTTCTTGTGCGCGAAGACGCCGCGCCAGCTGCCGGCATGCTCGGGCTCGATGAGGTCGAGGGCGGTGTGCATCGCGCGCTCGGGCACCAGCACGAGGCCGAGGTAGCAGGTCGCCAGCACGACGAGGACGCTGCCGCCGAGGACGTGGGCGAACTGGCGGGCGTCGCGGGCGAGCACCAGCACGCTGACCACCCCGCCGAACATGATGACGAGGGAGACGAGGCGCCGCGCCGAGACGGCAGGCTCGATCGACAGGGCGGTGGACACGCCGATCCAGCCCAGCGTCGCCAGGATCGGCAGGGCGGCCAGCGGCCGCAGGGCCTCGCGCCCGCGCCAGGCGAGCACCGCCACCGCGATGGCCGCCATGACGAGGAACAGCACCTGGTTGACGAGGTTGCCGCCGGCCCGCGAGGCGGCGTTCTCCGCCGCCGTCCCGTCGAGGAACGGATCGGCCCCGATCAGGACGAAGAGCAGGATCGCGCCCATCGCCCCGATGCGCAGGGCATCGGGGAGGTCCGCCCGCGCCGTCGCGCCCGCACCGGTGGCGATGCCCGTCGTCATGGTCCACTCCCGCGCTCGAGGGCCGGCAAGGTCACGCATCCGAGGACCCGCAGTCTATCGGGCCGGCGGCCCCGCCCGACAGGCGCGCAGAATACGTTTAAGATCGCGCAAAGGCCGGTCCATGGCCGGCGCGACCCGCCTCAAGAGGCGGCCGACCCCCAGGCGACGATGTCGGTCGCACCCGTGATCGCGCCCACGATGCGCTCGCGCTCGGCCCGGCCGGCGGCGAGGCGCCCCCGCACCGCCGCCAGCACGGCCGGGCCGGCGCCGGCGGGCGTGCCGGCGGCGAAGGGCGGGGCCGGTGCGTATTCGAGGCCGAGCTGGATCGCCTCCGCCGCGGGCTGCCCGGAGAGCTCGGCCGCCAGGGTCAGGGCGAAGTCGATCCCGGCGGTGACGCCGCCCCCGGTGAGGAGATTGCCGTCGCGCACCACCCGCGCGGACACCGGGATCGCCCCGAAGGCGGCCAGGAGGTCGAGGCTGGCCCAGTGGGTGGTGGCGCGCCTGCCCCGCAGGAGCCCGGCGGCCCCGAGCACCAGGGCTCCGGTGCAGACGGAGGTGACGTAGCGGGCGCGCGCCGCCTGGTCGCGCAGGAAGGCGAGGACCGCCGCATCCCGCATCAGCGGGTTCACCCCGAGGCCGCCGGGGACGCAGACGACGTCCAGCTGCGGGCAATCGGCCATGGCCCGTGTCGGGGCGAGGACGAGGCCGGTGGAGCTCGTCACCGGCACCCGATCGGCGGCCACGAGGTGGACCCGCGCCTCCGGGATCCCGACGAAGACCTCGTAGGGCGCGGTGAGGTCGAGCTGCTGGACGTCGGGGAAGGTGAGGAGGCCGATCTCGAGGGGCATGGGGTCTGTCTCCGGCTGTCTGGACAGGGCGACCCTAACCCGGCAGGCTCTGGCCGAAATGACGAAGAGCCCTCGTTTCCTGCCAGATTTCCGCGCCGACGGGCCGCGGCGCATCGAGATCCTCGCCTTCCCCGGGGTGCAGCTCCTCGACGTCTCGGGGCCGCTGCAGGTCTTCGCCACCGCCAACGACCTCGCGGGCGCCGGACCGGCCCCCTATGCCCTGCGGGTGGTGGCGGCGGGCGGCGGCACGATCCGCAGCTCCGCCGGGCTCGGCCTCGCGACGGAGGCGCTTCCGCCCGCGGACGCGCCCGTCGACACCCTCGTGGTCACCGGCGGGCGCGGCGTCGACGGAGCGATCGCGGACGGGCTGCCCGCCTGGGTGGCCGACCGGGCCTCCCGGGCCCGGCGGGTGGCCTCGGTCTGCACCGGCGCCTTCCTGCTCGGGGCGGCGGGCCTCCTCGACGGGCGCCGGGCGGTGACCCACTGGACGCGGTGCGACGCGCTCGCCCGGCGGCATCCGGAGGCCCGGGTCGAGCCCGACCCGATCTTCGTCCGCGACGGCCCGGTCTGGACCTCGGCCGGGGTGACGGCGGGCATCGACCTGGCGCTCGCCCTGGTGGAGGCCGATCTCGGCCGGGCCGCGGCGCTCGGGGTCGCCCGGCACCTCGTGGTCTTCCTCAAGCGTCCGGGCGGCCAGGCCCAGTTCAGCACCGTCCTGTCGCAGCAGGTCCTGTCGCCCGCAGCGGGCGGCGGGCGCTTCGAGGCGCTCCAGGCCTGGATCGCCGACCACCTCGACGCGGACCTCACCGTGCCACGCCTGGCCGAGGCGGCCGGCATGAGCCCGCGCGGCTTCGCCCGGCACTACCAGGCCGCCACGGGGCTGACCCCCGCCCGCGCCCTGGAGCGCCAGCGGGTCGAGGCGGCCCGGCGCCTCCTGGCCGAGACGTCGCTGCCGGTGAAGCGCATCGCCGCGCGCTGCGGGTTCGGCTCCGAGGAGACCCTGCGGCGCAGCTTCCTCCGCCACGTGGCGGTGGCGCCCGCTTCCTACCGGCAGCGGTTCCGCGCGACCGGGGAGGGGGCGGCGGCCGGCGACTCGGCGGAACCCGGGATTTGACATTCCCGGCCGCATCATCGACACCGCCGGCCTCGCCGCCTCGACCGGAATCACCGATCGGATTCTCGGGGCCGGGTGCCGGTCCGGAGCCGCGTATGTCCCCCCTGACGGCCCATCCCCCCGCATGACCGACCGCGTCACCGTGCCCCGCCCGGCCCGCGGGGACGCCTTCGCGTTCCCGGACACGCTCCTGTCCGCCGCGACCCGGAGCCATGCCTGGGCCTGCGCCCTGCTGGTGGCGCTCTGCCTCGTCTGCTTCCTGCCCGGGCTCGGCTCGCTCCAGCCGATGGACCGGGACGAGCCCCGCTTCGCCCAGGCCTCCAAGCAGATGCTGGAGACCGGCGATCTCGTCGACATCCGCTTCCAGGCGGAGGCCCGCCACAAGAAGCCGGTCGGCATCTACTGGGCCCAGGCCGCGGTGGTCGGCGCCGCCGAGGCGCTCGGCGTGCCGAACGCCCGCACCACCATCGGCCTCTACCGCATCCCGTCCCTCTTGGGCGCCATCGGGGCCGTGCTCCTCACCTACTGGTCGGCCCTGGTCTTCCTGCCCCGGCGGGGGGCCTTCCTCGCCGCGGCCCTGTTCGGCGCCTGCGTCGTGCTCTCGGCCGAGGCGCGGCTCGCCAAGACCGACGCGCTGCTCTGCGCCTGCGCGGTGGCGACCTTCGGCGGCCTCGCCCGCGCCTGGCTCCAGCGCGACCGCGCGGCGGGCCGCCTCGACACCGTCGCGGTGCTGGCCTTCTGGCTCGGCCTCGCCGTCGGCATCCTGATCAAGGGGCCGATGGTGCCGCTGTTCTGCGGCCTGCCGGCCCTGATCCTCTCCGTCCGGTCGCGCTCCGGACGCTGGCTCGGCGCCCTGCGGCCCGGCTTCGGCCTGCCGCTCACCCTGCTGATCGTGGCGCCCTGGTTCGCGGCCATCACCTGGAAGAGCGGCGGCGCCTTCTACGGCGAGGCGGTCGGCCACGACATGCTGAGCAAGGTCCAGGGCGGCTCGGAGAAGCACTTCGCCCCGCCCGGCGCCTATCTCGTGGCGTTCTTCGGCACCTTCTGGCCCGGCGCGGCCTTCGCGGCGCTCAGCGCGCCCTTCGCCTGGGGCTACCGGCGCGAGCCGGCCATCGCCTTCCTCCTCGCCTGGATCGTGCCGACCTGGATCCTGTTCGAGATCGTGCCGACCAAGCTGCCCCACTACGTGCTGCCGCTGATGCCGGCCATCGCCATCCTCACCGTGCGGGCGCTCGCCGCCGGCGCGCTGCATCCCGAGCGCCGGGGCGCGCGGCTCACCGCCGGGCTCGTGGTGCTGATCCCCGTCGGCCTCACCCTCGGCCTCTCGGCCTTCGCCTGGATTTACGACCGGACCCTGCCCTGGGCCGGGCTGCCCCTGCTCGTCGGCGCCAGCGCCGTGGCGGCCCTGGCCTGGCGCGCCTTCGCCCGCGGCCTGCCCGAGCGGGCTTTGGCCCTCGGCATCCTGGCCGCGATGCTGCTCTCGCCGGCCGTCTTCGGCCTGACCCAGCCGGTCATGGCCGCCCTCAAGGTCTCGCCCCGCCTCGCGGCGATCCGCGATCGCCTGCCCTGCCCGCATCCGCGCGTCGCCAGCCTCGGCTACCGCGAGCCGAGCTTCGTCTTCCTGATCGGCACCGACCTCGCCATGCTCGGCACCGGCGCCGAGGCCGTCGACTTCCTGAAGGGCGACGGTTCGCACGGGGGAGACGGCTGCCGCCTCGTCTACGTGGAGGGCCGGTTCGCGGCGGCGTTCGACGCCGCCGCCGGGGTGGCCGGGCTGGCGCCGAACCGGGTCGGCACCGTCTCGGGCTTCAACATCAACGGCGGGCGCCGGGTCGACCTCTCGGCCTACGCGACGACGCCCTGACCCTCCTCGGATCGAACACCCATGCGCCTCTCCGTGATCATCCCGGTGAAGAACGAGGCCGGCAACATCGCGAGCCTCGTCGCCGAACTCGAGACCGCCTGCGCATCCCTGGCGCCCTTCGAGGTGATCTACGTCGATGACGGCTCCACCGACGGCACCGCCGAGGCCCTGGAGGCGGCTCGAACCGGGCGGCCCTGGCTGCGGGTGCTCGCCCACGACCGCACCGCCGGCAAGGCCGCCGGCATCCGCAGCGGCATCGCGGTGGCGCGGGGGCCGGTCTGCGCCCTGATGGACGGCGACGGCCAGAACGACCCGGCCTTCCTGGAGCCCCTGCTCCAGGCCATCGAGGCGGGCGGCGCCCGCGTCGGGCTCGCCCAGGGCCAGCGCGTCGGGCGCAAGGACGGCCGGCTGAAGAGCCTCCAGTCGCGCATCGCCAACGGGGTCCGGGTGCGCATCCTGAAGGACGCCACCCGCGACACCGGCTGCGGCTACAAGCTCGTGCGCCGCGAGGTCTACCACACCCTCCCGTTCTTCGACGGGCAGCACCGCTTCATGCCGGCGCTGGTCGCCCGCGAGGGCTTCGGCGTGGTCCACCGCGACGTCGTCGACCGGCCGCGCTTCACCGGTACCTCGAAATACGGCCTGTTCGACCGCCTCTGGGTCGGGCTCCTCGATCTCGCCGGGGTGTGGTGGCTGATCCGGCGCAAGCGGGTGACGCCCCGGGTCACGGACGTGACGGGAGCCTGAGCCATGCTGATCCAGCTCGCCGAGGACGTGCGCGGCTATGTCTACGACGTCTTCGTCACCCGCTTCGATGCCTGGCTGGTCTTCGGCATCCTGGCGCAGGCCGTGTTCGGCGCCCGCTTCGTGGTGCAGTGGCTCGCCTCCGAGCGGGCGGGCCGGAGCGTGATGCCGCTGGCCTTCTGGTTCCTCTCCATCGCGGGCGGCCTGATGACCCTGGTCTACGGCCTCGTGCGGCGCGAGCCGGTGATCATCTTCGGGCAGGCGCTGTCGACCTTCATCTACCTGCGCAACGTCGCCCTGATCCTGCGCGAGCGCCGCGCCGCCCGGGCGGCCGCTCCGGCGCGATGACGCCGCTGCCGCCCTTCCACGACGACCTCGACGCGGCGCTCGCGGAGGTCTGGCGCCTGCTCGCGGAGGGGCCGGCTCTCCGGCGCAACGCCTTCCACATGCCCGCCCTCGCCACCGTCGACGCGCGAGGCCACCCGCAGGTGCGCACCGTGGTGCTGCGGGACGCCGACCCGGTCGCCGGGGCCTTGCGCTTCCACTGCGACCGCCGCTCGGACAAGGCCGCCGAGATCGCGGCCTCGGGGATCGCGGCCCTGCACGGCTACGATTCCGCGTCGAAGATCCAGATCCGGGCGTCGGGCCCCGCGGCGCTCCACGCCGACGACGCCCTGGCGGAGGCCGCCTGGGCCGGGTCGATGGCGATGAGCCGGATCTGCTACGGCGCCGATCCCGCCCCCGGCGCGCGCCTGCCCGCGGGCGACGCCTACACCCTGCCGGACGCCGAGACGGCCCCGACCCTCGGCCGGCCGAACTTCTGCGCCGTGGTGGTCACGCTCGCCCGCCTCGAATTCCTCTACCTCGACCGGCGCGGCCACCGCCGGGCCGCCTGGGCGCGGGCCGACGGCTGGCGCGGATGCTGGCTGGCGCCCTGAGCCCGCGCCGCCTCCGGGCGGGCCACGGGGACGCGGCCCCGCCGCCGGTGCCGGCGCGGGGGATGGCCCCAGAAACAGCACACGAAACGGGAGACGCGGGACGCCGCGAGACCACGTTGTGTGAATGGTATGCCGGTCCCCCGGCGTCCCCCGGCCCGGCCCCTCTCGGGGCCGATCCGTTTCGTCACGGCGTCTTCTCGGCACCGGCGACCCGGCTTGTGGCGGCCCCCCTCCGGAATCCGGCGCCCCTGCGGGCGGCGGATTCCGGCGGCCGTCTGATCAGGGCGCGAGGCCCCGAGCCCGCCTCGTAGTGGGCGGGCCGTCCGATCTCTCGGTGCGTCCCAGGGGACCGGGTGCAGCCTTGCGGCCTTCCCGTCCGGGACGCCTTGCGTCGCCGATGCGGCCCGGGGCGATGGCGAAACCGGGCCATCGACGCGGGGCGCCGTCTCCTCCCCCCGAGCCCCCCGACCCGGTCCGCCGGAGGGCCTCCCGTGTGGGAGGCGAGTGACCGCACGGAACCACAGAATAGGAATATTGTCAAGATCTTTCGGTGTTTCGACCCTGGATCCGCCGGCGCCCGACCGGCCGAACGCTCACAGCGCGGCGCGCAAGCGCGCGAACCCCGCGTCGAGATCCGCCTGCAGATCCGAGATATCCTCCAGGCCGATGTGGAAGCGCAGGCCCGGACCGCCGGGATTCCACCGGGTGGCGGTGCGGTAGGTCGTGCAGTCGAACGGGATGACGAGGCTCTCGAAGCCGCCCCAGGAGAATCCCATCCCGAAGAGTTCGAGCCCGTCGAGCATGGCCGCCACGGCCCGCTCCGGAGCGGGCTTGAGGATGACGCCGAACAGGCCCGAGGCGCCGGAAAAGTCGCGCTTCCAGAGGGCGTGGCCGGGATCGTCGGGGAGGCCCGGATGGAGCACGCGGGCCACCTCCGGCCGGGCCTGCAGCCACTGCGCCATGGCGAGCCCCTGCGCCCCGTGCTCGCGCAGGCGCAGCGCCATGGTGCGCAGGCCGCGCAGGGCCAGGAACACGTCCTCCGGGCCGGGACACATGGCGAAGTGCTCGAAGGTCCGGTGCAGGGCCGGCCAGTAGGCCGCGTTCGCGGAGGTCAGGCCGAGGAGCAGGTCCGAGTTGCCCGAGAGGTACTTGGTCCCGGCCTCGACCGCGATGTCGACGCCGCGCGCGTGCGGCGGGAACAGCAGCGGCGTCGCCCAGGTGTTGTCCATGATCACGGCGGCCTTCCGCGCATGCACGACCTCGCTGATCGCCGGCACGTCCTGCATCTCGAAGCTCTGCGAGCCCGGCGCCTCCACCAGCACGGCCTTCGTGGTGTCGCGCATCAGGGCGCCGATGCCGGCGCCGACGAGCGGATCGTAGTACTCGACCGCGACCCCGAAGCGCTTCAGGACGCCGTCGCAGAAGATGCGGGTGGGGCGGTAGGCGGAATCGCTGACGAGGAGGTGGTCGCCGGCCGAGACCACCGCCATCAGGGCCACGGTCAGGGCGGCGAGGCCCGAGGGGGTGAGCACGGTGCCGGCCGCACCCGCGAGCTCGCTCCAGGCGCTCGTGAGGGATTCCGTCGTCGGCGTGCCGGAGGTGCCGTAATCGAAGCGCCCGCGCCGGTGCTTGAGATCGTCGTAGGTCGGGAACAGCACCGTCGAGCCGCGATAGATCGGCGTGTTGACGAAACCGTGCTGGGCGGAGGGGTCGCGCCCCGCCTGGACCAGGCGGGTGCTCGTCCCGAAGCGGGCGGGATCGCGGGGCGGGGTGTTCGACATCGGCACCGAGGGTCAGGGGAATGGGGAGATGTGACGGCGCGGGATCACAGCCCCGCCCGGGTCGGCGCGTCAACCCGGGAAGCCATCCCCGTCATTCCGGGTCGCCGCCGGCGAGCCCGGAATCCAGAGCCGCGACCAACCTCGAAAAATCGCTGACGTGATCCCACGATCGCGTCATGGTCGGCCATCCTTCGTGGATCAGCCGAGCCATGCCCTTCACCGTCTACATGCTGGCGAGCCGACGACACGGCACCCTGTACATCGGCGTGACGAACAATCTCGCGCGCCGCATGCACGAGCACAAGACGAAGCGCTCGGCCGGTTTCGCGGCCCGCTACGATGTCGATCGTCTCGTCTGGTACGAAGGCTACGAACGGGCCACCGAGGCGATTCAACGCGAAAAGACGCTCAAGACCTGGCGTCGGGACTGGAAGATCCGGCTGATCGAGGAATTCAACCCGGACTGGTCCGATCTGACCGCGAGCCTCGCCCTGTGAGGCCACCTCGCGGACGATGCGGGTGCTTGCCCGGCCGCGCGCGTCTGGATTCCGGGCTCGCCTGCGGCGACCCGGAATGACGGTGCGGGCTGAATGATCGGTGCGCGCGCTGGACGGTCCCCCCACCTTGACCCCGCCGCCCGATGTCCCGCAATGCGCGCATGCGACTGGTCTCGATCCCGCTTCTCGCCCTCCTCGCCGTGGCCCCGACGCTGGCGCGCGGCGACACCCTCGCCCAGGTCAAGGCGCGCGGGCACCTCGTCTGCGGGGTCAGCGGCGGGGTGGCGGGCTTCAGCATGCCCGACGGGCAGGGGCGCTGGCACGGCCTCGACGTGGATTTCTGCCGGGCGCTCGCCGCGGCGATCTTCGACGATCCGGAGCGTGTGCGCTTCATCCCGCAATCCTCGGCCGCGCGCTTCACCGCCCTGCAATCGGGCGAGATCGACGTGCTCGCCCGCAACACCACCTGGACCCTGTCGCGCGACACCGCCGCGATGAACTTTCCGGTGATCACCTTCTTCGACGGGCAGGGATTCCTCGTTCGGAAATCCCTGGGCATCAGCCAGGTCAAGCAGCTCGACCGGGCGACCATCTGCCTGCAGCAGGGCACCACCACCGAGCTCAACACCGCCGACTGGTTCCGCACCCGGGGCCTGAGCTACCAGGTCGTCACCTTCGCCAACAGCGAGCAGACGCTGGGCGCCTACGAATCCGGGCGCTGCGACGCCTACTCGACGGACAAGTCCTCCCTCTACGGCGAGCGCCTGAAGACCGCGCATCCGGAGGCGCACGTCATCCTGGAGGAGGCGATCTCGAAGGAGCCCTTCGCGCCCGGCGTGCGCCAGGGCGACGATGCCTGGCGCGACCTCGTGGCCTGGACCCACTACGCCATGATCGACGCGGAGGAGGCGGGGATCGGCCAGGCCAATGTCGACCGGCTCCGGAGCGAGACCCTGAGCCCGGACGTGAAGCGCATCCTCGGCCTCGAGGGCAAGTACGGCCAGGGCCTCGGGCTGACCGGCGACTGGGCCTACCGGATCGTCCACCACGTCGGCAATTACGGCGACGCCTTCGCCCGCAACCTCGGCGACGGGACGCCCCTGAAGATCCCGCGCGGGCTGAACGCCCTCTGGATGAACGGGGGCCTGCAATACGGGCCGCCGATCCGGTGAGGGCCGGTCCGCCCAGGCCCGGATCGGCACCGAGATCCGCGCGCGCCCTCGTGCTCCAGGCCCTCGTCGCGCTCGCCCTCGCCGGGCTGGCCTATCTCGCCGTCACCAACGCGTCGGATAAGCTCGCGCGCCAGGGCATCACCGCCGGGTTCGGCTTCCTTCAGCGCTCGGCCGGGTTCGACATCGGCCAGCGGCTGATCCCGTATGCCGCCGCGACCTCGACCTATCTCGACGCGTTTTGCGTCGGGCTCCTGAACACGCTGCTGGTCTCGGGCCTCGCCATCGTCCTGGCCACGCTCATCGGATTCGCCGTCGGCATCGCCCGGCTCTCGCCGAACTGGCTCGCCCGGACGCTCGCGGCCACCTATGTCGAGAGCCTGCGCAACCTGCCGCTGCTGCTCCAGCTCCTGGTCTGGTACGTGGCCGTGCGGGTGGCGCTGCCCGAGGCGCAGCGTCCGGCCGCCTGGGGCGGAGCCTATCTCAGCCAGCGCGGGCTGGTCCTGCCACGCCCGGAATTTTTCGGGGTCGCCTGGCTCGTGCCCCTGGGCCTTGCGGCCGGCCTCGTCGCGGCGCTCGCCTGGGCGCGCCGCGCGAACCGGCGCGCCGCGGCCGGGGCCGAGCCCGGCCCGGTCGTGGCGCCGGCCCTCGCCCTGGTGCTCGGCCTGCCGGCGCTCGCCTGGATCGGGCTCGGGCTCGCCGGGCATCCAGTCGGGATCGCCTGGCCGGCGCCCGGCCCCTTCGGCCCCGAGGGCGGCCTCGGAATCCTGCCGGAATTCGCCGCCTTGCTGCTGGGCCTCTCCACCTACACGGCGGCCTTCATCGCCGAGATCGTGCGCGCCGGCCTCAACAGCGTGGCGCGCGGCCAGGGGGAGGCGGCCGCCGCCCTGGGCCTCGGCCGCGCCAAGGCCCTGACGCTCGTGACGATCCCGCAGGCGATGCGGGTGATCGTGCCGCCGCTCACCAGCCAGTACCTCAACGTGACGAAGAACTCGTCGCTCGCGGTGCTGATCGGCTATCCCGACCTCGTCCACGTCTTCATGGGCACGGTGCTCAACCAGACCAACCAGGCCGTGGAGGTCGTGGCCATCACCATGGCGGTCTACCTGACCCTGAGCCTCGGCCTCGCCGCGCTGATGAACGCCTACGACCGCCGGGCGGCCCCGGTGACGCGATGAGTCGAGCGACCCGATGAGCGTGATCCGGCAGACCCTGCTGCCGCCGGCCCCGCCCCCGCGCCGGACCGGCGGCCCCCTCGGCTGGCTGCGGGCGAACCTGTTCTCGGGGCCCGGCAACACCCTCACCACCCTGGTGATCCTGGCCGCCCTGGCTGTCCTCCTGCCGCCGGTGGTCCGCTTCCTCGTCACCGACGCGGTCTGGAGCGGGATGTCGGGCGCGTCCTGCCGCCCGGAGGTGGCGGGGCACCCGGTGGGAGCCTGCTGGGCCTTCATCGGCGCCAAGATCAACTACCTGGTCTACGGGTCCTACCCGGCGGCCGAGCGCTGGCGCCCGAACCTGTTCTTCGGCCTCGTGGCGCTGGGCACGGCCTGGATGCTGTGGCTCGACGCGCCGCGCCGCGGCCTCGGGGCGGTCTTCGTCTTCCTCGTCGGCCCCATCCTGTCCTTCTGGCTGCTCTCGGGCTCGTCCCGGCTCGGCCTCGTGCCCGTGGCCACCAGCCTGTGGGGCGGCATCCTGGTGACCCTGGTGGTCTCGCTGGTCGGCATCGTCGCCTCCCTGCCGCTGGGCATCCTGCTGGCGCTGGGGCGGCGCTCCGAGCTGCCGGTCCTGCGCTATGCCTGCATCGGCTTCATCGAGTTCTGGCGCGGGGTGCCGCTGATCACCGTGCTGTTCATGGCCAACGTGATGCTGCCGCTGTTCCTGCCCGGGGACCTGACCGTGGACCGGCTGGTGCGGCCGCTGATCGGCATCGCGCTGTTCGCCTCCGCCTACATGGCCGAGGTGGTGCGCGGCGGCCTGCAGGCGATCCCCGAGGGGCAGGGGCGGGCGGCCCTGGCGCTGGGCCTCACCCGGGGGCAGGCCATGCGCCTCGTCATCCTGCCCCAGGCCCTCAAGGTGGTGGTGCCGGGCATCGTCAACACCCTGATCGGCCTGTTCAAGGACACGACCCTGGTCTCCATCGTGGGCATCGCCGATTTCATCCGGGTGCTGGAGGCGGCGCGTGCCGATCCGCGCTGGTCGGCGCCGACGATCCCGGCCACGGCCTACGCCTTCGCCGCCCTGTTCTACCTCGCGGTCTGCTTCGCGATGGCGCGCTACGCCGCCTTCATCGAGCGGCGGCTGGCCGCCGGCGACCGGGGCCGGGCATGACCTCCGACCGGGCGGCGCCGGCCGTCGAATTCCGCGCCGTGAACAAGTGGTTCGGCCGCGCCCACGTCCTGCGCGATGTCTCGCTCACGGTCGCCAAGTCCGAAAAGATCGTGATCTGCGGCCCTTCGGGCTCGGGCAAGTCGACCCTGATCCGCTGCGTCAACGGCCTCGAGCCGTATCAGGGCGGCACCGTCCGGGTGGAGGGCCGCGACCTCACCCCCGCCCGCATCCCGGCGGTGCGGCGCGCCGTCGGCATGGTGTTCCAGCACTTCAACCTGTTTTCCCACCTCACCGTCCTGGAGAACTGCACCCTGGCGCCGATCCACGGGCGCGGGATCGGACGCCGGGCCGCCGAGGCGCGGGCGCGGGACGAACTCGCGCGCCTCGCCATCGCGGATCTGGCCGCCCGCACGCCCGACCAGCTCTCCGGCGGCCAGCAGCAGCGCGTCGCCATCGCCCGCGCCCTCTGCCTCGACCCGGCGGTGATGCTGTTCGACGAGCCGACCTCGGCCCTCGACCCCGAGATGGTGCAGGAGGTCCTCGACACCATGACGGACCTGGCGGCGCGGGGCATGACCATGCTCTGCGTCACCCACGAGATGGGCTTCGCCCGGCGGGTCGCCGACCGGGTCGTGTTCATGGACGCGGGCCAGATCGTCGAGGCGGCGCCGCCCGAGGCGTTCTTCGACCGGCCGGAGCATCCCCGCACCCGGGAATTCCTCGGCCGCATCCTGTGATACGGCGTCCGCTGGATGGAAGCGGACGCCGTATCGGCAAGATTGGCAAGATCGGCAGGCCCGCGCGGCGCCTGAGCGAAGCTCCGGATCCGCCATCCCGGAGGGATCATTCGGATGTGGTCGGAGCGGGCGAAGGTGTGCCGGCGCAGGACGCCGCGCGCCCGGGCGGACTCCGGTTCGTTAACGCCGATGCGCTAAATCCCGTCCGGTACTCGCGTATCCGGGAAGCCCGTCCCTTGCGTATCCTGCGGAACATCGTCGTCGGCAGCGTCTTCGGCGGCAGCGCCCTGGCCATCGCCTTCGCCTGCGTCGACCGGCTCGACCATCCGGCGCCCAAGGCCCCCGCCGCGCCGGTGGCCGCCTTCACCCGGATCCGCCCGCCCGAGCCCACCGTGACGGGCTCGCTGCCGGCGGAGACCGGCCCCTCGATCGGCGACATCCTCGGGCGCGACGCCGTCGCCCGCCAGACCGTCACCCGGTCCCCCGTGCCCCGGGCGACCACCGGCCGCGAGACCACGACGCGCGAGACCACGACGCGCGAGACCCCCGCCCGCGAGGCGGCGGGCCGGACCCCGGCCAGGCCCGTGGCCAAGGTCGCCGCCGCGCCGGTCCCGAAGCCGGCCCGGAAGACCGCCGAGGGCTTCGACACCGAGCGCCTGAACGCCCTCATGCGCGGCGACCCCGCCGTCACCCTCGCCCGCACGCGCTGAGCGCGCCCGACGCGCCGGAAGGCCCGCCCCATGCGCCTCCCGCACGGGCGGGGCCCGGAACGCCTGCTATAAGCCGCGCCCGGTCCCCCGCGGGCCGCGGCGAAGCGGCCGGAACGGGCCGGCAAGGGGAGGCGGCCTTTGGGTCTGATCTACGCGCTCGGCGCCTATCTGAGCTGGGGCCTCGTGGTCCCGGTGCATTTCCGCCTGCTCGACGCCGTGCCGGCCCCCAGCATCCTGGCCCACCGCATCGTCTGGTCGAGCCTCCTCGTCGCCGGCCTGCTCGTGGCCCTGCGCCGCCGGATCCGGAACCCCTTCCCCCTGGTGCGCCGGCACGGGCTCCTCGTCCTGTCGGCCGGTCTGATCGGCGTGAACTGGCTCCTCTACCTCCAGGCCGTGCAGTCCGGGCACATGCTCGACGCCAGTCTCGGCTACTTCATCAACCCGCTGATGAGCGTGGCCCTCGGCGCCGTGGTGCTCGGCGAGCGCCTGCGCCCGGTCCAGGCCGGGGCCGTGGCTTTGGCCGCCGGCGCCGTGCTCCTGGCCGTCGTCCTGGCGGGGAGCCTGCCCTGGGTCTCGCTCGCCCTGGCGGCCAGCTTCTCGCTCTACGGGCTCGCCCGCAAGGTCGTCGGCGTCGACGCCATGGTGGGCTTCGCCGCCGAGACGCTGGTGCTCCTGCCGGTGGCGCTGATCTACCTCGCGGGTTTCGCGCCCCCCGTGATCCAGGGCGACCCGGTGCGCGCCGGCCTCGTCCTGCTCACCGGGGCCACCACGGCGCTGCCCCTGATCTGGTTCGCGGCGGCCGCCGAGCGGCTCACCCTCGCCACCCTCGGGCTGATGCAGTACCTCGCCCCCTCCTGCCTCCTGATCTTGAGCACCCTCGTCTACGGCGAGCGGCTGGAGCCGCACCGCGCCCTGCTGTTCGGGTTGATCTGGCTGGCGCTGGCGATCTACGCCGTCGACGCCACCCGCGCCGCCCGGCAGGCGCGGGCCGGCTGAAGGGTTTTTGCGTGGCGCCCAAGCCCGAACCGACGACCGCCGGTCCGGAGATCACGATGCCGCTGACCGACCTTCTCGTGCCGACCTACCGGAACATGCTGAAGACCCTCGCCGGATTGCTGGACACGGCCGAACGACAGGCGCCGGCGCGGGCCGAGGACCTGCTCTCGGCGCGCTTGGCCCCGGACATGTTTCCCCTCGCCGCGCAGGTGCACTTCGCCGCCTATCAGGCGCAGGAAGCGACCTTCCGCCTGCGCGGACAGGCCATCCCCCCGTCGCTCGCCTTGGTGGCGGCCGAGGGGCGCAACGCCGGCGACGCCCCCGGATCGCTGGCCGATGCGCGGGCCCGGATCGACGAGGCTCTGTCCCATCTGGACGGTCTGACCCACGACGCCCTCGACGCCGGGGATACGCTGGCGATCGCGATCGAGCTTCCGGACGGCCTGGCATTCGACATGACGGGCGAAACCTATGCGCGCGACTGGGCGCTGCCCCAGTTCTCCTTCCACGTCGTCACGGCCTACGCCATTCTGCGAAACCAGGGGCTCGCGATCGGCGAGGCCGATTACGTACCCCACATGGCCGCCTATCTCAGGACCGGACCGGCGCCGTCGGCATAGGCCGAGCGAAGCCGGACGCCGCCCTCCCGAAGAGACCGGCCGGCATTCGTGGGATTCGCGTATGACTCGACGCGGGCGGACCATCCGGTCGGATGGTGCACCGAGACACACCGGAGGCGCCGTGCCGACCAACCGCATCACCGACATCGCCGGCATCCGGGTCGGCCACGCCACCGATCCGCGCCTCGCCAGCGGCGTCACCGCGCTCCTGTTCGACGAACCCGTGGTGGCCGGCGTCGACGTGCGCGGCGGCGGCCCCGGCACCCGGGAGACCGACCTCCTCGATCCGGAGCGCAGCGTGGAGCGCATCGACGCCCTGGTGCTCTCCGGCGGCTCGGCCTTCGGCCTCGACGCGGCCGCCGGCGTCGCCGCGCATCTGGCCGAGACCGGGCGCGGCTTCGCCATCGGCCCGGCCCGGGTGCCGATCGTGCCGGCCGCGATCCTGTTCGACCTCCTCAACGGCGGCGACAAGGCCTGGGGCCGGTACGCGCCCTACCGCGACCTCGGCCATGCGGCGGCGGTGGCGGCGACCCGCGACGTCGCCCTCGGCTCCGTCGGGGCCGGGACGGGAGCCGCCACCGCGAACCTGAAGGGCGGGATCGGCTCCGCCTCGGCGGCGGTGGCGGGCTTGAGCCTCCGGGTCGGCGCCCTGGTGGCGGTGAACGCCTTCGGCCGGGTGACGGTGGGGGCGGGGCCGCATTTCTGGGCCGGCCCCTACGAGATCGGCGGCGAGATCGGCGGGGAGTTCGGTGGATTGGGGTTTCCCGCCGCGATGCCCGCCGACGCCTTCGACTGGCCGCCGCGCAAGGGGTTGCCCGGGGCGAGCACGACCCTGGCGGTGGTCGCCACCGACGCCGCCCTCACCAAGGCGCAGGCGCGCCGCCTCGCCGTGATGGCGCAGGACGGCCTCGCCCGGGCGATCCACCCCGTGCACACGCCGCTCGACGGCGACGTGGTGTTTGCCGTCTCCACCGGCCGGGTCGCCCTGGCCGACCCGGTCACGGACCTCGCCCGGATCGGCGACGCGGCGGCGCGCACGCTGGCCCGCGCGGTGGCGATCGGCGTGCATCGGGCGACGGTGCCGCCCGGATGGGCCGGGCCGCCGGCCTGGGCGGACTGCTTCGGGGGATGAGGATCGGACGCGCGTCGGCTCAGGTCTGGCCGGCTTCCGCCTTGGCATCCGCGATGAGGCCGGCGAGTCCCGCATCGACCTCGGCGCCGAGCATCGCGCGCTCGGCCTCCGTCAGGTCGGCGGCCCAGCCGCGCCGGCCGAAGCCCTCGGCGCACTTGGCCCGCTCGGCGGCGAGATAGGCCTCGGTCTCGGCCGGCTGCGCGCGCATGGCCTGGACGAGGCCGAACCAGGCGGCGCGCTCCACCACCGCGAGACGGGCGCGCAGGCGGATCGTCACCGCGCGTTCGGGGCTGACATCGTCCATCGGCGGCTCCGTTCCGACCGGCTCAGCGCCGCGGTTCGCAGCGCGTCTTCACGTAGGTGCCCGGCTCGCTGCCATGCCCCGCATTCGCCGCGAGCACCGGCCCCTGAATCAGGCATTCCTGCAGGGTGTGGGCCGGGCCGGTGATGATGTCGAGCGCCGTCTCGCGGGAGCAATCCGGAGCCTGGACGGTGGAGGCGCAGACGAGGGCGACGACGAGGATCGGGTTCATCCCTCCCTACCTGGATCGGCCCGGCCGGCCGGCAAGGGCCGTTCCCGGGTTCGTGTGCAACTTAATGCCGGCCGGCCGGCCGACCGGCGGGATGCCCCCCTGGCGGGATGCCCCTGTTGGACGCCCCCGGATCCGATGTTTCCCATCCGTTCCAGGCCCTCGCCGAGAGGAGGCCGGGCATGAGCTTTAAGGCCTAGGACGATGGTCATAGGCTGAGATACCTAGGACAATACGCCGAGCCCGGCTGATGATCGCGAACGAAAATCGAACAAAACGGCCTTGCCGGGGTCGCCCGGCCGCCCGGCTGCGGCCCCTGGCCTGTGGACGCCGCCCGTCCGGAACGGACCTGCCGGAGGGCACGCGTGTTAAGACCTTCGTGCGAGAGCCTTGAGGAGCGCCGGGGACGAGCCTCGGCGCGGGAGCCGGAGCAGGTATGACGGTCGGCATCGAGATGGGTCTGAGCATGGGGCCGGGCGCGGAGCCCGCGCGCCTCGATCTCGAGGAACTCCTGGCCACGCGTCTCCTGGTCCAGGGCAATTCCGGCTCGGGCAAGTCGCACCTGCTGCGGCGCCTGCTGGAGCAGAGCGCGGGCGCGGTGCAGCAGGTGGTGATCGACCCCGAGGGCGACTTCGTCACGCTGGCCGAGGCCTACGGCCACGTGGTGGTGGACGGCGCCCACGGGGAGGCCGACCTCCAGGCCATCGCCGCACGGGTGCGGGCGCACCGGGTCTCGGTGGTGCTCACCCTGGAGAGCCTCGACATGGAGGCGCAGATGCGCGCCGCGGCCGCCTTCCTCGGCGGCCTGTTCGAGGCCGAGCGCACCCACTGGCACCCGGCCCTCATCGTGGTCGACGAGGCCCAGATCTTCGCCCCGGCCGCGGCCGGCGACGTCTCGGACGAGGCCCGCAAGGCCTCGCTCGGCGCCATGACCAACCTGATGTGCCGGGGCCGCAAGCGGGGCCTGGCCGGCATCATCGCCACGCAGCGTCTGGCCAAGCTCGCCAAGAACGTGGCGGCCGAGGCCACCAACTTCCTGATGGGCCGCACCTTCCTCGACATCGACATGGCGCGGGCCGCCGACCTGCTCGGCCTCGACCGGCGCGGCGCCGAGCGTTTTCGCGATCTGTCGCGCGGCGAGTTCGTGGCGCTCGGGCCGGCGCTGAGCCGCCGGCCGCTCGCCCTGCGCATCGGCCCGGTCACCACCTCGGCGCGTTCAGGGTCCCCGAAGCTGGTGCCGCTGCCGGCCCCGGCGGATGCGGACCTGCGCGCCCTCATCCTCACCCGCGCGCCCGACGAGCCGGCGCAGGGCTGGGCCCCGGCGCCGCGCACGCCGCCGACCCCGCGCGCCACGCCGGCCGATCTCATGCGCGAGCTCAGCGCCTACCGCCCCGAGCCGGTGGAGGCGCCCGAGCCCCTGAGCGAGGAGGCGGTCCGGGCCGGGCTCGACGGCGTCCTGCGCGGCATCGCCGCCGACCCGGATGCCGGCGGCCAGCCGGTGGCGGTGGTCTACCAGGACTTCCTCGTGCGCTGCCGGATGCGCGGCCTCGACGGCGAGGCGATCAGCCTCGCCGCCTTCCGCCGCCGCCTCGGCGTCGCCCGGGCCGGGCTCGACGGGGCCGACGTCGCCCCGGACGAGGCGGACGGGCGCTGGGAGGAGGCGCAGGGCGTCGCCGCCACCCTGCCGGACGAGGTCCAGGGCCTGTTCCTGCTCCTCGCCCGCGCGGCTCTGGCCGGCGAGCCCTGCCCCGGCGACGAAGCCCTGGCGCGCGCCATCGGCAGCCGCTCGCCCGGCCGCGCCAAGCGCCTGCTCGCCTATGTGGAGACCCGCGGCACCATCGTGTGCCGCATGGATTACCGCGGCAACCGCATCGTCGCCCTGCCGGCCCTGAACTGCGAGACCGGGCCGGGCGACCCGAAGGCCCCCCTCGAGGCGAGGTCCGGCACCCCGGCGGCGCCGGAAGCCGGCCTGCCGGGCCTGTTCGCCGCCGAGTAGGCCCTCGGGCGAACCCCTCGCGAAACCGCGCCGCCTCAGCGCTTGGTGGCGGCCTCGTAGTATTTCGGCTCGAACAGGCCCTCCAGGGGCACGTCCTTGTCGAGGGTGCCGATGGAGACCTGGTAGGCCTGCATCTTCTTCGTGGCCTCGATGATCGCACGGGGATCCGCCGTGAACTTGGCGGCCGGCGAGGTGATGGCCTTGGTGATGGTGGCGAGATCGGTGATGCCCTTGCCGAGCGCCGCCTCCACGGGCTTGGCCGCCCGGGCCGGGTCGCTCTTCAGGAGTTCGGTGGCCCGCACCACGGCCTTCACGAGGCCTTCCACGGCGGCGGGGTTCTTGTCCGCGAAGGCGCCGAACACCCCCACCACGGTGCCCGGCTGGTCGGGGAACATCTCGCCCCCGGTGGCGATGAGCTTGATGCCGGGGTTGCGCATCTGCACGATGGTGAGCGCCGGCTCGCGGATCGAGGCGCCGTCGACGGCCCCGGCCAGCATCGCCTGCTGGGTCGCGTCGATGCCCATCGCCACCACCTCGGCATTGGCCTTGTCGGCCTTGGCCACCTGCCAGAGCCAGTGCTGCAGGGTGGTGTTGGGGACCGAGCCCGCCGGCTGGGTCGCGAGGCGGGCGGCCTTGCCCTCCTTGGCCCGGAACTTCGCGAAGGCCTCTCCCTTGTCGGCGCCGTCGGCGAAGTAGGGGGCGAGCTTGGGGCTCGCCACGAACACCATCTCCTCGATGGCGGTAGCGGCCACCACGCGCACGTCGATGCCCTTGGTGCGGGCGACGGCCAGGGGCGCGACGCCGGCGACGTAGACGTCGATGGTGCCCGAGGCCAGGGCCTGGATCATGTTTGGGCCGGATTCGAAGGTGGTGAAGGTGGGGGCGAGGCCCGCCTCCTTGAGCCAGCCCTCGCCGTTGGCCACGAAGACCGGCGCCGCGCCGATCACCGGGATGACGCCGATGCGCACCGCGACCGGCGCGGCGCTCTGCGCCGCGGCCGGCCGGGCGGCGGGGAGGCCCGCGCCCGCGGCGAGGGCGGTGGCGAGGGCGAGAGTGGCGGCACGGCGGGTCAGGCGCATCGGAGGGGTCCGGTCAGGGGCGGCCCCGCCGGACGCGGGGCGGCGTGCGGCGGGGCCGGGAACGAGGATGCCGCGCAGTGGCATGCGCGGGGCTCCGGCGCAAGAATCCCCTCCGGTCTCGGGGTCCGGTCGCGCATGTTTGGCATTGTCGTCTCCCTCGGGCGACGACGGGAGACGATGAATCTCCCGCGGACGAAGGGCGGCGGGGCCGGCCGGCCCCCTCGAACGCCCGTTCGATCTCGTCCAGGCCGCCCCTGATCTGTGCCGGTGCGGGAACGCGGGCGGACCCACCCCGTTGTCACCCCGTCGCGGCACCGGCCGCCGCCATAAGATTGAGGGAACACCCGCCATGAGCCTCCTCGGCAGCATCGTCAGCAAGATCCTCCATCCCTTCGGCGGCGGCGACGCGCAGGCCAAGCCCTCCGAGGCAGGCGCCCAGCCCTCCGCCGGCGGCTCGGACGCCCCCGCCTCGACCGGCGCCGGCACCCCGGCCGGCGGCCCCGTCGACGTCGAGGAGGTGCTCAACGGCATGGCCGCGAAGAATTCGCAGACCCTGAACTGGCGCACCTCGATCGTCGACCTGATGAAGCTCCTCGACCTCGATTCGAGCCTCACCGCCCGCAAGCAGCTCGCCGACGAGCTGCACTACACCGGCGACAAGGAGGACTCGGCCACGATGAACGTCTGGCTGCACAAGCAGGTGATCAAGAAGCTCGAGGAGAACGGCGGCAAGGTCCCGGCCGACCTCAAGGATTGATCGTCTCGCCACTTCGGCGCGGCCCGGTTCTCGGACCGTGCCCGAGGGGCGGGGGACAAGGACGAGGGGCAGGGGGCGAAGGCTCCCTGCCCCTTCGGCGTCGGCGGAAGGCTAATCCTCCAGCCGCTGCCCCAGGCGGCCGGCCAGATCCTGGATGAACTGGAAGGCGGTGCGCCCCGAGCGGGAGCCGCGGGTGGTCGCCCATTCGAGGGCCTCGGCGCGCACGCGGTCCGGCTCGGCCCGGAGGCCGTGGCGCTCCACGTAGGCGCGGATCATCGCCAGGTACTCGTCCTGGCTGCACTTGTGGAAGCCGAGCCAGAGGCCGAAGCGGTCGGACAGCGAGACCTTCTCCTCCACCGCCTCGCCCGGATTGATCGCCGTGGAGCGCTCGTTCTCCACCATGTCCCGGGCCAGCAGGTGGCGCCGGTTCGAGGTGGCGTAGAACAGCACGTTCTCGGGCCGTCCCTCGATGCCGCCGTCGAGGGCCGTCTTCAGGGACTTGTACGAGGTGTCGTCGCCGTCGAAGGAGAGGTCGTCGCAGAAGACGATCCAGCGGTGGGCGTCGCCCCGCAGGGTCGCCATCAGGTCGGGCAGGGCCTCGATGTCCTCGCGGTGGATCTCCACGAGCTTCAGGGGCCGGGCGCCGGGCGCCCGCGCGGCGTTGATCTGCGCATGCGCCGCCTTGACCAGCGAGGACTTGCCCATGCCGCGCGCGCCCCAGAGCAGGGCATTGTTGGCCGGCAGGCCATCGGCGAAGCGCTGGGTGTTCTCCACCAGGGTGTCGCGGGCCCGGTCGATGCCGGTGAGGAGGCCGATCGCCACCCGGTTGACGCGGGGCACCGGGATCAGCCGGCGCTCCGGCCCCCACAGGAAGGCGTCCGCCGCGTTCAGGTCGACGGCGGCGCGCGGGGCGGGGGCGGCGCGCTCCAGGGCGGCGGCGATCCGCTCCAGCACCGGCAGGAACTCCGGCACGGGCAGGAACGCCGCGAGGGCGGCCGCATCGGCGGCGGGGGGCGTGGCGGTCATGGACGGCTCCTCGGACTCGGGTCCAGCGGCGGGTGCCGTGCTTTACGGTGCCGGGGCGCCGCGATGAACCCGATAAATCGCGTCGCGGCCGGCGATTTGCGGGCCGGCGACCCATTCGCCTCACCCGTGCGGCGTTGCTTTCACTTAGGCCCTGGCTATAGTCCGCGCGCTTTTTGGCAAGCCCGGACGCCCCCTCGACCGAGGGTCCGGCGGCGCGGGCCTTATCCTCGAGGAGTCACCCGCTTGATCACCCCCGCCTTCGCGCAAGGGGCCACCTCGGCCGCTGGCGGAGCGGACATCGCCTTGCAGGTGGTGCCGTTCGTCCTCATCTTCGTCATCATGTACTTCCTGATCCTCCGCCCGCAGCAGCGCCGCGTGAAGGAGCATCAGAACCTGGTCAAGAACGTGCGCCGCGACGACACCGTCGTCACCAGCGGCGGCATCGTCGGCCGCGTCACCAAGGTCGCCGACGAGGCCTCGGAGATCGAGGTCGAGATCGCGCCCAACGTCCGCGTCAAGGTGGTGCGCACGATGATCACGGAAGTCCGCGTCAAGGGCGCGCCGGTCAAGGCCGCCTGAGGGCGGCGACCCGGGCATGCGGGCCGCTTTCGGCCTGCATCGCCACTGGAAAAAACGGACACAGGACGGTACCGGCGGATGCTGCGCTTCTCGAGAACCAAGATCGTCACGACGCTGGCCGTCATCCTGATCGGCCTCAGCCTCGCCGTGCCGAGCTTCTTCTCGGCCGAGCAGCGGGCCGGCTTCATGGCCTCCCTGCCGGGCTGGTTCCCGAGCTGGATCGTGCCGCAGCGCGCGATCGTGCTCGGCCTCGACCTCCAGGGCGGCTCGCAGCTCCTGCTCGAGGTCGACCAGACCGACCTCGCCAAGTCCCTGACGACGGCCCTGCGCGACGACGTCCGCCGGGTCCTGCGCGAGGCCGGCGGCGTGACGCCGGAGGGCGGCATCCAGATCATCCCGCGCGGCGTCCAGCTCCGGATCACGAACGAGGCCGCCCGCGCCAAGGTGCTGCCGAAGCTGCGCGAGCTCTCGCAGCCGCTCTCCAACGCCCTGGTGAGCCAGGGCGGCGGCCAGACCCTCGCCCTCGCCGAGAAGCCCGAGGGCGTGATCCAGCTCACCCTCACGGATGCGGGCCTCACCGACCGGACGCGCCGGGCCGTGACCCAGGCCATCGAGGTCATCCGCCGCCGCATCGATTTCGGCGGCACCAAGGAGCCCTCGATCCAGCAGCAGGGCGCCGACCGCATCCTCGTCCAGGTCCCCGGCCTCCAGGATCCGCAGAAGCTGGAGGACCAGCTCGGCAAGACGGCCAAGCTCGAGTTCCGCATGCTGGCGGATTCGCCCTCCGGCGACGTCGACCTGCTGCCCTCCAAGGACGAGAAGGGCGCCCGCGTCCCGGTCGAGCGCCGCGTGATGGCCTCCGGCGCCGACCTCACCGACGCCCAGCCGGCCTTCGACCATCAGACCCAGGAGCCGATGGTCAGCTTCAAGTTCAACCTGAAGGGCGCCCAGAGCTTCGGCCAGGCGACCTCGGAGAATGTCGGCCGCCGCATGGCCATCGTCCTCGACAACGAGGTGGTCTCGGCCCCCCGCATCAACACGCCGATCACCGGCGGCTCCGGCCAGATCACCGGCAACTTCACCGTGGCCCAGGCCAACGAGCTCTCGATCCTGCTGCGGGCCGGCGCGCTGCCGGCCAAGCTCACCGTGGTCGAGCGCCGCGTGGTCGGCCCCGGCCTCGGCAGCGATTCGATCCAGGCCGGCAAGTACGCCACCCTGGTGGCCGGCGTCCTCGTCATCGCCTTCATGTTCGCCACCTACGGGGTGTTCGGCTTCTTCGCCAACATCGCCCTCATCGTGCATGTGGGCCTCATCCTCGGCCTGATGTCGGTGCTGGAGGCGACCATGACCCTGCCGGGCATCGCCGGCATCGTGCTCACCATCGGCACGGCGGTGGATTCCAACGTGCTGATCTACGAGCGCGTGCGCGAGGAGGTGCGGGCGGGCCGCTCCATCGTCTCCGCGCTCCAGGCCGGCTTCGACAAGGCCTTCGCCACCATCATCGATTCGAACTCGACCATGGCGATCGCCGCCCTGATCCTGTTCTTCCTCGGCTCCGGTCCCGTGAAGGGCTTCGCCGTGGTCTTTATCCTCGGCATCCTCACGACGGTCATCACCGCCGTGACCCTGACCCGGATGATGATCGCCCTGTGGTACAACATGGCCCGGCCCAAGGCCCTTCCGTTCTGAAAGACCTTGCCGTTCTGAAGGCCTTGCCCTTTTGAAGCCCCTGCCGTTCCGAAGGTTCTGCCGTTCCAAACTTCGCTGTCCGTCCGTTCACTGCTCGCAAAGGGAGGTCGATCCGGTTTTCGCGTGATCCGCACGATCGTCACGTCACCGCGTCATCCCGGGGCCGCCAAGCGGAGCCCGGGATCCAGACGCACCGACGCGGCGGGACGGGCGCCCTCCGTGGTTCTGGATTCCGGGCTCGCCTGCGGCGCTCCGGAATGACGTGGAGCCCGGAGCAGCGTGTGCGATCATCGGGCCGCCGGCCGACCTCATCGCCGAAAGACCGATCATGCGCCTGCTCCGCCTCTGGCCCGACGAGTCGCACGTCGACTTCATGCGCTTCCGGCGCCTCACCTTCCCGCTCTCGGCGCTCCTGTCGGTGGCGACGGTGGTGCTGTTCCTCACCGTCGGCCTGAATTTCGGCATCGACTTCAAGGGCGGCACCCTGGTGGAGCTGCAGGCGAAGGCGAGGACGGCCGATGTCGGTGCCGTCCGCCACACCGCCAACGGCTTCGGCTTCGGCGAGACGGAGGTGCAGGAGCTCGGGGCTGAGGGCACCGTCCTGGTGCGCTTCCCCCTGCAGCCGGGCGAGCAGGGCCAGACCGCGGTGATGCAGAAGGCGCACGCCGCCTTCGACGCCGACTACGAGTTCCGCCGCACGGAGACCGTGGGACCGCGCGTCTCCGGCGAGCTCGTGCAATCGGGCACCATCGGCGTCGTGCTGTCCGTGCTCGCGGTGCTGTTCTACCTCTGGTTCCGCTTCGAGCGGGAACTGGCGCTCGGCGCCATCGTGGGCACGCTGCACGACATCGTGCTGACGCTCGGCGTCTTCGTCATCACCCGCATCGAGTTCAACATGACCTCGATCGCCGCGATCCTCACCATCGTGGGCTACTCGCTGAATGAAACGGTGGTGGTGTTCGACCGGACCCGCGAGCTGATGCGGCGCTACAAGACCATCCCCACGGTGGAGCTCCTCAACCTCTCGATCAACTCCACCATGTCGCGCACGGTGATGACCGCGACCTCGGCCTTCCTGTCGCTCCTCGCCCTGGTGCTGTTCGGCGGCGAGGCGATCAACGGCTTCGCCATCGTGATGCTGGCCGGCGTCGTGATCTGCACCTACTCGGCGATCTTCGTCTCGACGCCGGTGCTGATCTATCTCGGCCTGATGCTCTCGGGGGTGAAGGCGCAGGGGCGCCCGGCCGGCGGGCGCGTGCCCCAGGCGGCGGAGTAGGGGAGCGGCATGGCGTCCTCCGGCAGCCTGCACGACGGCTTCGTCCCCGGGCGCCACCTCATCGACGCCTACGGGAACGGCGGCTTCCGCTTCGCCGAGATGTCGCATCGCGGCTCGATCCTGGTCACGCCGTCGGGCATCCGGGCCTGGGAGGTGAGCGAGCCCCGCGCCATCGACCGGACCGCGCTGCGCCCGATCCTCGCCGAGGCCGGGGCGGTCGAACTGCTCCTCGTCGGAACCGGGCTCGACATCGCGCCTTTTCCTGATGCGCTCCGGCGCTGGCTCAAGGAGGGGGGCATCGGCCTCGACGTGATGCAGACGGGGGCCGCGGCGCGCACCTACAACATCCTCGTGGCGGAGAACCGCAAGGTCGCCGCCGCCCTGATCGCGGTCGCATGATGAAGTGCCGGACATGACGGATTCGGACACCCGGACCAGCCCGGCCGAGGGCAACCTCGCCTTCGCCTTCCAGCATTGCGAGGCTCTGGTCCGGGAGGGCGATCCCGACCGCTACTTCGCCACCCTCTTCGCGCCGGCATCCGCCCGTCCCCACCTCTTCGCCCTCGTCGCCTTCAGCCTCACCGTCGCGCGGGTGCGCGAGGCCGCCTCCAACCCGATGGCCGGCGAGATCCGCCTGCAATGGTGGCGCGACGCCCTCCAGGGCGAGGCCCGCGGCGACGTGAAGGCCAACCCCGTCGCCGCCGCCCTCGACGACGCCATCGTGCGGCGCAAGCTCGGACGCCAGCCCTTCGTGGATCTGATCGATGCCCGGGTCTTCGACCTCTACGAGGACCCGATGCCCCGGGTGAACGACCTCGAGGGCTATTGCGGCGAGACCGCCTCGGCCCTGATCCGCCTCGGCGCCCTCGTCCTCTGCGACGGGGTCGAGCCCGGCGGAGCGGCGGCGGCCGGGCATGCCGGCGTCGCCTACGGGGTCACCGGCCTGCTGCGGGCGCTGCCCTGGCACGCCCGCGCCGGCCAGGTCTACCTGCCCGCCGACATCCTCAAGACCTACGGCGTCACCCGCGAGGACATCGTCACCGGCCGCGGCGGCCCCGGGCTCCTGCGCGCCGCCGCCGACCTGCGGGCGCTCGCCCGCCGGCACCTCAAGGCCTACGAGGCGGCCCGCGCCACCATCGCGCCGGCCGCGCGCCCCGCCTTCCTGCCGGTCGCCCTGGTCGAGCCGTATCTCGCCGCCATGGAGCGGCCGGGCTACGACCCGCTCAACACGGTGGTCGAGATCCCGCGCTGGCGCCGGCTCTGGACCCTCTGGCGCGCCTCCCGCCGGGGCTGAAACGCGGCGCGTCCCTGAACGCGCTCGCGAAAAAGGGCGGCTCCGAAGAGCCGCCCCGTCGACGATCCCGAGGGCTCCGGCTCAGCGGGCCTTCTTCGTCAGCTTCTCGGCGATCTCGAACATCTCCTCGGGGGCGTAGTCCGGGGTGAAGGCGGAGGGCACGCCGGTGAGCTGGTGGATCTTGCCGCCGTCCGGCATGCCCTCGACGACGCTGAGCTCGCCCGGCGGGTCGCCCGGCAGCGCCACCTCGCCGTTGCCCCAGATGCCGGCCATCTCGGTGTAGTCGCCCGGGCTGAAGGTGTAGAGCCGGCGGTGCGAGCCCTCCTGCAGGTACTTCTGGCATTCGGGGATCTTGTCGAGGTTGATGTTCGGGGTCGGCAGGAACTTCTCGATCTCGACGCCGGTGATCTTCTTCAGGGCCAGGGCGTAGGCGTGGGCATGGACCGAGCCGCGCACCAGCAGGTAGCCGCAGACCTCGCGGCCCGTCGGATCCGTCAGGGTCTCGTAGACGCGCAGCTTGTGCAGGCGGGCGCCGCATTCCAGGTGGAAGTTGTGCAGCAGGTCCACCACGACGTTGCCCGTCGTGGTGATGAAGTCGTTGTTCCACGACGCGCCGTTGCTGTTGACCGGCGTCACGCCGCCGCCGTTCGACAGGAAGGCGGCCGCGAGGCGAATGTCCTTCATGTCCTCGAACGGCGCCTTCGAGAGGTCGCCGCCGTCCGTCTCGTCGCCGTCGTTGTCGGGACCGTTGTTGAGCATCGCCACGCCGTTGCTGACGAGCTCGACATGGCCGAGTTCCTCGGCCGTGATGGCGGCGACCAGGCTATAGAACGGACGCAGCTTCGACTTGCTGCGGAAGTTGAAGCTCTGGAACATGTAGTTTCCCAGAGTCGACATCTCGCCGTACTTGCCTCCGAGCAGTTCCTGCAGGGCCGCGGCGGCGTTCGGGTCCTTCCGCTTCGGGGCGGGCAGCTCGGCCTGTAGCTTGTCGACGCGCATAAACATAGATTAAATCTCCGCTTCCGGTCGATCGGGGTCTCGTCAGGGAAGTGAGCGCCGGAGGGGCATGTTCCGCCGGTCCCGGCAGGAATGCGCGGGCTGCGGCGCCGTAGACCGGCGCGAGAAAGCACGCGGACGACGCGGCGCCGGAGGGGAATCTGCGGGCAACACCCTCTGAATACATGATTAACCGCGTTGAGCCGGCCGGATTGCTCTGCTAGCAACGGAAACAAGGCCCGGCACGAGATCGGGCTGCCCTGGAGGAGTACGGCGCCCGTGAACACAGTGACCACCTGGAATCAGGTCTACGACCCATTCGGGAACCCCTGGCTCTCGACTTTCGCCGCCTCGCTGCCCGTCATCGCCCTGCTCGGCATGATCGCGAGCGGCAAGGTGCAGGCCCATATCGCGGCCGTGCTCTCCCTGGTGCTGGCCTTCTGCGTCGCCGTCTTCCTGTTCGGCATGCCGGCGGATCTGGCCACCCGCGCCTCCGCCTACGGCGTGGCGCTCGGGCTGTTCCCGATCGGCTGGATCATCCTGAACGTCATCTTCCTCTACCGCCTGACGGTGGAGAAGGGCTGGTTCGGCACCCTGCAGCAATCGGTGGCGGGCATCACCACCGACCGGCGGCTCCAGCTGCTGCTGGTGGCCTTCGCCTTCGGCGCCTTCTTCGAGGGCGCGGGCGGCTTCGGCACCCCGGTGGCGGTGACGGGCGCGATCCTGATCGGCCTCGGCTTCTCGCCGCTGGCGGCGTCGGGCCTCTCGCTCATCGCCAACACGGCGCCGGTGGCCTACGGGGCGCTCGGCGCGCCCATCCAGGGCCTCGCCTCGGTGACGGGCTACGACCCCTACATCCTCGGCGCGATGATCGGCCGGCAGCTGCCGTTCTTCTCGATCCTCGTGCCGTTCTGGCTGATCTGGGTGTTCGCGGGCTTCCGCGGCATGATGAAGATCTGGCCGCCGATCCTGGTCTGCGGCGGCTCCTTCGCGGCGGCCCAGTTCCTGATCTCGAACTACGTGAACCCCTGGATCGTCGACATCGGCGCCTCCCTGGTCTCCATGGCCGCGCTGGTGGCCTTCCTCAAGGTCTGGCAGCCCAAGGAGATCTGGACCTCCCCGGCCCTGCGCGGCAACGACCCGTCGGTCGGCTACGTCAACGGCGGCCGTCCCGTCTCGGTGGGCGCCGCCGTGCCCGGCGACCTGCCCAAGGTGGATCTCGGCGGCCGCACCGCGACCTCCCGCGAGATCATGATGGCCTGGGTGCCGTGGATCATCCTCTCGGTGATCGTGGCGATCTGGGGCACCGGCTGGTTCAAGGGCATCGTCAACCCGCTCTTCACCTGGAAGTACGAGGTGCCGGGCCTGCACAACGTGATCATGAAGGTGCCGCCGGTGGTGGCGAAGGCCCATCCGGAAGCGGCCGTCTTCTCCTTCACCTACATGTCCTACACCGGCACCGGCGTACTCTTCGCCGCGCTCATCTCCGGCCTCATCATGCGCTTCTCGCCGCTGCGCCTGGTGACGGCCTATCTCGAGACGATCTGGGTGCTGCGCTACTCGCTCATCACCATCGCGGCGATGCTGGCCCTGGGCGTGCTCACCCGCTACGCCGGCGTGGACGCCACCCTCGGCCTCGCCTTCGCGGGCACCGGCATCCTCTACCCGTTCTTCGGGACCCTGCTCGGCTGGCTCGGCGTCGCCCTGACCGGTTCGGACACGGCCTCGAACGTGCTCTTCGGCGGCCTCCAGAAGATCACCTCGGAGCAGCTCGGCCTGTCGGGCATCCTCATGGCCTCGGCGAACTCGTCGGGCGGCGTGATGGGCAAGATGATCGACGCCCAGTCGATCGTCGTCGCCTCCACCGCCACCGGCTATTTCGGCCAGGAGGGCAAGATCCTGCGCTTCGTGTTCTGGCACTCGATCGTGCTGGCCTGCCTCGTGGGCGGCCTCGTGATGCTGCAGGCCTACGTGCATCCGTTCAGCGCGATGGTGATCCACCCCTAGGCGTCACCCGCCCCACACCCTGACGACGCAGCCCGCCCCGGAGACGATCCGGGGCGGGTTTTTCGATGACGGTGCCCGGCGGCGCGCGATGCCGCTTGTGTCCCGGGCCGCGCGGGCGCAAATCCTGGGCATGTTCTTCCGCAAGCTCGCCTCGCGCTACAGCCTCGCGAACCTCAAGCCGGTCGAGACCGCGCGCCTGCGGCTCGCGCCGCTGGTGCCGTCCGACGCGGAGGCCCTGCGCGCGCTGACCGACGACCCGGCCATCACGGGGGCGGTCGACTTCCTGCCCGCGCCCTTCACCCTGACGGATGCGCGCCAGCTCATCGGCCCGGCCAAGGTGACGAAGGACTGCTTCCTCGGCGCGCGGCTGCGGGCGGACGGGGCGCTGGCGGCGGTGATCGGCCTGCACCTGCGCGGGGACCACGCCGTCGAGGTCGGCTACTGGGTCGGCGGCGCGGCGCGGGGACAGGGGCTCGGCACCGAGGCGGTCACCGCCGCGGTGGGCCTGCTGCGCGCGCGCTTCCCCCACCGCTTCATCATCGCTCAGTGCCGCCCCGAGAACGCGGCCTCCGTCGGCCTCCTGCGCAAGGTCGGGTTTCGCGATACCGGCGATGCGGGCCAGCTGCCCGGACGCCGGATCTTCACGTTCGAGCCGGGGTGATTCTGCCGACCCTTGCTCCGGAGACGATGCGGGGATTCAACGTCCGAGGATCGTCAGGCGTGGGTCGGGGTCCGAGCCGGAAACTCATCGCCAAGCGGTTCATCGCGACACGCTTCGACTCCCCCTCGATCGCAACCGTCGGTGCCGCGTTCGCGATCCCACCCGCTCAGGGACAAGCGGGGTCCATGAAGGACGGACGCTGGATCCAGCTGCTGGTGGCCCTGGCCCGGCCTGTGGCGGGTCACGCTGCCATCCGTCGCATGCGAGGCGAGGATCGAGTCCCACGACGCTCACCCTGCCCATCGCAGGCGCCGCAGCCCTGCCGATCGTGGGCGGACTGTCGACCGGCGCCATCCGCGCCCGGAGCGGCCGCCGAACGGCGATGAGCCGAGGGCGGCCTACTCCGCCGCCGCCCGCACCGGGTCGATCCCCATCCAGGCCGCGAGATCCGCGCGCGCCCGGTCGGTGAGGGCCTTCTTCTTGGCCACCGCCTTCTCCGGACCCTTCAGACGCTTGCCGCCTTCGCCCTTCGGGGCGTGGTCGAGGGGCGGGAACAGGCCGAAATTCACGTTCATCGGCTGGAACGAGCGCGGGGACCCGGCCTCCTCGGCCGCGATGTGGCCGCCGGTGATGTGGCCGATCAGGGCGCCGAGCGCCGTGGTGGCGGGAAGGGGCACGAGCGTCTCGCCGCGCGCCTCGGCCACCGCGAAGCGGCCGGCCATCAGGCCGATGGCGGCGCTCTCCACATAGCCCTCGCAGCCCGTGATCTGGCCGGCGAAGCGCAGGCTCGGCCGCGCCTTCAGCCGCAGGGTCGCGTCGAGGAGGCGGGGGCTGTCGAGATAGGTGTTGCGGTGGAGGCCGCCGAGGCGGGCGAACTCGGCGTTCTCCAGGCCCGGAATCGTGCGGAACACCCGGACCTGCTCGGAATAGGTCAGCTTCGTCTGGAAGCCGACCATGTTGTAGAGGGTGCCGAGCGCGTTGTCCTGGCGCAGCTGGACGATGGCGCAGGCCTTCACGGTGGGGTCGTGCGGGTTGGTGAGGCCCACCGGCTTCATCGGGCCATGGCGCAGGGTCTCGGGGCCGCGCTCGGCCATGACCTCGATCGGCAGGCAGCCGTCGAAATAGGGGGTCGAGGCCTCCCACTCCTTGAAGCCGATCTTGTCGCCGCCGATCAGCGCCTGGATGAAGGCGTCGTACTGCTCGCGATTCATCGGGCAGTTGATGTAGTCGGCGCCCGTGCCGCCTGGCCCGACCTTGTCGTAGCGCGACTGGAACCAGGCCTTGCCCATGTCGATGGACTCGCGATGCACGATCGGCGCGATCGCATCGAAGAAGGCCAGCGACTCGGCGCCGGTGAGTTCGCGGATGCCCTGCGCCAGCGACGGCGCGGTGAGGGGACCCGTGGCGATGATGGTCCGGCCCCAGGCCTCGGGCGGCAGGCCCTCGACCTCCGCGCGCAGGATCCGGATGCGCGGATGGGCCTCGATCGCGGCGGTGACGGCCTTGGCGAAGCCCTCGCGGTCGACGGCCAGGGCGCCGCCGGCGGGAACCTGGTGCGCATCGGCCGCGCGCAGGATCAGCGAGCGTAAGGTGCGCATCTCCTGGTGCAGGAGTCCGACGGCGTTGCCATTGGCGTCGTCCGAGCGGAACGAGTTGGAGCAGACGAGCTCGGCGAAGTCGCCCCCGTGATGGGCCTCGGTGCCGCGCACGGGGCGCATCTCGTGGAGCACCACGTCGTGGCCGCTCTCGGCGATCTGCCAGGCGGCTTCCGACCCGGCGAGGCCGCCGCCGACGATATGGATGGCGTTGTCCGTCATCGGCACGGGATAAACCCGCCGGGGGCTTCGATCAATGGAGGGATCGGGATCAATGGAGCTGCGGCGAGACCAGGAAGCGCGCGCGGTCCGAGGAGGTCACCGAGAGCTTGAGGGGCTTTCCGTCCCGCTGGATCGTCAGCGGCACCCGCACGCCGGCCTCGCCCAGCGCCCAGACCTGGCGGAAGAAGCCGGCGAGGTCGGAGACGGGCTCGCCCGCCACCGCCACGATGACGTCGCCCGGGCGCAGGTCCGCCGCCTCGGCCGGGCCGTCGTCGGCCAGCCCCATCACCACCACGGCCTCCTCGCCGTCGCTGGCATAGAGGCCGAGCCAGGGGCGCACCGGCCGGTCGACGCGGCCCCGGGTGGTGAGGTCGTCGAGGATCGGGGTCAGGAGGTCGATCGGCACGATCATGTTGATGGTCTTGGGTCCGGCCGTGCCGCCCTGCTGCAGCTGCAGCGAGCCGATGCCGAGGAGCGCCCCGTCCGGTCCGATCAGCGCCGCCCCGCCCCAGTGCGGGTGCGAGGGGGCGGTGAACAGGGCCTCGTCGAGGACGTATTCCCAGTAGCCGGCGAATTCCTGCCGGGCGACGATCTCGACGGCGAGGCTGCGCGCCCGGCCGCCGACCCCGGCCATCACCGCCCGGTCGCCGATCTTGACCGGACCCGAGCGCCCGAGCTTCAGCGGCTTGATCTTCAGGTCGCCCAGCGCCTGGACCAGGCCGAAGCCCGTGACCGCGTCGAAGCCGACCACGTGCCCGGGCACGGAGCGCCCGTCATGGGTGGTGAGCCAGACGGAATCCGCCTCGGTCACGAGGTAGCCGATGGTGAGCACGAGACCGTCCTCGCCGATGACGACGCCGTTCCCGGCCCGCTCGGTGCCGAGCGTCTCGGCGGTGAAGGCCTCGGGGGGCACCCGCGTCGAGAGCGCCACGATGGCGGTGAGCGCCTGCTCGAGGTCGTAGCCGTAATCGGCGGCCTTGGGCTGGGCGGATGCGGGGATCTTCCAGTCACCGGGCGAGGCCATGGGAGCGTCTTTCCTGCCGTCGTGTCGCGTGGTCGTCGAGACGGGAGATAGGTCGCCGGCTCGGATTCCGACAGTCTCGGGGCCTCGACGCCGCGGCGTCTTCCGCCGGCCCGGCCCGCGCTCAGGGCAGGGCGCGCAGCACCTTGCCGGGGTTGAGCAGGCCCCGCGGGTCGAGGGCGCCCTTGATCCGGCGGGCGAGCGCCATCTCCTCCGGCCGGCGGTGGCGCACGAGCTCGTCGACCCGGTACTGGCCGATGCCGTGCTCGGCCGAGATGCTGCCCCCGAACCGCGCCACCGCGTCGTGGACGATGCGGTTGATGGCGTCCGGTTCGTGGCCGGGGCCGATGATCACGTTGTAGTGGATGTTGCCGTCGCCCATGTGGCCGAAGATGTTCGGCCGGGTGCCCGGCGCGCCCGCGGCCAGGGCCTCGCCCGCCGCCGCCAGGAAATCCGGGATCGCCGGGATCGGCACCGAGACGTCGTGCTTGACGCTCTTGCCGGCCCGGGCCTCGGCCTCGGTGATGTGCTCGCGCAAGGCCCAGAGGGCGGCGGCCTGCTGGCCGGATTCGGCGAGCACGCCGTCGGTGGCGTCGCCCCGCTCCAGGGCCTCGCCGAGCAGCGTCTCCACCGCCTCGCGCAGCCCCTCGAGGCTCGAGCCCGCCTCCATCAGCACGGTCCAGCCGGCCTCGGCGATGGGACTGGCCAGGCCGGCATGCTCGGCCACCAGGGCGAGGGACTCGCCCGCGATCAGCTCGAAGGCCTGGATGGTGTCGCCCAGCGCGTCCTGCGCCGCCCGGAGGAGGCGCAGGGCCGCCGCCGGATCCGGCACCGCGAGCAGCGCCGTGGCGGTGTGGCGCGGGCGCGGCACGAGGCGCAGGATCGCGGCCGTGACGATGCCGAGCGTGCCCTCGCTGCCGATGAAGAGCTGCTTCCAGTCGTAGCCCGCATTGTCCTTGCGCAGGGCGCGCAGGCCGTCGACCACGGTCCCGTCGGCCAGCACCACCTCGAGCCCGAGGACGAGGTTGCGGGTCATGCCGTAGCGCAGCACGTTGATGCCGCCCGCGTTGGTGGCGATGACGCCGCCGAGCATGGCCGAGCCCTCCGCCGCGAGGCTGACGGGAAGGAGGCGGCCTTCCGCCTCCGCCGCGTCCTGCGCCACCTCGAGGATGCAGCCGGCCTCCGCCTCCAGGGTCAGCCCGAGGGGGTCGACCCGGCGGATCGCGTTCATGCGGGCGAGCGACAGCACCACCTGGCCCCCGGAGGCGTCCGGCGTTGCGCCGCCCGCAAGGCCGGTATGTCCTCCCTGGGGCACCACCGCGACGCCGGCGGCGTGGCAGGCCGCCATCACGGCGGCGACCTGCGCCGTGTCGGCCGGGCGCGCCACCGCGGCCGGCCGGCCGGGAAAGAGGCGGCGCCAGTCGACCGCGTAGGGCGCGAGATCGTCCGCGCCCGTGAGCAGGCCGCCCCGGCCGAGGCAGGATTCCAGGCGGCCGAGGAGGTCGGCGGGCACGGCTGTCTGGCTCATGGGCGGGCTCACGGGCGGGCTCCTCGGCGGGCTCCACGGCGGGCTCCCCGTGCGGGGGCTCGGGGATGGGCCGCGGGCGCGAAAACGGGTCGCCCCGGCATCCCGGCGCCGGCTCCCCGGGTCAAGGGGGTGGCCTGACAATCGCCGCCGATGTTCAAGACCGGGCCTTGACCGGACCGGTGAACTGGCTTCTCACACGGCCCATTCGGGGCCACGCGCCGCGCGCCAAACGGTCGCGCGCAGCCCCAAGGCCCGGCGCCGCATCCGCCCCGCCGGGCGCGACATCCAGAAGAAGACGATCATGGCCGAAAGACTCTCCTTCCCGAAGGACAAGATCCGCGTCCTGCTGCTCGAAGGCATCAACGACAGCGCCGCCGAACTCTTCGCCGCCGCCGGCTACACCAACGTCGTGCGGGTGCCCAAGGCGCTGGACCGGGAGGCCCTGCACGAGGCGCTGAAGGGCACGCACATCCTCGGCATCCGCTCGCGCACGCAGCTCGACGCGGCGGCCCTGGCCCATGGCGAGCGCCTGCTGGCGGTGGGCTGCTTCTCGGTGGGCACCAATCAGGTCGACCTCGAGGCCGCCCGCCACCGGGGCATCCCGGTCTTCAACGCGCCCTACTCGAACACCCGCTCGGTGGCCGAGCTCGTCATCGGCGAGATCGTGATGCTGCTGCGCCGGATCGTGCCGCGCTCGGTGGGCGCCCATGCGGGCGAGTGGGACAAGTCCGCCACCGGCTCGCAGGAGGTGCGCGGCAAGACGCTGGGCATCGTCGGCTACGGCAATATCGGCTCGCAGCTCTCGACGCTCGCCGAGGCGATGGGCATGCGGGTGGTGTTCTACGACCAGACCGACAAGCTGCGCCACGGCAACACCGAGCCCACCGACAGCCTGGAGACCCTGCTGGCCCAGAGCGACGTGGTCTCCCTCCACGTGCCGGAGACGCCGGAGACCCACAACATGATCGGCGAGGCCGAGATCCGGGCGATGAAGCCCGGCGCCTTCCTGATCAACAACGCGCGCGGCACCGTGGTCGACCTCGACGCCCTGGCCGGCGCCCTGCGTGACGGCCACCTGCGGGGCGCCGCCGTCGACGTGTTCCCGGTGGAGCCCGGCTCCAACCAGGAGCGCTTCGTCAGCCCCCTCCAGGGCCTGCCCAACGTGATCCTGACGCCGCATATCGGCGGCTCGACGGAGGAGGCGCAGGAGCGCATCGGCTCCGAGGTGGCGCGCAAGCTCGTCGATTACTCCGACATCGGCTCGACGGTCGGCACCGTGAACTTCCCGCAGGTGCAGCTGCCCGCCCGTCCCACCGGCACGCGCCTGATCCACGTCCAGCGCAACATTCCGGGCATGCTGGGGCGCCTGAACGACACCTTCGCCCGGCGGGGGGTGAACATCGCGGCGCAGTTCTACCAGACCGACGGCGAGGTCGGGTACGTGGTGGTGGAGACCGACGTCACCGATGCCGGCGCCGAGAGTCTGCTGGAGGAGATCCGGGCCCTCGACGGCACCATCCGCGCCCGCCTGCTCTACGAGCGCCGCTGAGGCGCGCGCAGTGGCGCGCCGGCGCGGCCTCGGGTAACCTGCGTCGAGCCGGTCCCGCCCGAAGGACCGCCCCCGGACCGACCGCGCTCGCGCCGGACACAGAGGAAGCCCAGCCGTTGCGTGCCAGTTCCCCGCGTGGCGGCCCCTTGCCCGATGCTCCCTCGCCCGATGGTTCTTGGCCCGATGGTTCCCGGCCCGATGGTTCCCGGCCTGACGATCGCTCGGCGGACGACGGCGCGCGCAGCGAGGCCGTCCTGTCGGACCTCATCGCCCGCATCGGCCGACGCGACGAGGCCGCCCTGCGGACCCTCTACGACCGGACGGCGCCGAAACTTCTGGGCGTCGTCCTGCGTATCCAGTCGGATCGCGGCATGGCCGAGGACGTGCTGCAGGACGTGTTCCTGCGCATCTGGCAGAAGGCCGCCTCCTACAGCCCGGCGGCCGGACGGCCGCTGGCCTGGCTCTGTACCATCGCGCGCAACCGGGCGATCGACGGGGTGCGGCGGCGGAGCGAGGTCCAGGGGCCGGCGACCGAGGACGGGGAGGATTGGGTGGAGCGGCTGGCCGACCCCCACGACAGCGAGGGCACGATCCTCGGGCGCAACGCGCTGCAGGTCTGCCTCGGCCGGCTCGAGGCGCTGCACCGGGACTGCAT
This sequence comes from Methylobacterium sp. M6A4_1b, assembly GCF_053345175.1. Lineage (NCBI taxonomy): Bacteria > Pseudomonadati > Pseudomonadota > Alphaproteobacteria > Hyphomicrobiales > Methylobacteriaceae > Methylobacterium > Methylobacterium sp. M6A4_1b. The sequence continues at coordinate 67,631 of NZ_JBKEZQ010000008.1, forward strand.
CGTGCTGGCCTATTGCGAGGGCCAGTCCCGCGAGGATCTCGCCCTGCGCTACGACCGCCCCGTGAGCACCATCAAGACCTGGCTGCATCGCGGCCTCGCGACCCTGCGCGGCTGCCTGGACGGTGCGCCATGACCCCCGATCCGGAGGAGCGCGACCTGCGCCTGGCCGAGTACGTGCTCGGCACGCTGCCGCTGCCCGAGCGCGCGGCCGTGGACCTCGAACTCGCCGTGGATCCCGCCGCCCGCGCGGCGCGCGACGCCTGGGAGCGCCGCCTGGCGCCCCTCGCCCTCGCGGCCCCCGAAGTCGCGCCGGGGCCGGGCGTCTGGCCGGCGATCGCCCGGCAGGTGGCGTCCGACGCCTCCGCCGGCCGGCCGGGGGCCGGCCGTTCGCCCGCGTCCCTCGGGCTCGCCGCCAACGACGACCGCATCGGCGCCCTGCAGGGGTCCCTCCGGCGCTGGCGCCTGGCCACCGGCGCGGCCGCGGCCCTGGCGGCCGGGCTCGCCCTCTTCGTCGCCGTGGGCGGGCCGCGTCCCGGCACCGGGCTGGACGACGGCCGCTACCTGGCGGTGGTCAGCAGCGGCGGCGAGGCCCCGGCGCTCCTCGTCAGCATCGACACACGGGCCGGGACCGCGCGGGTGCGCCCGGTGGGCGCGCAGACCCCGTCCGGGCACAGCCTGGAGCTCTGGTACGTCGGCGCCGGCGCGGCCCCCAAGACCCTCGGCCTCGTGGGCACCGGCGCCAAGGCGCTGGACAAGGCGCTGGACAAGGCGCGGATCCTGCCGGCCCGGGGAGACGCGCTGGCGGCCGGCACCTTCGCGGTCTCGGTCGAGCCGGCCGGCGGCTCGCCCACCGGTCAGCCGACCGGTCCGGTGGTCTATTCCGGCAAGCTGATCCGCGAATAGCGGCGGGCCCGGGACAGCCCGCCCGCCGCCTCACCCCAGCAGGCGGTCGAGGGTGATGGGGATGTCGCGCACCCGGAACCCGGTGGCGTGCCAGACCGCGTTGGCGATGGCGCCGGCGGTGCCGGTGATGCCGATCTCGCCCACCCCCTTGATGCCCAGCGGGTTCACGTGCGGGTCGTGCTCCTCCACCAGGATCGCCTCCATCGACGGCACGTCGGCGTTCACCGGGATGTGGTACTCGGCGAGATTGGCGTTCATCACCCGCCCCGAGCGCGGATCGAGCACCGCGTGCTCGTGCAGCGCCAGGGAGACGCCCCAGATCATGCCGCCGTAATACTGGCTGCGCACGAGATGCGGGTTGACGATCCGTCCGGCCGCGAAGGCGCCGACGAGGCGCGTCACCCGGATCTGGCCCAGATCCGGATCGACCTTGACCTCCGCGTAGACCGCCCCGTGCGCGTGCATCGCGTAGGCTTTCCGGGCTGCGGGGTCGCCCGCGCCCTGGCCCTTCGCCTCGATGGAGGCCTTGCCGGCGCGGGCCAGGATCTCGCCGAAGGATTCCGAGCGGGCGGGGTCGTCCCGGCGCGCGAGGCGCCCCTCGGCGGCCGTCACCCCGGCATTGCCGGCGCCGTAGAGGGGCGAGGCGCGGTCGTTCACCGCCAGCGCCGCGAGTTCGGCGATCACGGCCTGCGCGGCGTTGTGGACCGCCGTGCCGCCGGTGGCGGTGCCGGTGGAGCCCCCCGCCAGACCGCCGTTCGGCAGGTTCGAATCACCGATGCGCAGTTCGACCCCGGTGATCGGGAGCCCGAGCCCGTCGGCGCCGATCTGCGCCAGCACCGTCCAGGCGCCCTGGCCCATGTCCTGGGCGGCGGTCTCGATCAGGGCGGTGCCGTCCGCCCGGATCGTGGCGCGGGCCTCGCCCTGCATCATCCCGGCCGGATAGGTGGCGGTGCCGAGGCCCCAGCCGACCAGCAGCCCGTCGGCGTCGCGCATCCGGCGCGGCGCGCGGGGGCGCGAGGCCCAGCCGAAGCGCTCCGCCCCTTGGGCGTAGCATTCGCGCAGGGCCTTCGAGGAGAAGGGCCGATGGGTGATCGGCTCGACCTCGGCGTAGTTGCGCAGGCGGATCTCCAGGGGGTCGAGGTCGAGTTCCAGGGCCAGCTCGTCGAGGGCGCTCTCCAGCGCGACGCTGCCCGAGGCCTCGCCGGGGGCCCGCATGAAGATGGGCGTGCCGATATCGGCCCGGGAGACCGTGTGGGAGGTACGGATCGCGCCCGCCGCGTAGAGGTGGCGCGAGAGGATGCCGGAGGGCTCGACGAAGTCGTCGTGCCGGCTCGTCAGGGTCAGGGTGTGGTGGTCGAGGGCCGTGAGGGTCCCGTCGCGGGATGCGCCGAGCTTCAGGGTCTGGCGCGTGGCGGCGCGGTGGCCGACCGGGCCGAACATCTGCTCGCGCCGGGTCACCAGCTTGACCGGGCGCCCCACGAGCTTCGCTGCCATGATCCCGAGGATCTGCGGCGCGGCGATGAAGCCCTTCGAGCCGAAGCCCCCGCCGAGATAGGGGCAGACCACGTGGATGTTCTCGGGGGGGATGCCGAACAGGCCGGCGAGCCGGCCCTTGGCGATCCAGAGGGCCTGGGTCGGCGTGTGGAGCGTCAGGCGGTCGCCGTCCCACTGGGCCACGCTGGAATGGGGCTCCAGGGCGTTGTGGTACTGCGCCGCCGTGTCGTAGGTCGCCTCGATCCGCGCCTCGGCCGCCGCCATGCCGGCGGCGATGTCGCCCGAGCCCTCGTCGGTGGCGGAGCCGGCCCCGATGGTCTCGGGTGCGAACACCGCGCCGGACCCGAGGGCGACGCTGACGGCTTCCGATTCGTAGCGGGGGGCGAGCAGGGCCGCGCCCTCGGTGGCGGATTCCAGGGTCTCGGCGACGACCACCGCGATCGGCTGGTTGGCGTAGCGCACGCCGTCGTTCTGCAGGAGGTCGAGGCGGAAGGCGAAGGGATTGTCCTTCAGGTCCGGCGACTTGGCGAGCTTCGGGGCGTTCTCCGGCGTCATCACCGCGATCACGCCGGGATGCGCTCGCGCCGCCGCGACGTCGAGACGGGTGACCCGGCCGCGGGCGACCGCGCTCACCGCCATCACGGCATGGGCCAGGCCCTCGGGCCTGACATCCGCGCTGTAGCGGGCGGCACCCGTGATCTTGGCATGGCCGTCCCGCCGGGTGAGCGGCTGGCCGATGGAGGCGCCGTGGCGCTGACGCTCAGGCATGGACGGGGGCTCCGGCCGAGGGGGAGGGGCTGGCGGCGAAGGGACTGGCAGGAAGCGCGGGCACGCGCTCCGGGGTGCCGGCGGCCGCGAGGGTGAGCGCGCGGACGACGATGCGGCGGGCGAGCTCGATCTTGTAGGCGTTGTCGCCCGAGGGCCTGGCCTCGGCCAGCGCCGCCTCGGCCGCCCTGGCGAAGGCCTCGGGGGTGGGGGCGGCACCGGCCAGCAGGGCCTCCGCCTCCCGTGCCCGCCAGGGCTTCAGGGCGACGCTGCCGAGCGCGATGCGGGCCTGCCCGATCCTGTCCCCGTCCATCCGCAATCCGACCGCCGCCGAGACCACCGCGAAGGCGTAGGAGGTGCGCTCGCGGACCTTGAGGTAGCGGCTGTGGGCCGCGAAGTGCTCCGCCTCGGGCGGCAGGGTGACGGCGACGACGAGGTCGCCGGGCTCCAGCACGGTCTCCCGCTCAGGCGCGTCGCCCGGCAGGCGGTGGAACGCCTCCAGGGGCACGGAGCGGGCGCCGCCCGGCCCCTCGATCTCGACGGTGGCGTCGAGCGCCGCGAGCGGCACGCAGAAGTCGGACGGGTGGGTGGCGATGCAGTGCTCGCTCCAGCCCAGCACCGCGTGGCTCCGCGTGACGCCGCCCAGCGCCGCGCAGCCGGCGCCCGGGTCGCGCTTGTTGCAGGCGCTTTCGGTGTCGGTGAAATACTGGCAGCGGGTCCGCTGCAGCACGTTGCCGGCGGTGGTGGCGACGTTGCGCAGCTGTCCCGAGGCGCCCGAGAGCAGGGCTTCCGCCAGGGCCGGGTAGCGCCGGGCGATGCGCGCGTCGTGCGCCAGGGTCGCGTTGCGCACCAGGGCGCCGATCCGGGTCGCGCCGTCGGCGCGCCGCTCGATGCCGTCGAGGCCGGGCAGGCGGGTGATGTCCACGAGGCTGTCGGGCCGGCTGACGCCGCCCTTCATCAGATCGACGAGGTTGGTGCCGGCGGCGAGGTAGGCCGCACCGGGCCGGCCGCCGGCGGCCACCGCCTCGGCGACGCTGGTCGCGCGGATGTAGTCGAAGACCTTCACGCCGCGTCCTCCGCGAGCTGGCGGCCGGGCAGGACGTCCGGTCCCGTCATCGCCGTGTGGGCGCTGAGCACCGCCTCCGTGATGCCCGCGTAGGCGCCGCAGCGGCACAGATTCCCGCTCATGCCCTCGCGCACCCGCTCGGGGTCGCCCCCGGTCTGGCCCTCCCGGATCAGCCCGACCGCGCTCAGGATCTGGCCCGGGGTGCAGAAGCCGCACTGGAAGCCGTCATGCGCGAGGAAGGCGGCCTGGACCGGATGCAGGCCCTCGCCCTCGGCGAGACCCTCGATCGTGGTGATCGACGCCCCGTCATGGCTGACGGCCAGCGCCAGGCAGGCATTCACCCGCACGCCCTCGATCAGGATGGTGCAGGCGCCGCACTGGCCCCGGTCGCAGCCCTTCTTGGCCCCGGTGAGGTCGAGGCGCTCGCGCAGAAGGTCGAGGAGGGTGACGCGCGCATCCTCCAGGACGACGCTGCGGCGCGCGCCGTTCACGGTCAGCGTGATGGGAAAGCTCATGCGGGAAGCGCCCTCGGCCGGCTTGTCTGGAAAGGCTCCAGATAGAACCGCGGTGGGTCCCGACCAGGGGCGCCCGGCAGCGTGGGGCGCCCGTCAGCGCGGGGCGGCCTTCGCCTCCGCGTCCCTGCGCTTCAGGATGGCCTGGAGCTGGGCGATCTCGGCCTCCTGCGTCTTCGCGATGCCCTCGGCCAGTGCCCGGACCTCCGGGTCCTTCGAATATTGCAGGGCGACCCGGGCCATGGCGACGGCGCCGGCATGGTGGGGGATCATGCCGGCGGCGAAGTCGCGGTCGACGTCGCCCGAATAGCGGATCTCCATGTCGCCGTGCATGCGCATGGCGGCTTCCTGGAACGCTTTGGTGGCGGGGGAGGGCGCCCCGGCCTTCGCGGTGGCGGGCTTGTGGACGTGGCCCGGGGTGCCGTGGCCATGGTCGTGGCCGTCGTCGGCGTGATGGTCTTCCGCTGCCGGGGCCGCGCTCGTGAGCGCGAGGAGGGCGAGGGCGGCGAGCAGGGTGCGCGGGATCGTCATGGGGTTCGTCTCCGTGGGATCAGAAGAGGGCCGGGGCGGGGGCGCCCGCGGCATCGGCCGACGGCGCCTGCGCCGCCTGGAGCCGGGCGAAGGCGCCGCGGCCGAAGCGCAGGACGAGGACGGGGGTGAGCACCGCGTCCAGGAGGGTGGCGCTGAACAGGCCGCCGAAGATGGTCACGGCGACGGGGTGGAGGATCTCCTTGCCGGGCGCCGTGCCGTCGACGAGGAGCGGCACCAGGGCGATGCCGGCCGCCAGCGCCGTCATCAGCACCGGCACCAGCCGCTCGTTGCTGGCCCGCAGCACCAGGGCCGGTCCGAAGGGCAGGCCCTCGGTCAGCCCGAGATTGAGGATGTGGCTGATCTTCAGGATGCCGTTGCGGGCGACGATGCCGGTGAGCGTCACGAAGCCGATCATCGAGGCCACCGAGAGGGGCAGCCCGGTGACGTACAGGGCGGTGACGCTGCCGATCAGCGCCAGCGGCACGTTGCCCATGACGATGAGGGCCAGCACGCCGGAGCGGTAGCGGCTCGCCAGCAGGGCGAAGACCAGGGCGAGCGAGACGAGGCTGAGGAGCCCGATGGTGCGGGTCGCCTCCCCCTGCGCCTGGAACGCGCCCTCCAGGTTCGCGGTGATGCCCTGGGGCAGGGGGGTCCGCGCCAGGGTCTCGGCGATGGCGGTGGCCACGGCCGAGCCGTCCGCCCCCGCCTGGGTGTTGGCCTGCACCACCAGCCTGCGCCGGCCGTTCTCGCGAAGAATCTGGTTGGGGCCGTCGCGCTCGGCGATGTCGGCGAGCGCATGGGCCGGGACCCAGCCGTTGGGCGTCTCGATCAGGAGTTCGCGCAGGGCCGCCACCGAGCGGCCGGGTTCGGGCAGGCGCAGGGTGACGTCGTAGCGGCGCAGGCCGTCGACCAGGGTGGAGACCACCCGGCCGTTGGCCAGCCGGCTCACCGCATCGACCACGGCGCCGGGAGCGACGCCGTAGAGGGCGGCCCGGCCGGAATCGACCCGGACCTCGAGCTGCGGGATGCGGACCTGCTTCTCGATGGCGAGATCCGTGATGCCGGGGATCGTCTCGAACTCCGCCTTGAGGGCTTCGGCCGTGCGGCGCAGGCCGTCGAGATCCTCGCCGAACAGCTTGAGGGCGATCTCGGCCCTGACCCCCGAGAGCATGTGGTCGAGGCGGTGCGAGATCGGCTGGCCGATATTGACCGAGACCGGCAGCACCCCGAGGCGCGCCCGCAGGTCCGCCACCACGGCCTCGCGCGGGCGCCCGTTCGCTTTCATGCCGATCTCGAGATCGGTGGAGTGGACGCCCTCGGCATGCTCGTCGAGCTCGGCCCGGCCGGTGCGGCGGCCGACCCGGTCCACCTCCGGGATGTCCAGCACCAGCCCCTCCGCGATGGCGCCGATCCGGCTCGATTCGGCGAGCGAGATGCCCGGCGTGAAGGCGAGATTGACGGTGAAGGAGCCCTCGTTGAACGCCGGCAGGAAGGCCCGCGGCAGCGTGGTGGCGGCGAAGGCCGCCGCGCCGACGCCGATCACGGCGCCGGCCATGACGCGGCGCTGGTGATCGAAGGCGAACGCGACCAGGCGGCCGTTGCCGGCCTTGAGCCAGCGGATCAGCCGGCCCTCCGGCGCCTCCAGGCCCTTGAGCCCGGGGAGCAGCCAGGAGGCGAGGGCGGGTGTCAGGGTGAGGGAGACGGCCAGGCTCGACAGGATCGCGACGATGTAGGCCTGCCCGAGCGGCGCGAAGAGCCGGCCCTCGATGCCCGAGAGGGCGAAGAGCGGCACGAAGACGAGGCAGATGATCACGGTGGCGTAGACGATGCCGGAGCGGACCTCGTTGGAGGCCGCCACGATCACCGCGAAGGACGAGCGCGGCGACCCCTCCTGCCGGTTCTCGCGCAGGCGCCGCAGGATGTTCTCGACATCCACCACGGCGTCGTCGACGAGCTCGCCGATGGCGATGGCGAGCCCGCCGAGGGTCATCGTGTTGATCGACAGCCCCAGGGCGGAGAAGATCGCCGCCGTGGCGAGGATCGAGACCGGGATCGCGGTGAGCGAGATCAGGGTGGTGCGGGCGTTCATCAGGAAGGCGAACAGCACCACCGCCACCACGGCGACCGCCTCCAGCAGCACCGTCACCACGTTGCGCAGGGAGGTCTCGATGAAATCCGCCTGCCGGAACAGGATCTTGTCCGCCGCGATGCCGGGGGGCAGGCTGGGGCCGAGCTGGGCCAGCGCGTCCTCCACGGTCTTCGTCAGCCGCACGGTGTCGATGCCCGGCTGCTTCTCCACCGAGACGATCACGGCGGACTTGCCCATGTAGCCGCCGTCGCCGCGCCGGGGGCGGGGGGCGAAATCCACCTCCGCGACCTGGCGCAGGTAGACCGGCCCGGCCGGAGTGGTCACCACGAGGTTGCGCAGGTCGTCGAGGTCGATGGTCCGGCCGATGGCGCGGATCAGCACCTCGCGGGCGCCCGCATCGGTGAAGCCGCCGCCCGCATTGGTGCCGAAGCCTTCGAGCGCCTGGGTCAGGGCGGCATGGCTGACGCCCAGCGCCCGCATGGCGGCGGGGTTCGGCGCCACCCGGAACTGGCGCACCTCGCCGCCGATGGGAATGACCTGCGCCACCCCCGGGATCGCGAGAAGGCGCGGCCGGATGGTGAAGTCGGCGGTCTCGCGCAAGCTCATCGGCGTCGCGGTCTCGGAGGTCACCGCCACCAGCAGGATGCCGCCCATGATGGAGGAGACCGGCCCCATCTGGGGCATCACGTTGGCGGGGAGTTCCGAGCGGGCCAGCGCCAGGCGCTCGGCCACGAACTGGCGCGCCCGGTACAGGTCGGCGTCCCAGGCGAACTCGACGGTGACGATGGACAGGCCGATGCCGGAGACCGAGCGCACCCGGGTGACGCCGGGCAGGCCGTTCATCCGGGTCTCGATCGGGTAGGTCACGCGCTGCTCGACCTCCGGGGGGGCGAGCCCCTCGGCCTCCGTCATCACCGTGACGGTGGGGCGGTTGAGGTCCGGCAGCACGTCCACGGGCAGGCGGGTGAGGGCGAGGAGCCCGGTCAGCACCAGGGCGGCGGCGAGGGCCAGCACGAGCAGGCGGTTGCGCAGGGACTGCGCGACGATGGTCTCGAACATCGGGGCGCGTCCTCTCAGCGGATCTGGTCGAGGAGTTCGGCGCCCTGGGTCACGACGCGGCGCCCGGCCGCGATCCCGTCATCCACCAGCATCCGGTCGGCATCCAGCGGTGCCACCCGCACCGGACGGCCCATGAAGCGCTCGGCGCTGACATGCTCGTAGACGAGGCTGCCGCCCTCCGCCCGCACCACGCCGGAGCGCGCCACCGGCAGGCCGGGGCGGGCCTGGCCGATGGGAGCCAGCACGGTGACGAACTGGCCCAGGCGCAGGCCCCGCCCGTCGCCCTCGACGGCGAACTGGACCGGCACCGCCTGATTGCGGTCGGCGAGCCCCGTGCCCCGATAGGCGAGCTGCAGGGTGCCGCCGTCGCCCGTCCGCGCGGTGGCCCGGCTGCCCTCGGCCAGCGCCTCGAAGCTGAGGGCCTCGACCCAGAGCTTGCCCGGGTCGACGATGCGGTAGACCACCGTGCCGGGCGCCGCCATGGCGCCCGCCACCGCGTTCGCCTCGGCGATCACGCCGTCGACCGGCGCGACGAGGGCCTCCGGCTCGCGCCGGATGGCGTCGAGGGCGGCGCGGCGGTCCCGCAGGCCGCCGAGTTCCGAGCGGGCGTCGTCGAGCTGGGTCTGCGCCACCGCGCCGGTGGTGGAGAGCTTCTCGAAGCGCCCGACCCGGCGCTCCAGGATGGCGATCTGCTGGTCGAGCTCGCCCTGGCGCTGGCGCATGTCGGAGACGTCCACCGCCTGGACCGGCGGGGTCACGCTGGCGAGCACGTCGCCGCGCGCCACCCGCGTGCCGAGGCGGGGAAAGCCCCGTTCCGGCGGCGCCAGCCGGCCGCCGACGGAGGATTGCACCACGCCGCTGGCATTCGGGTCCGGGATGATCCGGCCCGGCAGTTCGGCGCTGCGGGTGACGGACGCCTCCGCCGTCAGGCCGGTGCGCAGGGCCAGCAGGCGCTGGAGCGACTTCGGCACGAAGACCGAGCCGTCGGGCAGGCGCCGCGCCCGTTCCATCAGGGTGCCGCCGGTCAGCGCCGCCGGGGTGAGGGGGGGCTCCTTCTCGTCCGGGCCGTGGCCCTCATGGGCCTGCGCCGCGCCGCCGAGGAGGAGGGCGAGCGCCAGCGTCGCCCCGACCGCGAGGAGACCGACCAGGACGGAGCCGGCGCGCCGCCGGCGCGCCAGGGCGAACACTCCGAGCCCCATCAGGAAGCCCCCCGTCGCGAGGGCGACCGGGTTCTGCCGGGCGAGGCGGTCGGCCAGGGCCGTGGCCGAGGCCGCGGCGCCGGGGGCCGAGACCGGGGCGGGCGCGGTCTCGGCGGGCAGGTGGAGGTCGAGGTTGAGGAGGTCGGTGCGGCCCTCGGCCGAGACGCCGACGACGAGGTCGTGGTCGTCCCCGGTCGCGAGCCAGGGGGCCGCGAGGCGGTAGGTGCCGGGCGCCGTCTCGGCGGCCTTGCGCCGGCCCTCCGGCGTCATCACGGCGACGCCCGCCTCCGGGACGGGGGCGTTGGTGGCGAAGGCGTCGAGGTAGAGCACGAGGTCGGTGCCCTGCACCACGGCGACGAGCTCGAAACGCTCGGAGACGGCCTCCGCCCGCGGGGCGGTGGCGGCCGGGGCGGGGGGCGCTTCCGCGCCATGATCGTGGCCCTCATGGGCCTGGGCCGGCCCGGACAGGATGGGCAGGGCCGGCAGGGCGAGGAGCGCGAGGGCGACGAGGAGGGCCGGCGCGCGCAGGGCGGCCGCGAGGGAGCGGGACATGGACCAGGATTCTTTCGCCGGGGAACACGGAACGGCGTCCCGGCCTCGCGCCTCCGTGGGGAGTCGCGAAGGCCCGGCGGACGCGGGGCAGCGTCAGGCGTAGGATCTGGGCGGTTCGGGAAGGGCTTCCGGGACGACGTCCGTCCGGGCGGGGAGGGCGCGCGCCAGGGCGCGGTCGCCGGGTCCGCGCGGGCCGGTCGCATCGTCGCTGTCCGGGGCGAGCCCGGCTCCGGTGCAGCAGGCGCCCGGGCTCCGGCAGCCGGCATTGCAGCAGGTGCCGTCGCAGGTGCCGGTGCTCAGCGTCCTGGTCGGTGAGGCCGACAGCACGACGACCGTCCGGATGACGCTCTGGGTCTCGAGTATCCGGGTCTCGAGTATCCGGGTCTCGTGCATCCGGGTCTCGTCGCCGGTCCGGAGCTCGGCCGAAGCGGCCGGGGGGAGGGCGGCCGCGGCGACGCCCGCGGCATGGGAATGGCCGCCATGGGCCTCGGCGCCGGACGGCACGAGGCCGACGGTGATCAGGGCGATCACCGCAGCGAGCCAGAGTGCCATGTGCCGGACGCGAGTCATGTCGGCGCCGTGCTTAGCATACGGGGCGGGGCTGCGACAGGCCAGGTGTCGCGCACGGCGTGCCGACGGACACGCCCGCGCGCACTCATACCGGAGCGCGATGAGCCTGACTCGATCGAGGTCCGCCCACGCGACCGCGCGGCGGCGGCCGTCCGCCGAACCTCGACGGATCCCGGCCATGGGTCGGGATCCGTGAGCCCTGGTATAAGGGTCTGGGAACGCACGGGGTTTCTCCGCGTGACGGTTCCCCTCGCCCGCCGCATGCTCTAAGCGGGCGGCCCGGGACCCGCCTCGGGCGGGAGCGGAGGACGGCGCGCGATGAGAACTCTCCTGGTGATCGGGATCGGCACCGGCAATCCCGAGCACATGACGATCCAGGCGATCCGCGCCCTCAACACGGTCGACGTGGTCTTCGCCCTCGACAAGGGCCGCGCGAAGGCCGAGCTCGTGGACCTGCGCCGGGAGATCTGCGCCCGCTACCTCACCGAGAAGCCCTTCCGGTTCGTGGAGGCGCAGGACCCCGAGCGCGACCGCGACCCCTCGGATTACGGGGCCACCGTCGAGGCCTGGCACGCCGCGCGGGCGGCCCTCTACGAGGCGATGATCGCGCGCGAACTCGGCCCGGAGGGCTGCGGGGCCATCCTGGTCTGGGGCGATCCCTCCCTCTACGACAGCACCCTGCGGATCATCGACCGCATCCTGGCCCGCGGAAGCCTCGACCTCGCGGTCCGGGTGATCCCGGGCATCACCAGCGTCCAGGCGCTCGCGGCCGGCCACCGCATTCCCCTCAACCGCATCGGCGGACCGATCACCATCACCACCGGGCGGCAGATCGCCGGCGGCCTGCCCGAGGGCGCGGAGGCCACCGTGGTGATGCTCGACGGCCGGCCCCGCTTCGACCATCTCGACCCGGAGCTGACGATCTACTGGGGCGCCTTCGTCGGCACCGCCGACGAGATCCTGGTCTCGGGCCGCCTCGGCGACGTCGCCGCCGAGATCGGCGCCCTCCGCGAGGCCGCCCGGGCCCGTCACGGCTGGATCATGGACACTTACCTCCTGCGCCCGCCCGAATCTCCCAAGTCCACCGAATCTCCCGAGTCCACCGAGCCGGCCTGAGGCCGCCTGCGACATCGTCGACCGTCCGCCGGAAGGATCGTCCGGTCCCTGGTCCGGCCGACAGGTGATCCTCCCCCGTTGCGGGCGGGACACATCAACAAAAATCCCTTTTCTCCAATCCTGGTGCGACCCGTGACTGTCGCAGGACTGGCAGGGTGTTTGCGTGAGACTTCGCAGGGCCAATAATCGGCCGATCCTGCCGGGACGACGACTGTCGCGGGCCGGGATCGGGAGGGCTTGCGGATGGCGGCGCACGGGGTTCGGGCGGACAGGTTCGGGGGGCGGGGGCTCGTCGCGCGGATGCGCTGGGCGATGCTGGCCGCCTGCGCCGTCCTGGCGGCCGCCGGGGCGCGCCCCCTCCTGAATTCGGCCTACACCGCCCTGTCCCTGCGCCTGGAGGAGCATCTCCGCACCCGGGTGCCCGGTCCCCCGGCGCGCATCGCCCTCGGGCCGCACGGGCGCGACATCCGGTTCGCCGGGGAGATCGGGGCGGGGACGGCCGCGCGCCTCGCCGCCCTGCTCGCCGCCCATCCGGCGGTGACGCGCATCCATCTCACCAGCGAGGGCGGCCTCGTCGAGGAGGCGGCGGCGATCGGCGATCTCATCGCCGCCCGGGGCCTCGCCACCTACGTCCCGGACTATTGCGTCTCGGCCTGCACCCTCGCCTTCGTGCGGGGCGCCGGGCGCTACCTCGTGACGAACGGCCGCCTCGGCTTCCACGCGCCCTACGATCCCGGCCTGTTCGGGCAGGTGGTGCAGGCCGACGCCTCGGCCGAGCGGGAGGCCTACCTGGCCGCCGGGGTCGACCCGGCCTTCGCGGACGAGGCCCTCGCTGTCGCCTCCGACAGCCTGTGGATCCCCGACCCCGCCCGCCTGGTCCGGGCGCGGGTCGCCACCGAACTGGTCGACACCGACCGCTTCCCGGATTCCACCCTCGACGACGATCCGAGCCCGGCCGGCGCCCGGGCGGCGATCCTGCGCGCGCTGCCGCTCCTCGACGCCCTCGCGGAGCGGGGCGAGATCCTCGACGCCCTCGCGGCCGCCTATCTCGACGGCTATCGGGCCGGAATGCCGGAGGGCGCGGCCCTCGACCGCCTGCGGGCGCGGGCCGGGCGCACGCTCGCCCGCATCCTGCGCGGCGCCGACGACGCGACCTGGGTCGAAGCGGGCCGCGTCCTCCTGCGGGCGATGCGGCGCGCCGACCCGGGCGCCTGCCTCGTCATCGGCGGGGAGGGCGACCTCCTGGCGGCGCAGGAGATCCTGGCCGACGACGCGGCGGCGCGCGTCCTCGCCCGCGCGGTCGGGCCGGGGATCCGCGCGGAGGCCCCCCTGCCCACGCCGCCGGCCCGGATCGCCCGCGACTGCGCCGGCCTGATCGCGGCCTACGGCGAAGCCCTGGCGCGACCCGGGGCAGGGGCGGCCCTGCGTGCCCTCGCGAGCCACCGGATCCGCCCGGCGCGGGAGGCCACGGCCCTGCCCCGCTGATCCCGCCTCTTCCCTCTGCTCTCCTGGCGAGGCCGTTCAATGCCGCCGGCCGTCCTGGGCGTCCCGGAGGTGGCGGGCGAGCTCGTGGCCGATCTCGACCATCAGGCGGTCGAGGAGGCGCGACAGGCCGGGCCGGGCGAGATCGTCGGCGAGGCCCCGCAGGGCGATGGCGTGCTCGGCCATCCGATTCACCGCGTGCTGGTCCCGGACGCCGACCACGCGGTCCTCGGCGGGTTCGAGGACGATGCCGCGCGCCCGCACCGGCCGGCCGGCGGCGTCGGGCTCGATGCGCCCGCGCAGGTCGAGCCGGCGCGGCGCCCGGGTGCGGAAGGACAGCGCGAAGGCGCCGCCGCGGGCGATCGCCGCGTGGAGCGCGTTGTCGACCCGCGCGCGGTCCTCCTCGTGGGTGCGCGAGAGGAGGGACGCCAGGGGCACGCCCCGCGCGCCTTCCTCCGGCGACCACCCGAGCGCCCGGGCGACGGGGGCCGAGACGACGAGGCGGTCCGCCCAGATGTCGTGCACCCAGCCCCCGACGACGCCCGAGGCGGCGAGGGCCGCCTGCAGGCCGCCGGGGATGTCGGCCTCCGAATCCGGCGGCGGGGATCGCGTCATGGGCCTCCTCACCGGCCGGATCGAACCTGTCGAAACGACCTGAGGTTGCCGTTTCGGCAACGCGCGGCATCCGACGCGCCGATATCGTAGAGCGAAACCAAGGGGGCGTGAAGAGCGTCCGACGATCCGATCCCGACAAAGGCAACTTCAGATTGCCTGTCGGCCTTTCGCGGGCGGATCCCGGCTTAACCGTTGGTTAACCATGATCGGCGACATCCGGGATCGCAGCATCCTTGGGTCACAGGACGGGAGCCACCGCCCCGCCCGCCGGCGATCCGGACTGCCGGATCCGTCCGCCACAACCGTCACCCGAACTCGTCGACGCTCGCGAAGGGATGCCAGGATGAAAGCCATCACGTTCGTCACCCAGAAGGGGGGGAGCGGCAAGAGCACGCTCTGCATCTCTCTGGCGGTCGCCGCCCAGGAGCGCGGCCTCTCGGTCTGCATCCTCGAGATGGATCGCCAGGCCACGGTCAGCGACTGGCTCGACCATCGCACCGCCGAGGGCCCGGAAGTGGCGCAGATCGACGCGACGCAGATCGAGGGCGTGATGGCCCAGCTGCGCGACTCGGCCTACGACTACGTCTTCATCGACACCCCCGGCGTCGATTCCGCCGGCACCCTCTCGGCGATCCGCGCCGCCGACCTCTGCGTCATCCCGTGCCGCCCGACGCCGGCGGACCTGCGCGCCTTCAAGCCGACCCTGGCGGCGATCTACCGCCTCGAGAAGAAGTTCGCGTTCGTGCTGAACCAGACCCCCCCGCGCTCCTACCGGATCCGCGACGCCGCCGACGGCCTCGCCGTGCTCGGCATCCTGCCGGACGTGAACATCGTCGCCCGCACGGACCACCAGGACGCCATCGGCGTCGGACAGGGCGTCACCGAGTTCAATCCGAAGGGGCAGGCCGCCTTCGAGGTGCGCAAGCTCTGGAGCTGGATCGAGAAGCGCATGCAGGTGAGCAAGCATGCCAAAGCCGCCTAAGCTCAGCCTCGCCTCCATCGTTGCCGCCTCGACCCCGTCGGGCAAACTCCACCAGTCCGCCGAAATCGTCCAGCTCGACACCGGCGTCTCCACGCTCCGGCGCCCCAGCGCCACCCTGAAGCAGCGCGCCCGGCAGATGTCGGTCTACCTGGAGCCGCCGGTCTACGACCAGCTGCGCGACATCGCCCACGCGGAACGCGCCAAGATGCACGGCCTGATGCTCGAGGCCCTCGACCTCCTGTTCAAGCAGCGCGGCGCCCGCTCGATCGACCAGCTCAACGAGCCGGACGGCCGCTGAGACGAAACCGCGCGCTCCGGCAATGACTTGCCGGGGCTTCTCGATGTTTCGGTTCAGCCTTCCGCCGCGCCGGACGAGCCCCGGGCACGATCGCGGAGAAAGGTCTTTATCTTCGACCGTTCAGAGGCTTGTCGGATAACGCTCTCGCGATGCACGAGGCTTGGCCGTCATGTCCGTCGCAGCACCGCCCGTCTGCCGAAAGCCGATCCCGTTCAGCCTTCCTTTACGTCACCCGGACATTCTCGCCCGTCTCGGGAGGGGCGCGCCGCTCCCGGGGGCCCATCCGGTCCTGCTCTCGCCCGCCGGTGGTCCCTCTCAAGCGTATCGTGCGGATCGGGGCGGGGGCTGAGGCGGATCATCGCGATGGCGCGTAAGACGAAGCCGGGACACCCGGGGGTGGCCCCGCTGCCGCTCTGGCGGCTGCTGGCGGTCTCGGCCGTGGCGCTCACCACCGCCAACTGCGCGCAATCCCCGCAGAAGCTCGCCGGGACCGCAGGCGGCGGCTCCAGCCTCGATCCGAAATACGGCGTGAAGGCCAGTCCGCGCCTCTACAACGAGGGCGACGTGATCCCGAAGGGCGGCGGACGCCGCTTCTCGGGCAAGCCCTACGTGGTGGCGGGGCGCACCTACGTCCCGCGCGAGGATGCCAAGGGCTACGTCCGCGAGGGCCTCGCCTCCTGGTACGGCTCGGCCTTCCACGGGCGCATGACCGCCAACGGCGAGGTGTTCGACCGCCACTCCATCGCCGCCGCGCACCCCACCCTGCCGCTGCCGAGCTACGCCCGCGTCACCAACCTCGCCAACGGCCACTCGATGATCGTGCGGGTGAACGATCGCGGCCCCTACCATGCCAACCGCCTGATGGACGTCTCCGAGGAGGTGGCCGAGGCCCTGGAATTCCGCCGCAGCGGCACCGCGCGGGTGCGCGTCGAGTATGCCGGCAAGGCCTCCACCGCCGGCAGCGACGACCGCAAGCTCCTCGCCACCCTGCGCACCGACGGCCAGCCCGCCGCCATCCGCGGCGCGGCGCCCGTCATGCTGGCCGATCTCGGCCCGGACGCGCCGCAGGTCTCCTCCGAGCGCCTCGCCCGGGCGAGCCGCCCGGCCCTGGCCTTCAAGGAGGCCGACGAAAGGCCGGCCGCCGGGGAGAATGCCGCCGAGACGGCCGAGGCGGCGCCGGCCCCCCGTCCGGTCAAGCCGGCCCCCATCCTGGTGGCGAGCGCCGCCACCGTCGCGGTCCCGGCCGCGCTGCAGCCGACGGCGGTGCGGGCCGACGGGTTCCGGCCCGTGCGGCACGGCCCGTCCGAACCGCACCAGACCCTGGCCGCCGCCCGGCCCGCCCCCCTGAGCCTGACCCCGCCGCCGCTGCGGCTCGCCGGGGCGTCGCCGGCCGGCAAGGAACCGCCGACCGGCAAGGGCGTGTCGAAGTTCGCCCAGGCCGGTGCGACACCGGCCAAGGCCGACCCGCGCGCCGCCACCGCCCGCTTCGCCGCCGCGACCCCGGGAGCGCCCGCCTCGAAGACTTCCCTCGCCAGGACTTCCCTCGCCAGGCTGGCGGCCGATGGCCCCCCGGCCCGGGCGGGGGCTCAGCCCGCCTCCCGCATGGCCGCCGCCAAGGCGCCTGTCGGCACCCAGACGCCCCCTGCCGGCAAGCCCGGGCCGGTCGCCAAGCCCGTGCTGGTCGCTAAGCCCGTGCTGGTCGCCAAAGCCGTGCCCTCCGGCAAATCGGCCGACCTCGCCAAACCGGCTGGCCCGGCCAAGGCCGCCGTTGCGTCCAAGGCCCCGGCCCGGACCCGCGCCCAGTTCGCGGAGGCCCGCTGACCGGCGGTGCGTCCGTGGCCGTCAGGACGCATCGACGCGCGATCGGGATCGCCCGTGATTTGCGTTCGATCTCGGCGGCGAATGCCTGTAACGTCACGCTTGATCGTGGGGGCGACGAGCGGGTGGGCGTGAGGCGGGGTATGCGTGTGAGAGTGGTCCTCGCGGGTCGGAACGGATCGGCGCGCGCGGCGGTGTCGGGCCTCCTCCTCGCCACGGCTCTGAGCCTGTTCGCCGCGGGGTCGGCCCTGGCCCAGAGCTTCCAGACAGCGGCGCCCCACGCGATCCTGATCGATGCCGATTCCGGCTCGGTGCTGTTCGAGAAGGGCGCCGACGAGCTGTTCTCCCCAGCCAGCATGGCCAAGCTGATGACCACCGAGATCGTGTTCAACGAGATCCGGCAGGGCCGGCTCACCATGGACTCGGAGTTCCAGATCACCGAGGACGCCTGGCGCCGGGGCGGTGCGGGGGGGGGCGGCTCCTCGATGTTCGCCCAGCTCAACAGCCGCATCAAGCTGTCCGACCTGCTGCGCGGCCTCATCGTGCAGTCGGGCAACGATGCCGCCATCGCCATCGGCGAGGGCAT
This sequence comes from Methylobacterium sp. M6A4_1b, assembly GCF_053345175.1. Classification (NCBI taxonomy): domain Bacteria; kingdom Pseudomonadati; phylum Pseudomonadota; class Alphaproteobacteria; order Hyphomicrobiales; family Methylobacteriaceae; genus Methylobacterium; species Methylobacterium sp. M6A4_1b. The sequence continues at coordinate 85,268 of NZ_JBKEZQ010000008.1, forward strand.
CGCCGGTTCGGAGGAGAATTTTGGGCGCATGATGACGGCGCGGGCCCGGGAGATCGGCCTGGCGCGCTCGACCTTCCGCAACGCGACCGGCTATTCGGCTCCCGACCAGAAGGTGACCGCGCGCGACCTCGCCAAGCTCGCCCTGCACCTGATCGAGACCTACCCGGACCTGTACAGGATCTTCGCCGAGCGCGAGTTCACCTGGAACAAGATCAAGCAGCAGAACCGCAACCCGCTGCTGACCCTCGACATCGGCGCCGATGGGCTCAAGACCGGCTACCTTGAGGAATCCGGCTATGGCCTGACCGGCTCGGCGGTGCAGAACGGGCAGCGCCTGATCATGGTGGTGAGCGGTCTCAAGACCGCCCGCGACCGGGCGGCGGAATCGCGCAAGCTGATGGAGTGGGGCTTCCGCGCCTTCGAGCCGCGCCAGGTCTTCGGCGCCGGCGAGACCGTGGCGGAGGCCTCGGTGTATGGCGGCGCGGCCGGCAGCGTGCCCCTCGTCGCCAAGAAGGCCGTGCGCGTGCTGCTGCCGCGCGGCTCCGGCGACAAGATCACCGCCCGGGTGGTCTACCAGGGACCCCTCGTCGCCCCGGTGGAGCAGGGCCGCGAGGTCGGCCGCCTGCGCATCACCCGCGGCGACACCCAGGCCCTCGACCAGCCCCTCTATGCCGGCGACACGGTGGAGGCCGGCACCCTCCCGCAGCGGGCGCTCGACGCGGCCTGGGAGGTCGGCACCGGCCTGTTCCGCAAGGCGTTCGAGAAGGCCGGCGCGAAGTCGTGACGGCGCCCGGGACGCGGGGAGGGACCTTCGTCACCTTCGAGGGCGGGGAGGGCGCCGGCAAGTCGACCCAGATCCGCCGCCTCGCCGCGCAGCTCCGGCTGGAATCCGGCCGCCCCGTGCTGACGACGCGCGAGCCCGGCGGCTCGGCCAAGGCCGAGCGCATCCGCGAGGCGCTGCTCGCGGGGCTCGCCAAGCCCTACGGCCCCTTCGCCGAGGCGCTGCTGTTCTCCGCCGCCCGGATCGACCACCTGGACACCCTGATCCGCCCGGCGCTGGCCCGGGGCGAGATCGTGCTCTGCGACCGCTTCGCCGACTCGACCCGGGCCTACCAGGGCGCGGCCGGTGGCCTCGACCCGGCCGCATTGCGCGCCCTCGAGGGCGTCGTCGTCGGCCCGACCCGTCCCGACCTGACCCTGATCCTCGACTGCGACCCGGAACTCGGGCTCGCCCGCGCCCGGGCGCGCCGCGACGCGGGGGCCGACGGTGCGGTCGACCGCTTCGAGGCCGAGGCCCTCGCCTTCCATGCCCGCCTGCGCTCGGCCTTCCTCGCCATCGCGGCGGAGGAGCCCGGGCGCTGCGCGATCGTCGACGCCGCCCTGCCCGCCGATGCCGTCGAGGCCGCGATCCGCGCCGTGGTGGCCGAGCGCCTGCCCGGGCTGCTGCCGGCGCGGGCTCATGGCCGGAGCGAGGATCGCCGCCCCGGGACGGAGCACGGCGATGCGGCCTGAGCGCGCCCCCGAGGATGTCGAGCCCGGCGACCTGACCGAGGTCCCGCGCCCGCGCGAGCAGGCCGACCTCGTCGGCCATGCCGAGGCCGAGGCCGCCTTCGTCGCGGCGATCGCCGCGGGGCGCCTGCACCACGCCTGGCTCATCGGCGGCCCGCGCGGCATCGGCAAGGCGACGCTGGCCTATCGGGTCGCCCGCTGGCTCGTCGCCAACCCGGCGGCGCAGGGGGCGCCCGCGAGCCTCGCCGTCGATCCGGGCCATCCGGCGGCCCGCCAGGTCGCGGCCCTGTCGCACCCCAACCTCGTGGCCCTGCGCCGGACCCGTCCGGCCAACGCCAAGACGCTGGTGACCCGGATCTCGGTGGATGCGGCCCGCGGCGCCCTCGCGCTGTTCGGCTCCACCGCGGGCAATGCGGGCTACCGCATCTGCATCGTCGACAGCGCCGAGGACCTCAACGCCAACAGCGCCAACGCGCTCCTCAAGATGGTGGAGGAGCCCCCGCCCCGCTGCCTGTTCCTCATCGTCAGCCACGCGCCGGGGCGGCTCCTGCCGACCATCCGCTCGCGCTGCCGGGCCCTGACCCTGCGCCCCCTCGCGGAGGCCGAGGTGGCGCGGGTGATCGGCGGCTTCGCCCCGCCCTTCGTGCAGCCTGGCCCCGAGGCGCTCGCCCGGGCCGCGCAGCTCGCGGAGGGCTCGGTCGCCGAGGCCGTCGCCCTGCTCGACCCCGCCCGGGCCAGCCTCGTCGCGGAGGTCGAGACCCTGCTCGCCCGCCTCGACCATCCGGACTGGCGCCGCATCCTGGCGCTGGCCGAGAAGCTCTCGGCACGCGAGTCCGACGAGCTCTTCGCGGCCAGCCTCGACACGGTGTTCCGCTTCGTCTCGGCCGAGCTCGACCGGCGCCGCCACGAGCCGCCCGCCCGCCTTGCGGCCCTGGTCGAGGTGTGTGACAAGATCGCCCGCGCCGCGCGGGAGGCCGCGACCTACAATCTCGACCGCCGGCCGCTGGTCCTGTCCCTGTTCGGCGACCTGGCCGGCGCGCTCCGCGACGCCGCCTGACGCGGCCTGGTAGACGCCCGCCGTCCTGTGATCCCAGGACCCGATTCCGGGGCCTGATCCTGTGAATCCTGCATCCGGGGAAGCCCTCGACGTGACCGCCACCGACCCGGCAACCGCGAAGACCTTCGGTCTCTCCACCGCGATCTCCTATCCCAACGGCGCGCCGCATATCGGCCACGCCTACGAGGTGATCGCCACGGACGCGATCGCCCGCTTCAAGCGCCTCGACGGCTACGACGTGCTGTTCTCCACCGGCACCGACGAGCACGGCGTCAAGATCCAGCAGACGGCCGCCAAGGCCGGGGTCACCCCGCGCGAACTCGTCGACGACATGTCCGCGCGCTTCCGCGCCATGGCGCAGGCGCTCGATTGCAGCCACGACCGCTTCATCCGCACCACCGAGCCCGCGCACTACGCCGCCGCCCAGGAACTCTGGCGCCGGATGGAGGCCAACGGCGACCTCTACCTGTCGAAATATGCCGGCTGGTACTCGGTGCGCGACGAGGCCTACTACGCCGAGGACGAGCTCGAGCCCGGCCCCGACGGCACGCCGGTCTCCAAGGCCACGGGCACGCCGGTGACCTGGATGGAGGAGGAGAACTTTCTTTTCCGTCTGTCCGCCTATCAGGATCGGCTGCTGGCGCTCTACGAGGCCCAGCCCGACTTCATCGGCCCCGAGACCCGGCGCAACGAGGTGGCGAGCTTCGTGCGCTCCGGACTCAAGGATTTTTCCGTCAGCCGCACCAATTTCGACTGGGGCGTGCCGGTGCCGGGCCATCCCGACCACGTCATGTATGTCTGGGTCGACGCGCTGACGAACTACCTCAGCGTCACGGGCTTTCCCGACGAGACCGACGCGCGCAGAAAATTCTGGCCGATGGACCTGCACGTCATCGGCAAGGACATCGTCCGCTTCCACGCGGTGTACTGGCCGGCCTTCCTGATGTCGGCCGGCCTGGCCCTGCCCAAGCGCGTCTTCGGCCACGGCTTCCTGCTCTCCAAGGGCGAGAAGATGTCCAAGTCGCTCGGCAACGTCGTCGACCCGATGGACCTGATCGCGACCTACGGGGTCGACGCGGTGCGCCACTTCGTGCTGCGGGAGGTGCCCTTCGGCGGCGACGGCAACTACAGCCACGAGGCGATCATCACCCGCTACACGGCGGACCTCTCGAACGGCCTGGGCAACCTCGCCCAGCGCTCGCTCTCGATGATCGCCAAGAACCTGTCCGGGACGGTTCCCGAGCACGGCGTCCTCACCGAAGAGGACCGGGCGCTGCTGGCCCTGGCCGACGCGCTGCCCGCCACCGTGCGGACGGCGATGGACCGGCTCGCCCTGCACACGGCCCTGGCCGAGATCTGGGCCGTGATCACCGCCGCCGACCGCTACTTCGACGCGCAGAAGCCCTGGGTGCTGCGGAAATCCGATCCGGCCCGGATGGCGGCCTCGCTCTACGTCGTGGCCGAGACCCTGCGGGCCATCGGCATCCTGGTGCAGCCCTTCATGCCGGGCTCCGGCGCCAAGCTTCTCGACCTCCTGGCCGTTCCGGCGGACCGGCGCCGACTGGCCGATGTGGGGGAGGGGGGCCGCCTCGTGCCCGGGACGCCGCTCCCCGCCCCCGCCGGCCTGTTCCCGCGCTTCGTCGAGCCGGAGGTGCCGTCCGCGTGAGCGGCGGCGTGAACGTCGGCGTCTTGCCCACCCCACCGTTTTCCGAGCTTCCCCTCATGCTGGTCGACAGCCACTGCCACCTCGATTTTCCGAATTTTTCGGAGGATCTGCCCAACGTCATCGCCCGGGCCCGCGCCGCCGGCGTGACCCGGATGCTGACCATCTCCACGCGGGTCGCCAAGGCCCGGACCTACGAGGCCCTGTCCGAGGCCAACCCGGAGATCTGGCACACCATCGGCACCCATCCGGACGGGGCGGGGACTGAGCCCGACGTGCCGACCGAGGCCATCGTCGCACGCACGCACCACCCCCGCTGCATCGGCATCGGCGAGGCGGGCCTCGACTTCCACTACGACAACGCCGCCCCCGAGGCGGTGCAGGAGCGGGTCTTCCGCCGCCACATCGCGGCCGCCCGCGAGACCGGCCTGCCGCTGGTGATCCACTCCCGCGACGCCGATGCGGAGATGGAGGCGATCCTGGTCGACGAGATGACGCGCGGCGCCTTCACGGCCGTCCTGCACTGCTTCTCGTCGGGCGCGCGCCTCGCCGCGGTCGGCGTCGAGCTCGGCTTCTGCGTGTCCTTCTCGGGCATCGTCACCTTCCGGCGCTCGCACGACCTGCGGGCGATCGCCCGGTCGGTGCCGCCCGACCGCCTCCTGGTGGAGACCGACGCGCCGTTCCTGGCGCCCGAGCCGCATCGCGGCCGCACCAACGAGCCGGCCTACACGGCGGACACCGCCCGCTCCCTCGCCCAGACCCTCGACATGGACGTTCCGGACTTCGCCGCCCTGACCACCGCCAATTTCCACCGCCTGTTCCACAAGGCCGCGGCCTGAGCCGGGGAGGGGGCCGGATCGGGCGTGACAGGCCCAGGCCCCCTCCGGTACCAACGGGGGCGGAGGTGCCGATGGGCGCATTGCGATTGACGATCCTCGGCTGCGGCTCGTCCGGCGGGGTGCCCCGCGTGGGCTACGGCTGGGGTGCCTGCGACCCGCGGGAGGCGCGCAACCGGCGCCGGCGCTGCTCGCTCCTGGTGGAACGGCAGGGCGACGCGGGGGCGGTCACCACCCTCCTCGTCGACACCGCGCCGGACCTGCGCGAGCAATTGCTCGACGCGGCGGTCCAGCGCCTCGACGCCATCTTGTTCACCCACGCCCATGCCGACCACACCCACGGCATCGACGACGTGCGCGCCCTGGTGATCCACATGCGCCGGCGCATCCCGGTCTTCGCCGATGCCCGGACGCGCAGCCTCCTGGAGGCGCGGTTCGGCTACTGCTTCGAGACGCCCCCCGGCAGCGAGTATCCGCCGATCCTCGACATGCACGACCTGGCGGATGGGCAGACGATGGTGGTGGAGGGGCCGGGCGGCGCGGTCACGGCCCTGCCCTTCGGCATGGAGCACGGCAACGAGGCGGCCCTGGGCTTCCGCTTCGGCCCGGCGGCCTACGCACCCGACGTCAGCCTGATGCCGGAGGCGTCGCAGGCGCGGCTGCACGGTCTCGACCTGCTGATCGTCGACGCCCTGCGGGAGACCCCGCATCCGACGCACTACTCGGTCTCGGATGCCCTGGCGCTGATCGAGACGGTGCGCCCGCGCCGGGCCATCCTGACCAACCTCCACACGGATCTCGACTACGCGACCCTGGCGGCCAAGCTGCCGCCGAACGTCGTGCCGGCCCATGACGGTCTGAGCGTCACGCTGGATCTGTGAGCGGCGCGGAGGAGGGCGGTCCGCCGCCGCCCCCGCCCCCGGCGCCCCGGTCCGGCCTCAGTTCTGGATGCCGGTATCCTGCGGCAGGCCCGCATTGGCCAGGATCTGCGCGGTGGCGGCGCGGGCCAGGCGGTCGTAGCCGGCATCGGTCATGTGCAGCCCGTCGGGACCGATCATCTGGGTCGGGGACAGCAGCCCCTGCGCCGCCCAGGCCCGCATCATCGCGTTGCGGCGGATCACCGGCACGTTGAGCTCCGTGGCGATGGCGTGCAGGGCGGCGCCGTAGGCCTCGGCCCCGTTGGTGGTCGAGAGCTTCTTGCACCATTGCTGGTCCATCAGGACCACGTCGGCCCCGGTGGCCCGCATGGCGAGGATGCCGGCCCGGGTGAGCTCGGCGAAGCGCTCGACGCTGACGCCGCTCATCGGGTCGTTGCTGCCGGTCTGCCAGATCACGAGGTCCGGCTTGTCGGCGAGCACGTCGTGCTCCAGCCGCCGGGCCATGGCCTCGGAATCGTCGCCACCCTTGCCGCGGTTCAGAACCGTGACGGAGGAATGCTCCGCGCCCGTCACGCCCAGCCGGGCCGCGAGGTCGCGCTGGAGCTGGGCCGGATAGGTGGTGGCCGGCGAAGAGGCGCCCGAGCCCTCCGTCGAAGACGATCCGAAGGCCACGATGCGGATGGCCTGGCCCTGGGCGATGAGGCCGGCGAGGCGGGGAAGGCGGGCGAGCGCCCGGCGCGGGATCGCCGCCCGGACGACCGGTCGGGCCGAAGGCTCCGCCGCGGCGGCCTGGGGCTGCTGCGCCAGGGCGCCGCGCTCCGGCTCGGCCTGCGCACGGGCCGGCAGGCCGGCGGCGAGCGAGACGGATCCGAAGGCCAGCAGGGCCAGGCTCAAGGCTGCGGAGGGGCGCGCAAAAATCGGCATCGCGTTCGCTTTGGAGAGGATCGATTCGGATGGGCATCCGCTCGGATGGCGCCCGGTATCATGTATTATGGGGAGGAATTGTGACATTCGCCAGCGGTTTAGCACCATTGGTGGCCGTTCCGGACCCGGGAACTGTCGATTGCGTGAATCGGCGGTGTGGAGATTGCATGAATACGCCGTGACGGGAATGGGTGAACCGTTCGTCAGCACGGGTCCCCTGCCCCCGATCGGCGGCCTCTGGTTCCATAATATATCTTATGCGAACGGCGTTTCGGGGGGTGGGGCAGGAGCTGGAACCAGGGTCCGGGACGGCCGTCGGACCGTCTTGCCGAGCCCGGATCGTTCCTCGCGCTCTGCGCCGCCGTGCCGTCCGGCGCGCGGGATGCCGTCGGGCGAGGGCGCCTCAGGCGACCGGCTCGAGCGCCCTGCCCTGCGGGGCCTCGAAGCGCGCGAAGCGCAGGGCCAGGGTCGGCAGGATGAGGAGGTTGAGCACCGTCGAGGTGGCGAGGCCGCCGAGGATCACGATGGCCATCGGCCCCTCGATCTCGCGGCCGGGCTCGCCGGCCCCGAGGGCGAGGGGCAGGAGGCCGAGGCCGGTGACCAGGGAGGTCATCAGGATCGGCACCATGCGGTCGGCGGCCCCGAGAATGGCGGTGTCCCGGTCCCAGGCCTGCCCCTCCTCCACCACGAGGTGCTCGTAATGGGCGATCATCATGATGGTGTTGCGCAGGGAGATCCCGAACAGGGTCACGAAGCCGACGATCGAACCCAGCGACAGCACCGCGCCGGTGGCGAAGACCGCCAGCACGCCGCCCACGAAGGCGAAGGGCAGGTTGACCAGGACCAGCATCAGGTTGCGCAGGCTCCCCGTCACGATGGCCAGCAGCAGCACGATGCCGAGGCCGGCGAGCCCGGAATAGACCAGGAGGTCCCGCCTTGCCCGCGCCTGCGCCTCGGCCGAGCCGGCGAAGCCGACATAGGTGCCCGGAGGCAGGGCGACCTCGCGGGCGATCTTGCGCTTGGCATCGGCCACGAAGCCGGCGACGTCGCGGCCGGTCACGTTGGCGGTGACCGCCTGGACCCGCTGCGCGCCCTCGTGCTGGACCTGGTAGCGGCCGGAGGTCTCGTAGATGTCCGCCACCTGGGCGAGGCGCACCACCCGGCCGCCGGAGCCGCGCAGGGGCAGGTCGCTTAGGGCCGAGAGCCGGCCGCGGGTGGCGGAATCGAGGATGACGAGGACGTTGAACACCGCGTTGCCCGCATAGGTCTGGCCCACGATGTCGCCCTGATAGGCGGTGCGCACCACCTCCATCACCTCGACGGCCGAGAGGCCCCAATGGCGCAGGTCGTTGGGCCTCAGGCCCACGTTCACCTGGGGCAGCCCCGCCGGGGAGCTCTGTTGGATGTCCACGGCGCCCCGCACCTCGGCGAGCTCGCGGGCGATGTCGCGGGCGGCCGTCTCGATGGCGCCGAGGTCGGTGCCGAAGACGTTGATCACCACCGGCGCGGTGAAGCCCGACACGGTTTCCTCGATGCGCTCGGTGAGGAAGGTCTTGAGGGAGAAGGCGGCCCCGGGGAAACCCGCCATCACGGCCCGGATCCGGGCCTCCGCCGCCCCCTGCCCCGCCCCGTCGAGGCCGGGCTCCAGGTCGATGTGGATCTCGCTGTAATGGGTGCCGGCGGTGTCCTGGCCGGCCTCGGCCCGGCCGATCTGCGAGGCGACCGCCCGGATGCCGGGGATCGCCTTGAGGGCGGCGGTGATGCGGGTGCCCAGACGCATCGATTCCTGCAGCGAGGTGCCGGGCGCGGCCGCCATGTGCAGGATCAGGTGGCCCTCCTTGAGATCGGGCAGGAAGGTCGAGCCGAAGAACGGCACCACGGCGGCCCCCAGGAGGGTGACGAGGAGGCCGCAGGCCATGACGAGGCGCGGGGCGCGGTCGATCCGGGTCAGCAGGCGCGCGTAGTGGCGGCGGGCGGCGCGCATCACCGGCGGGTCCAGGGTCGAGGCCTCGCGCCGGCCGGTGAGGAGCCACATCGCCAGGGCAGGGGTCACCGTGAGCGCGACGGCGAGGGAGGCCACCACGGCGAGGATGTAGGCGAGGCTCAGGGGGCCGAACAGCCGGCCCGCGATGCCCGACAGGGCGAGGACGGGCAGGAACACCAGCAGCACCGCGATGGTGGCGTAGGCGACCGCCGTGCGCACCTCCAGGATGGCGTCGAGGACCACCCTCCCCTCGGGACGCGGGCCGCCGAGGCGGCGGTTCTCGCGCAGGCGCCGGACCACGTTCTCGACGCCGATCACGGCGTCGTCCACCACCTCGCCGATGGCGATGGCGAGCCCGCCCAGGGTCATGGTGTTGAGGCTCTCGCCCAGCGCCTGGAGCGCCACCACGGCGGCGATGAGCGAGAGCGGGATCGCGAGCGCCGAGATCACGGCGGTGCGCCAGTCGTAGAGGAAGACGAACAGCACCACGACCACCAGGATGCCGCCGAGCCCGAGGGCCTGCAGCACGTTGCCGTTGGCGATGGCGATGAAGTTGGCCGGCCGGAACAGGTCGGCATGCAGGGTCACGCCCTCGCGCTCCAGGGCCGGGCGCAGGTCCTCCAGGGCCGCCTCGACCCGGGCGGTGACCGCGCGGGTGTTGGCGCCGTACTGGGCGCCGACCATGAGGAGCACGCCGGGCCGTCCGTCCACCAGGGCGGCGCCGATCGCCGGCTCGCCGGTGGCGACCACGGTGGCCACGTCCGCCAGGGTCACGCTGGCCCCGCCCTCGTTGATCAGAACCGTGCGCGCGACCGCCTCGGGGCTGAGCGACTGGCCGTCGGTCTGGAGGGCGATGCGCTGGTTGGGCGTGTCGACGAAGCCGGCCCCGCGCACGCCGGTGGCCTTGCGCGCGGCGGCCAGCACGTCGTTGACGCCGATGTTGAAGCGCACGAGGTCGTTGGGGCGGATCTGCACCTGCAGCGAGCGCACCGCGCCGCCATAGACCGAGACCTGCGCGATGCCCGGCACGGCGAGGAGGCGCAGGCGAACGGTCCAGTCCGCCAGGGTGCGCAGGTCCATGTCCGAGCGGTTCTGCGTGGTCAGGCCGACGAGGAGCACCGTGCTGGTGGCGGAGGTCAGCGCCGTCATCGCCGGCGGCAGCACGCCCTGGGGCAGGCGGCCGGCCAGCGCCGTCAGCCGCTCGGTGACGAGCTGGCGCACCCGGTAGATGTCGCTGCCCGCCCCGAAGGTGACGGTGATCACCGACAGGCCCTGGATCGAGCTCGACCGGAGCGAGACCACCCCCGGCAGGCCGTTGACCGCCACCTCCACGGCCTGCGTCACCAGCACCTCGACCTGTTCCGGGTTGAGGCCCGGGGCCTCGGTCTGGATCACCACGGAGGGCGGCGCGAATTCCGGGAAGACGTCGTACTGGGCGTCGGCCAGCACCACGCAGCCGTAGCCGGCGAGCGCCAGGCTGAGCGCCAGGACGATGCCGCGGAAGCGCACCGCGAAGGCGACCAGCGCCGCCTGCGGACCGCCCTGGCCCTGGGACCGGGACCCCTTCGCCCCGGGTCCCTTCGCCTCTGGTCCCTTCGCCTCGACTCCCTTCGCCTCAATCGTCATCGACGCCGCCCGAGACCTGCAGCTGGCTCTTCATCTCCTCGGAAAGGAGCGCCTGTGCCCCCGCGAGCACGATCTCGGTGCCGCCGGGCAGGTCCTCCACCACGTAGGCGTCGGCCGACATCGGCGGGTCGGCCTTCAGCCGGTGGCGGGCGAAGGCGTCGGGTCCCACCGCCCGGTAGATCCAGGCCGCTCCCTGCCAGTGCACCACCGCGTCCTCGGGCACGCTGAGGCCGGTGACGCTGCGGTCGGCCGCCAGGAAGGCCAGCATGCTCATGCCGGGCAGGAAGCCGCTGTCGCCCGGCACGGTGTAGAAGAAGCTCAGGCCCTGGATGCGCGGATCCGTGCGGGTGGCGGGGGAGACGTAGGTCAGGGCGACCCGCGCGCTCTGGGGCGGCACCTCGGCGAAGGCCGCCGCCGGCGGCCCCTTCAGGCCCTCCCCCGGCGGCAGGGTGACCTGCACCAGGAAGTCGGTCCGCTCGATCAGCCGGGTGACGGTGGCCGAGCGCTCGACGATGGCCCGGCCGATCACCGGCCCCCATTCCTGCTGGGCGGTGGCCGAGAGGGTGCGCACCTGCGATTCCGCCGCCGCCAGGGCCGCCTGGTCGGTCTGGGCGGTGCCTCCCGCGGTCTCGAGCTGGACGGTGGTGGCGTATTGCCCGAGCGACCTCGCCCGCTGCAGGGCGCTGCGCGAGACCTCGGCGCGGGCCTGGGCGGTCTGGAGGGCGGCCCGGGCGCTGGCATAGGCGTTGGTCAGGTCGGTGACCCGGGCGAGGTCGAGGACGCTGCCATAGGCCTGCAGCTCCTCCCGATGGTCGGCGAGGGGCCGGGCCTCGGTGACGATGCCGATGCGGGTGCGCTCGGCGGCCGAGAGGCGCACCACGGTGCGGCCCTCCTCCACGGCGGTGCGCTGGGCCGGCAGGTGCGCGGGCCTGGCCGCCCCGGGTCGGGCCTGGAGGGCCTCGAGGCGCTCGCGCAGCGCGCCGAGGAGGACGGCGCCCCGGGGCGAGACGGCGAGGCCGCCGAGGCCGGCCACCGCGAGGCCGGCGAGGAGGAGGGATCGCCACGTCACCGGATGTCTCGCCCTCCCCCCGTTGCCGCGGCCGTGTCGCCGGCGCGTTCCGGGCCGGCATAACCGTGTCCACCGGCATAGGGAATCGGCGCGCCGATCGATACCCGGGGGCGGATCGATACCGGGGGATGGGCGCGGCCCCGGGGGGCGCGCCGGGGCGGAGGCGGGCGGTTTTCGATGGGGGCGTTGCGCCGGGCGGCCTGTCCCCGCGCGGCGCGGCGGGCTATCCCGCCCCGGTGGCCGGCCGCGAGCCCGGCCAGAGCCCAGGGAGATCCGCCCATGCGCGTCCCGGAGACGCCCGCCGGACGCGCGGCCGAGCCGGCGGCCGCGGCCTACCCGCTCCTCGTGTTCACGATGCTGCTCTGGGGCGGCAACGTGGTGGCGAGCAAGTGGGCGGCGGGCGAGGTCTCGCCCCAGGTGCTCACCTGCCTGCGCTGGGCCTTCGCCTGCCTCGCCCTGGCGCTGCCGGCGCGGGCGGGCCTCGTGGCGGAGTGGGACCGGCTGAAGCGCCACTGGGCTTACGTGCTGCTGATGGGGGCCTGCGGCTACACCCTCTACGCCAGCCTGTTCTACGCCGCCGGCCTGTTCACCAGCGGCATCAACATCGCCCTGTTCCAGGGGTCGATCCCGGTCCTCGTCATCCTGATCAACTATGTCGTCCACCGGGTGGCGGTGACGGGCGCGCAGGCGCTGGGCGTGGCCGTGACGCTCGCGGGCGCCGTGGTGGCGGCGACCCACGGCGACTGGCGGGTGCTCGCCACCTTCGCGTTCAACCGGGGCGACGTGCTGATGCTGGTCGCCTGCCTGCTCTATGCCGGCTACACCGTGGCGCTCTCACGCCGCCCCAGGGTCTCGGGCCTGAGCTTCTTCACGGCCGTGGCGCTGTCGGCGCTCCTCACCTCGCTGCCGCCGCTCTACGCCGAATGGGCCCTCGGACACACGATCTGGCCCACCCCGAAGGGCTGGGCCATCGTGATCTTCGTGGCGCTGGGTCCCTCGCTGGTGGCGCAGCTCGCCTTCATGCGGGGCGTCGAGTTGATCGGCCCGAACCGGGCCGGCCTCTTCGTCAACCTCGTGCCGATCTTCGGGGCCGGGCTCGCCATCCTGCTGGTGGGCGAGCCGTTCCGCTGGCACGAAGGCCTCGCGCTGGCCCTGGTCATCGGCGGCATCGCCATCGCGGAGCGGTTGGAGCGCCGCCGCTGAGGTTCCGGCTATAGGGACGCGCAAGCGTTCAGGCCGCCATCCGTCCTGATCGCAGACCCACCTGAGCGAAAAATCTGGCTTAAGTTCTGGGGGCGTATCGTCCCGCGACGCGATCCGCTCCTCCTTTAGCCGAGGGTCCAATCCTCGGCATCAAACAAGTCGGCGAGTTTGAAGCATGGGATCTGCAGGGCGCTGCAGACACCCGGTATTTTCTTGAGGTTTGCCGGACCATCCTCCTCACTGACGACCCGATATCCATAGACTTCGGCGGTGGCGATGACGAAGGGATCGGCGGCAAACTTCTCTTTGCCTTGCATCACCAACCCCTTGTAGGTGTTGATAATGTATGCGGCACGTGCCTGCACATCTGCATCAGGTTGCAGGAACATGGCTTCATGCTCCACAAGCCAACCATGGAGTTCGGGTGATCGTACTTTGCATTCGTTTAAAACAAGGGAGGAAGAAACCAAGCGTTCCATTATTACCAGGGACTCGAACTGCTCCCAAAGCTTTGGAAAGCGATTGGGCTTGTAGCGATCATACCATGCTGAAATCAGCGAACTGGTATCAATACAGTACACTTCGGCCAATGGGCTTTACCCTTTCAAGCCGAAGGCAGCCTGTTCCATTGCTGGGACAGATTTCACCTGCATATTGAAGTAGTTGGATACATCACGCAGCGTGAGGCGCCGATCGTAGTATCCACGGAACACAAGCTGGGCGTATGGCCTTCCAAGTTGACTCAGGACGATTGTGTGCCGCGGAATGGCAGCTCCCTTAGCGGGATTTTCCAGGTCGTCGTATTCTTTCTGGAACAGGTGCCTGCGGCTTTCATAAAAAGCTTTGCTGGTTCTTCCTATTGTCAGAAGACGGCGCAGAATTACTTCTCGGCTCACACCAAAGCGTGTGGCAAGGGCGGCAAGTTCATCGTCTTGCCAAGTCTTTTCTGCCCCTTTTCGAGTGACCATAGGCTCGCGCAGAAGCCATTCCTTCGGTACGAGAGCTGCCGCAGCGGCTGCATTGCAGAACCTTTCGACCTTGGCCACGTCGACATGGCCTTCATCAATCCCAAACCCGCTAACGCCACTTGCTCGGACGACTAGGTGGCAGAACTCATGCAGCAGCGTGAACGTGCGTCCGTTGGTGCGGTCCTTGGAATTGATCAGAATGAGCGGCATCCGAGAAGCCGCAATGGCAGCGCCTCGCATCTCGGACAGCGCAAGTTTTGGAATCAGGAATACGAGGATGTCTCGGGCTTCGATTTTGGCCCGCCAATTGTCGAACGCCTTCGCACGCCATGCCTGCTGCTCGGCTTCAGTGACGCTCAGGTAGGCTCGCATACGCCCTCCCAGAGCCTCAATATCCTCATTAAGATCAGCGGAGAGATCGAACTCTCGGATCGGGTCGCCGATCTCACTTCGGAGCTCCAAAGCCAGATCGCGGCGCTCCTGAGCTTGGCGGATTACGGTGGTTAATGCAGGCGTATAGGCGCCGGGTTCGGAGTCCACACGCTTGCGAAAGTCCTGGATAGGTTGGAAATCGACCGGTGGCTCATCCAAGTAGAACAAGCTGGGTGCGCGCTTGTAGGCATTAGCGGCAGCCAGGAACTGTGGAAATGTCAGTTGCACCGCGCCAGTTTCGGCTGACGTGAGCTTTTCCACGGTGACACCGACAGCCTTCGCAGCCGCCTCAGGGGTGAGACGGGCCTTTTCCCGAGCCCACTTGAGCATGGCCGGGTTGATGAAGGCAGGTACGCTCTTTGCCATGGCTACGCTTGCACCATACCACACCCATTGCGTCGGGTAGGCTTCCTTCGAGAAATAGCTGGGCACACCGTGAACTCAATTTCGACGACGCGGTGTTCATACTCCGTTCTCACGTTTAGGCGCTATGCCGAACTTGGTCGATCCTACATCGCCGATCCGTCCAGTCCTCGGGGTATGCGCGGCTCCCGGGCGCTCTGCCAATCCGCAATGACCAAGCGCCTTGTCAGACGTGACGGCGCGGACGCGTGAGGCCTACCTATCCCCGCCCGCCGGCCGGCGCAGCTCGAACCGGGTCTCGGGTTCGGCGGTGAAGTAGTCGAAGTAGCCGCCGCGCAGGATCGGCCGCATGGCGCCGGTGTCGACGAGGCCGTCGCGGATGAAGCGGTCGTCGATGTAGATCGAGACCACCTGCCCGATCACCAGGAAGTGCGAGGCGTCGCTGCCGTCGAGTGGCGTCAGCGGCACGGTCTGCAGCCACTTGCACTCGATCGCGGCCGGCGATTCGGCGACCCGGGGCGGGCGCACCTTTCGCGAGGGCGCCGCCGTCAGGCCCGCGAAGGCGAACTCGCTCTCGCCGCGGGGCAGGGGCGCCGAGGTGGCGTTCACCGCCTCGCGCAGGTCGTAGGTGGCGAAGTTGCAGACGAACTCGGCCCCCTCCTCCGCGAAGCTCATGGCGTCCTTGCGCCCGGCCGAGGAGAACATGACCATGTCGGGACCGGACGCGACCGCGTTGAAGTAGGAATAGGGCGCGAGGTTCACCGCGCCGTCGCGGTTCATCGCGCTGATCCAGCCGATCGGGCGCGGGGCCACCAGGGCCTTCAGCGGGTTGTGCGGCAGGCCCTTGGTCTCGGCGTCGTAATGCATGGCCTGCCCCTCAGAGCCGGGTGACGATGTCGGCCAGCGCCGGGCGGGGCCGGTCGGGCGGCACCTCCTGCGCGCGCCCGACATGGATGAAGCCGGCCAGCCGCTCGCTGGGGTCGAGGCCGAGCACGTCGAGGATGCGGGAATCGTAGGCGAACCACTCGGTGAGCCAGGCCGTGGCGTAGCCCGCGGCGTTGGCCGCCACCACGAGGTTCATCGCCACGGCGCCGGCCGAGAGCACCTGCTCCCATTCCGGGATCTTGATGTGCGGCCCGGCCCGCGACACCACCGCCACCACCAGGGGCGCCAGGGCGAGGCGGTGGTGCTCGAGATCCAGGCGGGCGGCGTCGGCCTCCGGATGGTCGGCGGCGTAGGCCGCCGCGATCGCGTCGCCGATCCGGGTGCGGGCCTCGCCCGCGATGACGAGGAAGCGCCAGGGCGCCAGCTTGCCGTGGTCCGGAACCCGCGACGCGATGGTCAGGATCGCGTCGAGCTCGGCCGCGTCCGGGCCGGGCCCTTCCAGGCGGAGGGGCGGAACCGAGCGGCGGGTGCGCAGGAGATCGAGGGTGGCGTTCATGGCATCCCTGGAGCAGGATCGGGCGGGCAGGAGCGGGCGAGCGAGTGCGGACCGCGGACGATGGCCCCCGGGACGGCGCGGCCTTGCCGCCGCCATGGTCCGGTTCCAGAGGGCGGGCGCCGGGCGCGGCGACCCCGCGTGACATGGCGCGTCGGCGGCGGGTTGGCAACGCCGGCGGGAACGGGGAGGTGCGGGATGGCGCGGGCAGGGTACGGATCGGTCTTGCTGGGCTGCGCCCTCCTCCTCGCCGGCCGTCCCGGGACCGCCTCGGCGCAGGACGGCAACGCCTTCCACAACCGGATCGGTCCCAACCTCCCCTCCCCGGCCATGCCTTCGCCGTCCATGCCCGCCCCCTCGATGTCGGACCCCTCGGCGCCGCCGCTGCCCAGCACGGCGAGCGCGGCCCTCACCCTCTCGGCGGTGTTCGCCGGGGGCGACAAGCCGCTGCGCTCCGGGCTCGCCTGGCGCATCTACGAGGACCGCACGGACGGGACGAAGCCCGCCATCGTCGCCCGCTCCGAGGCGGCCGAGCCGAGCTTCACCCTGGCGCCGGGCGCTTACGTGGCCACCGTGACCTACGGCTTCGCCAGCGCCTCCCGCCGCGTCGTCCTGGCGGGCCAGCCGGCCTCCGAGCAGCTCAAGGTCAATGCCGGGGCGCTCAAGCTCTCGGGCGCCATCGGCGACGTGAAGCTCGGCGCCGACCAACTCGCCTTCTCGGTCTTCGTGCCGATCGGGACGAATTCGGAGGGGCGCCTCGTGCGCAGCGGCGTCAAGGCGGGCGAGCTCCTGCGCCTGCCCGAGGGCACCTACCACGTGGTCTCGACCTATGGCGGCTCGAACGCGATCCAGCGCGCGGACCTGAAGGTGGAGAACGGCAAGGTCACGGACGCCACCCTCAACCACCGCGCCGCCACCCTGACCCTGAAGCTCGTGGCCGCGGAGGGGGCGGAGGCCTTCGCCGGCACCGCCTTCTCGGTGCTGACGCCGGGCGGCGACACCATCCGCGAGGCCATCGGCGCCTTCCCGCAGGTGACCCTGGCGGAGGGCGACTACGTGCTGATCGCGCGGCACGACGGGCAGGTCTACACCCGCGAGTTCAAGGTCGAGAGCGGCCTCAACCGCGACGTCGAGGTCATCGCCAAGGCGGGATGAGCGATGGCCGGGTGAGCGATGGCCGGCCGGGGCCGGCCCCCGCCCCGTCCCCGGGGCGGCGCGCGCGGGCCTAGGGCGTCGGCGCCTCGCCGTGCCGGCCGTCGAGGGCGACGTTCTCGCTCGGCACGGTCTCGACCACCGCATCCGCCCGGATACGGTCCGGCGCGGTCGCCTCCGCCACCAGGGCGGCCAGGGTCTCGTCGAGGCCGCCGGTGCGGGTGTGCTGGCTGCCGAGGCGCCGCACCGAGACGGTGCGCTCCTCGCCCTCCTTGCGGCCGACGACCAGCATCACCGGCACCTTGGCGAGCGAGTGCTCACGGACCTTGTAGTTGATCTTTTCGTTCCTCAGATCGGCCTCGACGCGCAGACCCAGGCGCGTCGCGGCGGCGACCACCTCGCGGGCATAGGGATCGGCATCCCCCGTGATGGTGGCGACCACCACCTGCACCGGCGCCAGCCAGAGCGGGAAATGCCCGGCGAAGTGCTCGATCAGGATGCCGGTGAAGCGCTCCAGCGAGCCGCAGATGGCGCGGTGGACCATGACGGGGGGCTTCTTGCCGCTCTCGGCATCGACGTAGAACGCGCCGAAGCGTTCCGGCAGGTTGAAGTCGACCTGCGTCGTGCCGCATTGCCAGTCGCGCCCGATGGCGTCGCGCAGCACGTACTCGAACTTCGGCCCGTAGAAGGCGCCCTCCCCCGGGTTGATCGCGGTCCTGATCCGGCCGCCGGACTGCTCCTCGATCTGGGCGAGGACGCGCGTCATCACCGCTTCGGCATGGTCCCAGAGGGCGTCCGACCCGACCCGCTTCTCGGGGCGGGTCGAGAGCTTCACCACGATCTCGCCGAAGCCGAAATCGGCGTAGGTGGAGAGGATCAGGTCGTTGATCTTCAGGCACTCGTCGGCGAGCTGGTCCTCGGTGCAGAAGATGTGCGCGTCGTCCTGGGTGAAGCCGCGCACCCGCATCAGGCCGTGCATGGCGCCCGAGGGCTCGTAGCGGTGGACCACGCCGAACTCGGCCATGCGCAGGGGCAGGTCGCGATAGGACTTCAGCCCGTGCTTGAAGATCATCACGTGGCCGGGGCAGTTCATCGGCTTCAGGGCGAACCAGCGCTTGTCCTCGGCCTCGTCCCCGGCGGATTGCGCCGCGAACATGTTCTCGCGGTACCAGCCCCAGTGGCCGGAGGTCTCCCACAGGGCCTTGTCGAGGATCTGGGGGGCGTTGACCTCCTGGTAGTCGCCGCGCAGGCGCCGGCGCATGTAGGCGATCAGCTCCTGGAACACCGTCCAGCCCTTGGCGTGCCAGAACACGACGCCCGGCCCCTCCTCCTGGAAGTGGAACAGGTCCATCTCTCTCCCCAGGCGCCGGTGGTCGCGGCGCTCGGCCTCCTCGAGGCGGTGCAGGTAGGCGTCGAGGTCCTCCTTCGAGGCCCAGGCGGTGCCGTAGATGCGGGTCAGCATCGGGTTGTTGGAATCGCCGCGCCAGTAGGCGCCCGCCACCTTCATCAGCTTGAAGGCGGTGCCGACCTTGCCCGTGGAGGTCATGTGCGGGCCGCGGCAGAGGTCGAACCAGTCGCCCTGGCGATAGACCTTCAGGTCCTCGCCGGGCGGGATCGCGTCGACGAGCTCGACCTTGTAGGCCTCGCCCTTCTCGGCGAAGAGCGCGCGGATGTCGTCGCGCTTCCAGACCTCCTTGGTGAAGGGGGCGTCGCGCGCGACGAGCTCGCGCATCTTCGCCTCGATCTTCGGGAAGTCCTCCGGGGTGAAGGGCTCGTCCCGGGCGAAGTCGTAGTAGAATCCGTTCTCGATCACCGGGCCGATGGTGACCTGCGTGCCCGGCCACAGGGCCTGCACCGCCTCCGCCAGGACGTGGGCGCAGTCGTGCCGGATCAGCTCGAGACTGCGCGGGTCGGCGCGGTCGAGGAACTCGATGCGGGCGTCCTGCGCGATCGTGTCGTCGAGGTCGCGCACGGTGCCGTCGAGGGCCATGGCGACGGTGCGCTTGGCCAGGGACTTGGCGATGCCCTCGACGACGGCACGGCCGGTGATCGCGGCGTCGTAGCTGCGGGTGTTGCCGTCGGGGAAGGTCAGGATCGGCATGGCCGGGGGCTCCTTGGAGGCTCACTCCTGCGTACGCGGCAGGTAAGCGGGGGCGGGTCGGAATGGGGGCCGCGATGCGGCGCCGCGCCGGGCCGTTTAGACCCATTCGCATCGGGAAGGAACGCGAATTCCGAGCGGGACGGCGGGCGGGAAGGCCGGAGGATCGCCGGGCCGACGGTCCCGCCCCGGGCTGCTGACAATCGCCAGTGATCCTCAATCACCATTGCGGCCCGTGCCGGCCGATCAATTGACAAGGCCGGCCCAACCCGACTGATGCTCGCCGATGGCCTTCCGTGCCGCACGGTCGAGACCAGAAAAAAATCCAAAAAATCAGAGACCAGCCGGCCCCGCGGGGCAGACAGGGCTTTCGCCGGGAGACACGTTCATGCCGAGCCCCGCACCGACGGCGCCCCCCGAAGGCGTCGCCATCGCCACGACGGCCCACCCGCCGGGGGGGCAGGCCGGGACGCAGCGCTTCTGGCCGCAGGGCTGGTGGCGCCTCGTCGACATCCAGATCGGCATCATCCCGCTGCCGGTCTACCTGATCCTGGTGGCGCTGATCTGGGTGCTGACCTCGGAGGGCGAGATCAAGGCCGACGCGCCGACGATGATCGCCGTGCTGGTGCTCGGCGGCTTCACCTGCGCGGAGATCGGCAAGCGCCTGCCGGTCCTGCGCCAGATCGGGGCGGGGGCGATCTTCGCCACCTTCATCCCCTCGGCGCTGGTCTATTACGCGCTGATCCCGGGGCCGATCGTCAAGGCGATCACGGACTTCACCAAGTTCACCAACTTCCTCTATCTCTACATCGCGGCGATCATCGTCGGCAGCATCTTGGGGATGGACCGGGCGGTTCTGATCAAGGGCTTCCTCAAGATCTTCGTCCCCCTCGGCCTCGGCTCCCTGGCGGCGGGCTGCGTCGGCACCCTGGTGGGCACGCTCCTGGGGCTCGGCGCCCACCACACGTTCTTCTTCATCGTGGTGCCGATCATGGCCGGCGGCGTCGGCGAGGGCGCGATTCCGCTCTCCATCGGCTACGGCAGCATCCTCGGCCTGCCCCAGGGCGACGTCTTCGCCCAGGTGCTGCCGCCGGTGATGCTGGGCAGCCTCACGGCGATCATCCTGGCCGGCACCCTGAACTGGGTGGGCAAGCGCCGCCCGCACCTGACCGGCGAGGGCCGCCTGCAGCCCGACACCGCGAACGACATGGAGGCGGGCGCGCCCGCGGAGACCGGCCCGATCGACGCCGCCACGGTGGCGGCGGCCGGCCTCACGGCGGTGACGCTCTACCTGCTGGGCGTGATGTGCCACCATCTCACCGGCCTGCCCGCCCCCGTGGCGATGCTGTTCCTGGCGGTCCTGGCCAAGCTCGCCAGCGCGGTCTCGCCCCGGCTCCAGGCCGGCGGCTTCATCGTCTACAAGTTCGTGCAGGTGGGCATGACCTACCCGCTGCTCTTCGCCATCGGCGTCTCGCTCACCCCCTGGGACAAGCTGGTGGCGGCCTTCACGCTGCCGAACCTGATTACCATCGTGGCCACCGTCGTCACCCTGATGACGACGGGCTATCTGGTCGGGCGCCGGCTCGGCATGTACCCGATCGAGACCGCCATCGTGAACGCCTGCCACAGCGGCCAGGGCGGCACCGGCGACGTGGCGATCCTCACCGCCGCCAACCGGATGGCGCTGATGCCCTTCGCCCAGATCGCCACCCGCATCGGCGGCGCGCTCACGGTGACGGGGACGCTGGTGTTCCTGAAGTGGATCACGGCGGCGCCGGTCTAGGAGCGGCCCCCTCCCCCGCCGCCTCGCACGCGAACGGCGAGGGCGGCGCGTTCACGCCGCGCCAGCGGCCGTAGCGCCAGGGTTTGAGCCATGCCGCGTCGGGCGGCAAAGCCTCCGGCACGAGATCGATGCCGTGGGTGCCCAAGGGGCCGCAGCGGCAGATCCGCGAAAAACCCATCCAGCCGCCGGCCCAGAGGCCGTGCCGCTGGATCGCTTCGTCCGTGTAGGTCGAGCACGAGGGCCAGTGCCGGCACTGGCGGCCGATCAGGCTCGACAGGGTGAGCTGGTAGCCCCGGATCGCCCCGTGGGCGAGGCGGCGGAGCAGCACCCTACTCGGCCGCCACCGCCCCGGCCTCGACGCGGTCGAGGGCGTCCACCACCGCGTCGAAGGTCAGGAGCGTCGAGGCGTGGCGGGCCTTGAAGTCGCGCACGGGCTCCAGCACGGCGAGGTCCGCCCAGGCGCCCGCCGGTGCCGGACCGTTCTCCTTGAGCATCCGCCGCATCGCGGCGCGGACCTCGCGCAGTTCTCCGGCGCTGGCGCCGACCACGTGGCGCGCCATCAGGGACGACGAGGCCTGGCCCAGCGCGCAGGCCTTCACCTCGTGGGCGAAGTCGGTGACCGTGCCGTCCCGCAGCGTCAGATCCACCGTGACGGTGGAGCCGCAGAGCTTCGAATGCGCGGTGGCGCTGGCATCCGGGGCCGCCAGGCGGCCGAGACGCGGGATGTCGGCGGCCAGTTCGAGGATGCGACGGTTGTAGATGTCGTCGAGCATGGACGTTCGATCCTCTTGCCGTTCCACCGGGACGACTGGCGCGGAGCCGGCTTCCGATCCCGGAGGTCCGATCCGCGCAGCCCGCATTGCGCGACGGCGCGATAACGACGATATAGGCCCCCACGCACCGTTTCGCGAGGAGGCGGCTCGTCGACCCGGGTCGCGCCCACGGCCAGGGTCGCGCCACGGCAGACGGCACCGTCCGGGCATCGGCCGCCCTCTCCCGACGGCCTTATGGTTCGACGATGTACGCAAAGCCTGACAGCCACCCGATGACGACCCGGATCGCCCGGGCGGAAGATGCCATGGATGCCGCGCTCAAGTCCCTTTCCTACCGCCTGACCGAGACGGAGGAACCCGGGATGGAACCGACCCGCCAGAACGGCGCCCTCAGCACCATGCGCAACGACAATGCGCGCGTCCCCGAGGCGCCCGCGCCCGAGATCGCCCCTGAGATCGCCCCCTTGCCCGCCTCCGCCCAGCGGGTGCCGGACGCCATCGCCACCGGCCGCCCGAGCCGCGAGGAGGCCGAGGCCGCCGTGCGCACGCTCCTGCGCTGGGCCGGCGACGACCCGAACCGCGAGGGCCTGCGCGACACGCCCGCCCGGGTGGTGAAGGCCTATGGCCAGATCTTCGGCGGCTACGGCCAGGATGCCGACGCGCTCCTCGAGCGGGTCTTCGAGGAGGTCGAGGGCTACTCGGACATCGTGCTGGTGCGCGACATCCCGTTCTATTCCCATTGCGAGCACCACATGGTGCCCTTCATGGGGCTGGCGCACATCGCCTACTATCCGACCAAGGGCGTGGTCGGCCTCTCGAAGCTCGCCCGGGTGGTCGACACCTTCGCCCGCCGCCTGCAGACCCAGGAGACCATGACCGCGCAGATCGCCGACGTGATCGAGAGCATCCTCAAGCCCCGCGGCATCGCCGTGATGGTCGAGGCCGAGCACCTCTGCATGGCGATGCGCGGCGTCCAGAAGGCCGGCGTCTCCACCATCACCACCCAGTTCCGCGGCGCCTTCCGCAACGACGCCAACGAGCAGGTCCGCTTCCTCACCCTCGTGCGCAACAAGTCCTGAGCCCGCCCGCGATGACGCGCGCCTTCCCGGAGCCCGGCAGCCGGGCCGCGGTCGAGGAGGGGGCCGCCTTCACCCCCCGCTTCGACGCCGACGGCCTCGTCTCCTGCATCGCCGTCGACGCCACCGACGGGCAGGTGCTCATGCTCGCCCACATGAATGCCGAATCGCTGGCCCGCACCCTGGAGACCGGCGAGGCCTGGTACTGGTCGCGCTCCCGCGGCGAGCTCTGGCACAAGGGCGCCACCAGCGGGCAGGTCCAGCGCGTCGTCGAGATGCGGGTCGATTGCGACCAGGACGCCGTGTTGATCCGCGTGGCCGTGGGCGGCGATGGCGGCTGCTGCCACACCGGCCGGCGCGCCTGCTTCTATCGCCGCGTCGATCACGATCCGGCGACCGGCCGGGCCATCCTGCGACCCGCCGATGCCTGATCCCGGCGCGACGCGGACCCGTCCGAGGCCGGTCCGGCCGCACCGCGACGCCCGTTTCCCGTCTTCCTGCGACCCGTGCCGATGATGTGGGACCGCCTGTCCCCGGGGTCTGCCCAGGCCGAGGTCCGGCAGGTGTCGCCCGTGCGCGCGCGCTTTCCCGCCGGCGCCGTCGAGCCCGTGGCGGCGTCCCCGGCGCCCGGTCCCCGCATCGGCCTCGCGCTCGGCGGCGGCTCGGCCCGGGGCTGGTCGCAGATCGGCGTGATCGAGGTGCTGGAGGAAGCCGGCATCCACCCGACCGTGGTGGCGGGCTGCTCCATCGGCGCGGTGGTGGGCGGCTGCTACGCGGCGGGCCAGCTCGGCCTGCTCAAGGCCTTCGCCCTGTCGCTGACCCGGCGCAGCGTGATGGGCCTCCTCGACCTGCGGCTCCGCTCCGGCCTCATCGCCGGCGACCGTCTGAGGCGGCGTCTCCAACACGATCTGGCCGACCGCCGCATCGAGGGCCTGCCGATCCGCTTCGCCAGCGTCGCCACCGACCTCGAGAGCGGCGAGGAGGTCTGGCTCACCCGGGGCTGCCTGGTGGAGGCCCTGCGCGCCTCCTACGCCCTGCCGGGCATCTTCCCGCCGGTGCGCTGCGACGGCCGGCTCCTCCTCGACGGCACCCTGGTCAACCCGGTGCCGGTGACGATCGCGCGGGCGCTGGGGGCCGACCTCGTGATCTGCGTCAACCTCAACGGCGACCCGCGGCCCGGCCTGCGGGAAGCGGCGCCCGCGCGGGTCACGGCCGAAGCGGTGCTCCCCGCGCCCCGCCGGCCCCGGCGCTGGATCCTGCGCCGTCCGGGCGCCCGTCCCGCCGAGCCCGGGCCGGGCAACGGCCTCGCCACCCCCGGCATGGCCCGGGTGATGCTCGACGCCTTCAACATCACGCAGGACCGGATCTCGCGGGCGCGCCTGGCCGGGGACCCGCCCGACATCGCGATCGTGCCGCGCCTGTCCGGGATGGGCCTGTTCGAGTTCCACCGGGCCGCCGAGGGGATCGCCCTCGGCCGCGAGGCGGCGCGGGCCGCCCTGCCGCAGATCCGCGGCCTCGTGGCGGCGGCCGCCGCCCGGAGCTGACCGGCCCCGACGCGGGCGCAGCCGGATCGTCCCTCGGGAATCAGGCCCGAGGATCAGGCCCGAGAATCAGGCCATCGTGATGTAGTCGCGCATCGCCTGATGCTCGGCCTCGACGGCCTCGATCCGGCGCTTGACCACGTCGCCGATGGAGATGAGCCCGGCCAGCCGGCCCTCCTCGACCACGGGCACGTGGCGGAAGCGGCCCTCGGTCATGAGGTGCATCACCTCCTCGATGCTGCAGGCGCGGGTGCAGGTGGTCACCGCGGTGGTCATGTGTTCCGAGACCAGGGCGTCGAGGGCGTTGGCGCCCTTGCCGGCGAGTGCCCGCATGATGTCGCGCTCGGAGAGGATGCCGCGCACCGCCCCGTCCGCATCGCTGACGACGACGGCGCCGATGCGCTTCTCGGCCAGGAGGTGGATGGCCTCGTCGAGGGTGCGCTGCGGCTCCACCGTGACGACGGAGCGGCCCTTCTCGGCGAGGATGCGAGCAACGGTCATGGACGTGTCCTTTTCCTGTCTTCACCCCGGGGACGGGGCGGCCGGGCTTGTCCGGGCTTGGCTGTCCGGGCTGGCCTGTCGCGGCGGGGTGCCCGGCTCGGTCTGCGGCGATTGTGTGGCGCGCGCGCGCAGATGGCAAGATCCCGCCGGTTCCGGCCGCGAAGAAAGCAGGATAATTCAGCGCCTTGGCCGGAGCCCCGGGCCCGCCGTCAGCGCCGGGTCCGGTCGATCAGCGGCAGCAGGAAGAAGCCTGCGACGAAGCCGCCGAGATGCGCGTCCCAGGCCACCGAGGTCGCCTCGGCCCCCAGCGGCAGGGCGATGACGCCGAACAGGAAGTTCGTGACCAGCCAGATCGCCAGGAACACCACCACGGTGCGGTTGCGCATCAGCTCCGGGATGGCCTGGAGCGGGGGCGGTGCCGGGCGCTGCCAGGGCGGGCCGCCGGCATAGGCGGGCGGCGGCTGGAACACGAAGCGCGCCGCGGCCGCCATCAGGGCCGAGACGCCCGCCGACGCCCCGATCAGCGGCGCGGTGCTCAGGGGGTCGAGGACGACGTGGAGGATGCCGCCCGCCACCGCGCCGACGAGGGCGATCAGGCCGTAGCGCCAGGGGCCGTAGCGCCGGGCCACCGGCGAACCGAAGGCGGCGAGCCAGACGGTGTTGAAGATCACGTGCATCCACGAGCCGTGCAGCAGCGCGTAGCTCGCGAAGGTCCAGGGCATCGCGGCGGGGTCGGCCACCACGTAGCGGGCGAAGGCCTGCCGGGCCTCGACGACATCGGGGTCGCCCGCCAGGGCCGCGGCCGCCCGCAGCAGCTCCTCCGCCCGCGCGGGGTCGACGGCCACGCTCCAGCGCCCGGGGATCAGGGCGAGGTCGATCAGGGCGGCGATGTCCCAGGTGTCCGGCAGCACGAACGCGCGGAGGAAGTGGATGCCCACCAGCACCCCGATCGACGCGGTGACCACGCCCGGCATGTTGAAGATCGGAACGCGGTTCTGCGGCGGCAGGTCGGGGCTGGCATCCATGGGGCCACCATGTCGGGGCGGGATGCGGGGCCGCAAGCCCCGCGGTGCCGGAAAGCCGCGCCGCGTGAACAATCGCCGCGCTCCGCCCGGCCTCGCCCTGCCCAAACTTGGCGGTGGACAACTCCTGACGCTCGTTAACCTTGATGAAGGGTTAAGGGGGGCGCCGCGAGGGTGGTCGGCATAAGCTCTGCGCAGTGCCTGGCAGAGACTTCGGGAGCGGCCCAGAACCGTCCCGGAAGCGCCCGATCCGAGAAGGTCCCTCGCCGGACCGTGCCATTGTGGGACTCCCATGAAGCATCCGACCAGCCGCCTGCTCCACGCCTACTGGGACAAGCTGCGGCACGCCCGCGCCGCGCCGGAGCGCAGCGAGATCGAGCCCGGGGAGATCCGGAACCTGCTCGCCGACAGCCTGATCCTCGAGGTCGACATGGCGCGGGGCGCGGCCGCGGTGCGCCTGGCCGGGACGCATGTCTGCGCCCTGTTCGGGCGCGAGCTGAAGGGGCGGGACTTCGCCGGCCTCTGGGGGAGGCCCGACGCCGATCCGTGGCTGCTGGTCGAGGCCGTGGCCCTCGACACGGTCGGGGTCGTGGCCGGCCTGCAGGGGTTCACGGAGCGCGGCGAGAGCATCGACCTCGAACTCCTGCTGCTGCCCCTGCGCCACCGCGGCGAGACGCAGTCCCGCATCCTCGGCGCCCTCAGCCCGACCTGCGTGCCGCACTGGCTCGGCATCCGGCCCCTGACCGAGATGCGGACGACCTCCCTGCGCATCCTCGGCCACGAGGCCGCCCCGTCCCACCGGGATGCCCGGGCCACCCTCCGGGACCTGCCCGAACCCGCCAACGACAGCGCCCCGCTCCGGCGCGGCCACCTCCTCGTTCATCCCGGCGGACGCGCCTGATCGGGTGTTCGCGCGACACGGGCAAACCTTTCGTAACCAGCAACCGGTAGCCTCGCGGGCAGTGAAGCCTCGAAACGAGTCGCCCCGCCGCCATGATCGAGGTCGCCACCCGTCCGCCCGCAAGGCCGTCCCGCGACGTCCGGATCTCGGATCTGCGCCGGCACCACCGCGTCAAGGTCTCGATGCTGGGGCGCTACATGCTGGCCGACCGGCGGGAATATCCGTGCCAGACCGTCGACATGTCGCCGGGCGGGGTCCGCCTCACCTGCGCCGTCATGGGCGAGATCGGCGAGCGGGTGGTGCTCTACCTCGAACATGTCGGCCGGATCGAGGGCACGATCGCCCGCCTGATGCCCGGGGGCTTCGCCGTCCGGCTCAGCGCGACGCCGCGCAAGCGCGACAAGATCGCCTCGCAGCTGACCTGGCTCGCCAATCGCGAGAGCCTGGGCCTGCCCGAGGGCCGTACGCACGAGCGCCTGACTCCGCTGGTCACTGGTGTCGTCCTCCGCCTGGAGAGCGGGCGCGAGGTGGCGGCCCGCATCATCGACATCTCGATGTCGGGCGTGGCGCTCACCACCACCAGCACCCCGGCGATCGGCATGAGCCTGATGGTCGGGCGCACCCCCGGCCGGGTGGTGCGCCATTTCGAGGGCGGCATCGGCGTGCACTTCATGCTGCCGATCTCCCCCGACCTGTTCCACGAGGGCCTCACCCTCTGAGGTCTTCGCGACCCTGACGGGCGTCCTACGGATCGGTGAGGGGCAGGCTGCGGCTCCCCGGGCTCCAGTGCAGGTCCGGCGTCGTCGCGAACAGGCGCCTGTGCGCCAGCGCCGCGTAGGTGTCGGTCATGCCCGCGATGTAGTCGGCGACCCGGCGGGCGAGGCGTCCCGCCTCCGCCCCCTCCAGGCCCGCCGACCATTCCGCCGGCATCGCGCCCGGCTCCGCCATGAACCGGGCGAACAGGTCGGACACGATGACGTTGGCCTTGGCCCGCACCGCGAGCACGCCGGGATGGCGGTACATGCGGGCGAACAGGAAGGTCTTGATCTCGGAATCCGCCCGCGCGATCGCCGCGGAGAAGGCGATGACGGGCGCCTGCGCCGCCCGGATGTCGGCCACCGAGCCCGGATTCAGAGCGGCGAGGCGCCGGGTGCTCTCCGCGATCACGTCCTCCACGAAGCGGGTGATGACCCGCCGCGCCAGCTCGTGGATCTTTCGCGACGGCTCCAGGTTCGGGTAGAGATGGTCGATCTCGTCGAGGAGGCCGCCGAGGAACGGCACCGCGGCGAGGTCGGCGAGGTCGAACAGGCCGGCGCGCAGGCCGTCGTCGAGGTCGTGGCTGTCATAGGCGATGTCGTCGGCGAGGGCCGCGGCCTGCG
Source organism: Methylobacterium sp. M6A4_1b (assembly GCF_053345175.1). NCBI lineage: Bacteria > Pseudomonadati > Pseudomonadota > Alphaproteobacteria > Hyphomicrobiales > Methylobacteriaceae > Methylobacterium > Methylobacterium sp. M6A4_1b. The sequence goes on from NZ_JBKEZQ010000008.1 coordinate 113,444, forward strand.
CCTCCGGCCCGGCGAAGCGGGCGAGTTCGAGGTCGTTGAGCGCGTCGTATTCGAGGATCGCGGCCGGGATGCCGCGGCCCGTCCAGCGCCGGGTCGGGCGCCCGTCCGGCTCCAGCAGCGGGCCGTTGTGCTTGACGAGGCCCTCCAGGGTCTCCCAGGCGAGGTTGAGCCCGTCGAAGCCGGCGTAGCGCCGCTCCAGCCGGGTGACGATGCGCAGGGCCTGGGCGTTGTGGTCGAAGCCGCCATGGGCCGCCATGCAGGCATCCAGGGTGTCCTCCCCCGTATGCCCGAAGCAGGTGTGGCCGAGATCGTGGGAAAGGGCCAGCGCCTCGGCGAGGTCCTCGTCGAGGCCGAGCGCCCGGGCCAGCGCCCGGGCGATCTGGCTCACCTCCAGGGTGTGGGTCAGCCGCGTCCGGTAATGGTCGCCCTCGTGATGGACGAAGACCTGCGTCTTGTGCTTGAGGCGCCGGAAGGCCGAGGAATGGATGATGCGGTCGCGGTCGCGCTGGAAGTCGCTGCGCGTGGGCGAGATCGCCTCCGGGATCAGGCGCCCGCGGGTGGCCGCCGGATCGGTGGCATAGGGCGCCCGCCAGCGCTCGCCGCGCCGCCGGGCCGCGCCCCGCTCCGTCTCATCCGCCTGCATCACGTCTCGCTGCCCCAAAATCTCGCTGCCTCGAAAGTCCGGCTGCCTCGAAGTCCGGCTGCCTCGAAGTCCCGCTCTCTCAGGAGCCCGGCGCCTCGCGTTCCGCCCGCCTCGGCCCCGTCCCCGACGCGCCGTCGCGTTGCAGCATCGGTTCCCCAGGCATATCTTGTATCCCATAACAGTTGTTCCAACGCCGTCCCGGCCCGCGACCGGCCGGGACGGCCGGCGGATCTCGAGAGCACCCGCGAGAGCATCCCGATGGCCGACATCACCCTGACGCCCCGCGCCGCCAAGCGCATCAACGAGATCATGGGCACCGAGCCGCCCGGCGCCTCCCTGCGGATCAGCGTGAACGGCGGCGGCTGCTCGGGCTTCTCCTACGCCTTCGACATCGAGCGGGCGCGGGCCGCCGACGACGTCGCGATCGAGCGCGACGGCGCCACCGTCCTGGTCGACCCGATGTCGCTGGAATACATGAGCGGCTCGACCATCGATTTCGTGAACGATCTCATCGGGCAGTCCTTCAAGATCGAGAATCCCCAGGCCACGGCGTCCTGTGGCTGCGGAACCTCGTTCTCGCTGTGAATGCGGCAGGGTCCCGGGGGGGGCGGCTCCCGCGATTGCCTCGCGCGTGAAACTGCGGCACGGATGGGCCCTCTCCCAGACGCCTCCGGGCCTTTCCCCTGAAAGCGCCTCTTCGCCAGCGATCCGGATAAGCCCATGACCTGCTCGAAAGGCCGCCCCCTCCTCGCGTGGGCGACCGGTGCCTCGGCCTGCGTCCTCGTCCTCCTCGGTGCGGGGGGCGCCCTGCAGCCCGGTGCGGCGCAGGCCCAGGAGGCGGCCTCGGCGGTCCAGGACGTCACGCTTCAGGACGTGACCCTGACCTTCGGCGACACGGTGCTCAGGGCGCCGCGCCTCACCGCCAGCGGCACCCGTCTCTCGAAGGACGAGCTCACCGCCCTGCTGAAGCCCGGCCCCGGCGAATCCTGGGCCTCCCGCCTCGTGCGCCTGGACGCCGCGAGCCTGGCGCTGCCCGAATTGCGGGTGGAGCGCACCGGCGCGGCCGGGGCGACGCCGGTCGTCACCTATCGCGACGTGGTCGCCCGCGACGTTCGCGCCGGGCGCGTCGCCGAACTCACCGCCGCCGGAGCCTCGATCCTCCTCGAAGGGGGTCCCCAGAAGGGCACCGGCACCTACGGCCGGATGCGCGCCACCGACCTCGACCTCACCGTGCTGGCCCGCCTCTACGGCGAGCCGGGCGACGGCAAGAGCGCCCTGCAGCGGATCTACGCCACCTTCGCGGTCGACGACATCGCCTACGTGGATGCCCGGGGCACCGCGGTGAAGATCGCCCGGATCGAGGGCCGCGACCTCAGCGGCCGCCAGATCCCGGCGACCTGGACGGGCGCGCTCCAGGCCTTCACGGCCGTCGACTACGAGCGGCTCGCGCCGCCCGAGCGCGCGCGGCTGATGAGCCTCGGGGCCGACCTCGCCGAGGCGGTCTCGGTGGGCTCCCTGGAGGCCACCGGCCTCAGCGTCCAGGAGGCCAAGCCCCGCGACGCCTTCAGCCTCGGCATCGCCCGCCTCGGGATGACCGGCGCCGGCCTCCTCCTGGAGGACATCGCCTTCGCGGGCGTGGACGGCGCCAAGGCCCGCCTCGCGCGCCTCTCGCTGGACGGCTTCTCCCTCGGCCCGACGGTCGCGGCCCTGCGCAAGCTCTCCGCCCTGACCGCGCCGCCCTCGGATTCCGAGCTGCGCCTGCTGACGCCGGCCTTCGGCACCCTGGCCCTGAAGGATCTCAGCCTCGACCTTCCGGCCGAGGCGAAGGCGCCGCGCGATCCCGCCGACAAGGCGGTGCCCGGCCCGACCCATGTCGGCCTGCGCGACGGTTCGATGAACTTCGCGCCTCCGCGCGACGGCGTGCCGACCGCCGGGCGCCTCAGCCTGTCGGGCCTGACCCTGCCGGCCTCGGCGGTCGCCGGGGTGCCCGGCCTCGGCTCCCTCGGCCTCTACGGCTACAGCGACCTCGACCTCGCCGTGGTGGCCGACACCTCCTGGGACGAGGCCGCCCGCGAGCTCAAGCTCGGCGAGGTCTCGGTCTCCGGCAAGGACATGGGCAGCCTGCGCATCAACGGCATGATCGGCGGCATCGGCCCGGAGGTGTTCAACCCGGACATGGCGGTGTCGAGCTTCGCCATGCTGTCGGCCACCGCCAAGGCCCTCGACCTGACCATCGAGAATACCGGCCTGTTCGACCGCTTCATCGCCGCACAATCGAAGGTGCTCAGCCTCAAGCCCGAGGAACTGAAGCAGGAATACGTCACCGCGAGCGTGTTCGGCGTGCCCGCGATCCTCGGCAACTCCGTGGGCGCCAAGGCCATCGGCGCCGCGATGGGCCAGTTCGTGACCAAGCCCGGCACCCTCTCGGTCAGCCTGCGGCCGAAGAACGCCGCCGGAATCGGCATGCTGGAATTCAGCGCCGCCCCGACCCCGGCCGCCCTGTTCGACCGGCTCGAGGTCAACGCCAAGGCTAACTAAGCCAAGGCGAACGGAAACGGGGCTGGCGGCTCACGCCAGCTCGCGCACCACGACCCGGCCGCGCTCGGCCGAGAGGGCGAGGCGGCCGCTCTTGAGGGCGAGCGCCTTCTCGCCGAACAGCGCCCGGCGCCAGCCGTGCAGCACGGCCACGTCGGCGTCGTCGTCCTCGGCGATGGCCTCCAGGTCGTCCACCGTGGCGATGATCTTCGGGGCGACCCCTTCGGTCTCGCACACGGCCTTCAGCAGGACCTTGAGCAGTTCGACCAGCGCCCCGTTGCCGCCCCGGCTGCGGGTGCGCTCGGGCAGCGCGATCTCCGAGAGGTCGCGGGCGAAGCCCCGCTCCACCGCCGCGAGGATGTCGGTGCCGGTGCGCGAGCGCTCGAAGCCGGCGGGAATCGAGCGCAGGCGCCCCAAGGCCTCGACGCCGCGCGGGGCCGAGGTGGCGACGTCGATCACCGCCTCGTCCTTGAGGATGCGCCCGCGCGGCACGTTGCGGCTCTGGGCCTCCCGCTCGCGCCAGGCGGCGACCTCCATCAGCACCGCGATCTCGCGGGGCTTGCGCATCCGGCCCGAGAGGCGGCGCCAGGCCGAACCCGGATCGGCCCGGTAGGTCTCCGGCGAGGTGAGCACGCTCATCTCCTCGTCGAGCCACTCGCCCCGGTCGGTGGAGAGGAGCTGGCCCGCCAGCACCTCGTAGACCTTCACCAGGTGGGTGACGTCCGAGAGGGCGTAGCTGAGCTGGGCGTCCGAGAGCGGCCGGCGCGACCAGTCGGTGAAGCGCGAGGACTTGTCGATCTTGGCCTTGGCCACGTCGTTGACGAGCTGCTCGTAGGAGACCGAGTCGCCGTAGCCGCAGACCATGGCGGCGACCTGGGTGTCGAAGAAGGGCTGCGGCAGCAGGCCCCCGAGGAGCCAGATGATCTCCAGGTCCTGGCGGGCGGAATGGAACACCTTCACCACGCCCTCGTCGCCCATCAGCGCGAAGAACGGCGCGAGGTCGAGGTCGGGCGAGAGCGGGTCCACGAGGACGCCGGTCCCGTCCGGCGCCGCCATCTGGATGAGGCAGAGCTTGGGGTAGTAGGTCGTCTCGCGCATGAACTCCGTGTCGACGGTCACGAAGGGATGGGCGGACAGGCGGGTGCAGGCCTCGGCCAGGGCCGCAGTGGTGGCGATCAGATCCATGAATCGGCTATACCGAAGGTTCTCGCCCCAGGCGAGGGACGCCGGACCCCCTCACCAGAATTCGAGGCCCCGCACACCGTTACGCGGCGAACGCGCGCGGTTTGGCCCCATGCCGGCGCGACGCCAGCGCCCGGACCTGAGCCGCGCGCGCGCGGCGCTGCGTCTCGGCGCGGGCGAGGAGCCAGTCCAGGATCCCGGCCTCGATCCGCGTCGCGCCCGCCGGATCGGCGAGGCGGCGGATGCGGTCGGCGCGAAAGCCCCGATAGCCGCCGCGGCCCCGGTCGATGCCGCCCAGAAGCGTCCGGCCCGGCCCGAGCTTCAGCTCGCGCGCCTCGACCCGCCGGGTGCTCCAGGCCCCGCGCGAATCCTCGTAGACGATCTCGAAGGTGCCCTCGAGGGGCAGGACGCGCCACTGGCCCTCCTGTCGCTCGCGAGTCCGCCGCTCGCCCGTCGCGGGCGCGGCGGCGGCTCCGGGAGCGGGCTCGGCAGCCTCCGCCCCGGCCTGCCGCAGAATGTCGAAAAAAGCGTTGGAATTCATAGGATTGATATGGGAATCGCCGGGTGATTCCGGAAGGGGGCGGGGCCGCGTCCGCCGCGTTCCGGCGGCCTTCGCGCCCCGCCGGCGCATCGGCCTCGCCTTGACTTCACCTCCCCCGCGTGAATGGTGCGCCGCTCAATCCCCAAAGCCCGTGATCCGTCAGCCCGTTATGCAGCAGCCCGTCATGCACCGTTACCGGACCCATACCTGCGGGGCGCTCCGGGCGTCCGATGTCGGCCAGAGCGTCCGCCTCTCCGGCTGGTGCCACCGCATCCGCGACCATGGCGGCGTGCTGTTCATCGACCTGCGCGACCATTACGGCCTGACGCAATGCGTGGTGGATTCGGATTCGAAGGCCTTCCAGGCCGCCGACGCGGCGCGCTCGGAATGGGTCATCCGCATCGACGGCCGGGTCCGCACCCGCCCCGCCGGCACCGAGAACCCGGACCTGCCGACCGGCACGCTGGAGGTCTACATCGACGACCTCGAGGTGCTCGGCCCCGCGGGCGAATTGCCGATGCCGGTCTTCGGCGACCTCGACTACCCGGAGGAGACCCGGCTCAAGTACCGCTTCCTCGACCTGCGGCGCGAGAAGCTGCACGCCAACATCATGAAGCGGGGCGCGATCATCGACAGCCTGCGCCGGCGCATGCGGGACGGCGGCTTCTTCGAGTTCCAGACGCCGATCCTCACCGCCTCCTCGCCGGAGGGCGCGCGCGACTACCTCGTCCCGTCCCGCGTCCACCCGGGCAAGTTCTACGCGCTGCCGCAGGCCCCGCAGCAGTTCAAGCAGCTCACCATGATCGCGGGCTTCGACCGCTACTTCCAGATCGCGCCCTGCTTCCGCGACGAGGACGCGCGGGCGGATCGCTCCCCGGGCGAGTTCTACCAGCTCGACATCGAGATGAGCTTCGTCACCCAGGAGGACGTGTTCCAGGCGGTGGAGCCGGTGCTGCGCTCGGTCTTCGAGGAATTCGCGGACGGCAAGCGCGTGACGGGCACCTTCCCGCGCATCCCCTACGCCGAGGCGATGCTGAAATACGGCGTCGACAAGCCCGACCTGCGCAACCCGCTGGTGATCGCCGACGTGACGGACGCGTTCGCCCGCGAGGACGTGGCCTTCAAGGCCTTCAAGGGCGTGATCGCGTCCGGCGGCGTGGTCCGGGCGATCCCCGCCACGGGGGCGGCGGGCCAGCCGCGCTCGTTCTTCGACAGGCTCAACGACTTCGCCCGCGCCGAGGGCGCGCCGGGCCTCGGCTACATCATCTTCGAGGACGACGCCGGCACGCTGACCGGCAAGGGTCCGATCGCCAAGTTCATCCCCGCCGAGGTCCAGGCGCTGATCGCCGAGAAGACCGGCACCAAGGCCGGCGACGCGGTGTTCTTCTCGGCCGGCACCGAGGCCAAGGCGGCCGCGCTCGCCGGCAAGGCCCGCATCCGCATCGGCGACGAGCTGAACCTCTCCGACAAGGACCAGTACGCGTTCTGCTGGATCACCGACTTCCCGATGTACGAGTGGAACGAGGACGAGAAGCGGATCGACTTCTCGCACAACCCGTTCTCGATGCCGAACTTCGACCGGGAGGCGTTCCTCGCCCTCGACCCGTCGGATGCCGAGACGATCCTGAACATCAAGGCGTTCCAGTACGACATCGTCTGCAACGGCACCGAGCTGTCCTCGGGCGCGATCCGCAACCATCGCCCCGACGTGATGGAGAAGGCCTTCGGCATCGCCGGCTACGGCGTCGAGGTGCTGGAGGAGAAGTTCGGCGGCATGCTCAACGCGCTGAAGCTCGGCGCGCCCCCGCACGGCGGCATCGCGCCGGGCATCGACCGCATCGTCATGCTGCTCTGCGGCGAGCAGAACCTGCGCGAGGTCGTGCTGTTCCCCATGAACCAGCGCGCCGAGGACCTGATGATGGGGGCGCCGGCCGAGGCCACGCCGAAGCAGCTGCGCGAGCTCCACATCCGCCTCAACCTGCCCGAGAAGGGCGCCTGAGGCGACGAGACCGGCCTTCCCCGCGCGGGGAAGGCCCCGCTGAGGCGCGCATGAGCCACCTCCTCCGTCCGGCCGAGGCCCTGGTCCGCGCCGTGGCGATCCTCACGGCGCAGGGCTTCGCGGTGGTGGCCCGCAACACCCGGGGCGACAGCGTCTACCTGAAGCCCGAGGCCTGCGCCTTCGCCCTGCGGGTCTCGAACCACGCCCGCACTCCGAAGCAGCGCCGGAACCACCCCGACGCCGTCACCAGCCTCGTCCTGCGCGACCCGACCTCCGAGGCGGCGCTGGCGGAGGCGGTGGCCGTGGCAGTGCGGAATTTCGCCGGTGAGCGGGCGAAGCGGGAGCGGGTGCTCGGGGTCAGCGCGGACTGACCTTCTCAGTCTTTGAATATAAAGCTAAAATAGGTTTTTATTGATATTTCGGTGATTCCGTGAGAGAAATGGGCCGGTCGCTCAATCTCTCTGGAGCACCGCCCATGTCGTTGTCAGGTCGTGAGAGCGCGGAACGCGCGAAACTCCCCCATGACCTCGCGGCCCTGAGGGTCGAACTCGGCCTGCTCCGCGTCGAGCATCTCCTCTTCCGGAAATACGATCCCGATCAGCCCCGGACGCCCGCCGGCGAGACCGGGGCCGGGCAATGGATCTCTGGAGACGGCGGGCAGGAGGTCGCCGCCGATGATGGCTCGCGGGTGCTCTCGCTGCGGATGCGCAGCCGGCCCTCCGAGACCTGGGACGAGCGACACGTCGTCGTCGCGTCGGACGGGACCCGAACCCTCTTCGAGATGGAGGGGCGGACCCAGACCATCCGCGACGGCGAGATGGGCGAGTTCCTGTCGCGCGCCACCCTGGTCAATGGTCAGGTGGAGCCGGAGGCCTTCGTCCAGAATGCGAGAGCCCCGGGCTCTTCCAGCTCACGGATTAAGGCGACCGTCGAGGCCGCATTGGCCTTGCTCTCGGTTCTCTCTCTCTCCGGAAGAACCGCGACGGAACTGCGATCTTCGAGGCGCCGGCCAGCGCGTATGAGCCCGGGGCAGATGCGAACAATCCGGCGATGTGGGTCGGTCGGGTCGACCAAGCGGAATTGGACGCCGCCTGTCCGCGTCGTGGCGAGGTTCAGGGTATCCTCGATGACTCCGTCTCTGATTTCAGGACCGGCAAGAGCGGCCTGGCAGCGCTACGTGCCACCCAGATCGCACGGATGGTTGCCATCAATTTCCCTGGCACGCAGCGCATCATCGTGAATGAAATAAGGCCGTCCCGATGACGAACGCCAAGCAGATCAAACAGGTTTTCGGGCCGCTGGCAGCGCAGTCTGACGACCTGAAACAGATCGGGTCCCACTATCTCTGGCTGCTTCCGGTTCGGCACGTGGCGTTGCGCGTCCTGATCGACCGAAGTTCGCACAAGGACCTGTGTACGCCGCAATGGACGATGTTGCAGACCTTCATACCGGGTTCTGATCCGCTGACGAGCATCGGCTATTCCGGCTACCTGCATCGTCCTGCATCGTCCCGCGTGGCATACTGGGACTGGACGGACCCGACGATGATCGAGGATCTGCTCTCGGTCATCGCGACGGAAGCGCTGCCCCGGCTTCGCGCGATCGATTCGCTGCCGGCATTCTGGGCGGTCTACACCGACGGCACCGATCGCAAGGTGCCGCAATGGCCGGAAATGCGCCTGATCTTCCACATCGCTCTCGGCGACCTTGTTGCGGCGCGGGCGCTCTATGAAACCCTGGAGCCGGAGCTTCGCGAAAACCGGTATCCCGATGTCCCCTGGGTCCAGAAACGCCGCCGGATGGTCCTGAGCGTGGCCGAACCGCTCCTGGCCGGCGACCGGGCCGCCCTCGCGAACATCCTGCACGGCCGGGAGGCGGACAACATCCGCGGGACCAAGATCGAGCCCTGCTGGGAGCCGACGCCGTTCCCGCTGGAGGACGCGTCGGCCTGAGGCTCAGCCCTCGGCCGGAGCGTCGTCGCGAAAATACGGCTCCACGGGGCCCTTGAGCTTCACCGTCATCGGATTGCCGGCGCGGTCCAGGGTCTTGCCGGCCGAGAGGCGGACCCAGCCCTCGCTGACGCAGTATTCCTCGACATTGGTCTTCTCGACGCCCTTGAAGCGGATGCCGATGCCGCGCTCGAGGATCTTCTCGTCGTAGTACGGGCTGTTGGGATTCACAGCGAGGCGGTCGGGGGGCGTGTCGGACATCGTCGCGGGCCTTGGATCGGTTCACGTCGTCGGGTGGGGATCTCGAACGCAAGCGGGTACGGGATTCGGCGCGGCGCCGCAACGCCGGGCCGCCCGCGGCCCCCGCCGCGCATGCGGCCGGGAGCGCGATCGGCGCCGCGATGGAACAAAACGCTCCGATCGTCAGCGTCGGAGCGCGATCCGGACGCGACAGGGAGGCCCCGGCATAGGAGTTTGTGCCGATGGGGAAACCGGTCCGAACGGCGGGCGGGCACGGTCGATCCGGGTCTCCCGGCGCGGGTTGCGCCCACTGGGCAGCCGGTGCAACAGGAGCCCCCAGCGAAAATCCCGCCGATGATGGGACACGCGCTCCGACGCCGGGGCAGCGCGCAATCCTGAGGAGGACGACCATGGGCGACAATATGTCCGACGATCTCAAGTCGGGAGCGCTCGTCTATCACCGACTGCCGCGGCCCGGGAAACTGGAGATCCAGGCGACCAAGCCGCTGGGCAACCAGCGCGACCTGGCGCTGGCCTACTCGCCCGGCGTCGCCGCCGCCTGCATGGCGATCCACGAGGATCCGCAGGAGGCCGCCACCCTCACCATCCGCCAGAACCTCGTCGCGGTGCTGACCAACGGCACCGCCGTGCTGGGTCTCGGCGACATCGGGCCGCTGGCCTCGAAGCCGGTGATGGAGGGCAAGGCCGTCCTGTTCAAGAAGTTCGCCGGCATCGACGTGTTCGACATCGAGGTCGCCCAGCACGACGTCTCCAAGCTCGTCGACGTGGTCTGCGCCCTGGAGCCGACCTTCGGCGGCATCAACCTCGAGGACATCAAGGCGCCGGAGTGCTTCGAGGTCGAGGAGCAGTGCCGCGCCCGGATGAACATCCCGGTCTTCCACGACGACCAGCACGGCACCGCGATCATCGTGGCGGCCGCCGTCCTCAACGGTCTGGAACTCGCCGGCAAGCAGCTCTCCGACGTCCGCATCGTCACCTCGGGCGCCGGAGCCGCCGCGCTGGCCTGCCTCAACCTGCTGGTGTCGCTGGGCGCCCGCGTCGCGAACATCACCGTCACCGACATCAAGGGCGTGGTCTACAAGGGCCGCACCGAACTGATGGACCGCTGGAAGGACGTCTACGCCCAGGAGACCGAGGCCCGGACGCTCGCCGAGGTCATCCCGGGCGCCGACGTGTTCATCGGCCTCTCGGCCGGCGGCGTGCTGAAGCCCGAATACCTGGAGAAGATGGCGGACAAGCCGCTGATCATGGCGCTGGCCAACCCCTACCCCGAGATCATGCCGGACCTGGCGCAGGAGAAGCGCCCCGACGCGATGATCTGCACCGGGCGCTCGGACTTCCCCAACCAGGTCAACAACGTCCTCTGCTTCCCCTACATCTTCCGGGGCGCCCTCGACGTCGGCGCCACCTCGATCAACGAGGAGATGAAGCAGGCCGCCGTGAAGGCGATCGCGGCGCTGGCCCGCGAGACGCCCTCCGACGTGGTCGCCCGCGCCTATGGCGGCGAGGCCCGGCCCTTCGGCCCGCGCTCGCTGATCCCGAGCCCGTTCGACCCGCGCCTGATCCTGCGCATCGCCCCGGCCGTCGCCCAGGCCGCGATGGATTCGGGCGTCGCCGGGCGCCCCCTGGAGAACGTCCAGGCCTATACCGACGGCCTCGACCGCTTCGTCCACCGCTCGGGCTTCATCATGAAGCCGATCTTCTCCAAGGCGAAGGAGAACCCCAAGCGGGTGATCTACACCGAGGGTGAGGACGAGCGCGTGCTGCGCGCCGCGCAGGCGATCTCCGAGGACAAGGTCGCCCGGCCGATCCTGGTGGGTCGCCCGCGCGTCATCGAGACCCGGATCAAGCGCTTCGGCCTCTCCCTCAAGCAGGGCGTCGATTTCGACCTGATCGATCCCGAGGACGATCCGCGCTACCGCGACTACGTCGCCACCTACCTGGAGGCCGCCGGACGGCGCGGCATCACGCCGGACGCCGCCCGCACCCTGGTGCGCACCAACAACACCGTGATCGGGGCCATCGCGGTGCGCCGCGGCGAGGCGGATGCGCTGATTTGCGGTCTCGAGGGCCGCTTCGAGACCCGCCTGCGGGTGATCCGCGACGTGATCGGCCTCGCTCCCGGCGTACTCGACTTCGCCGCCATGAGCCTGATCGTCACCAAGGAGGGCGCCTACTTCCTCGCCGACACCCACGTGCGGCCGGATCCCAGCGCCGAGGAGATCGCGGACGTGGCCGTGGCCTGCGCCGAGCACGTCAGCCGCTTCGGCCTGACCCCGAAGATCGCGCTGCTCAGCCACTCGGATTTCGGTCAGTCGGATTCGCGCTCGGCTGTGAAGATGCGCACCGCCCTCGGCCTGATCCGCGAGCGCCGGTCCGACCTCGAGGTCGACGGCGAGATGCAGGCCGATTCCGCCCTGTCGGAGATCATCCGCGACCGGGTGATGCCCGCCTCGCGCCTGAAGGGGGCGGCCAACGTGCTGATCCTGCCGAACCTGGATGCGGCCAACATCGCCTTCCAGTTCGCCAAGGTTCTGGCCGACGCCCTCCCCGTCGGACCCCTGCTCATCGGTCCGGCCAAGCCCGCCCACATCCTGTCGCCGTCGGTGACGGCCCGCGGCATCGTCAACGTCACGGCCGCCGCCGTGGTCGAGGCGCAGGCGGCCGAGGTCGGGACCGGCCCGATTCTGGCCGAGCCGGGCGTCGGGCCGACCTCGGCCTGAGGCGGGGGCATCGACGGCGTCCGGCGCGGGGAGACCCGCGCGCGGGCGGCAGGGGCGGCGGCCGAACCGCCGCCTCGCCCTCGCCGCCCAAATGCGATAGCCCTGCTGGCGAGGGAGCATGCGACGGCCGGGCGCGGGTCCGGTGCGCCGTCGCGGGCACGGGAGACACGGGATGCAACTCGGCATGATCGGCCTCGGCCGGATGGGCGGCAACATCGTCCGCCGGCTGCTGCGGGACGGGCACCAGGCGGTGGTCTTCGACCAGAACCCGGAGGCGGTCGCCGCCCTGGTGGCGGAGGGCGCGACGGGCGCCGACAGCGTCGAGGACTTCGTCGCCAAGCTCACCGCCCCCCGCGCCGCCTGGGTGATGCTCCCGGCGGGTGCCGTCACGGAGGCCACGGTGAAGACCCTCGGCGGCCTGATGGCCCGGGACGATGTCGTCATCGACGGCGGCAATTCCTTCTACAAGGACGACATCCGCCGCGCCGCCGAGCTGAAGGGCGCCGGCATCCACTACGTCGACGTGGGCACCTCCGGCGGCGTCTGGGGCCTGGAGCGCGGCTACTGCATGATGATCGGCGGCGACAAGGCCGCCCTGGAGCGCCTCGACCCGATCTTCCGGACCCTGGCGCCGGGCGTCGGCACCATCCCGAGGACCCCCGGCCGCGAGGGCCGCGACCCGCGGGCGGAGGCCGGCTACATCCATGCCGGTCCGAGCGGAGCGGGACACTTCGTCAAGATGGTCCATAACGGCATCGAGTACGGCCTGATGCAGGCCTATGCCGAGGGCTTCGACATCCTCCGGCACGCCGATTCCGAGGACCTGCCCGAGGCCCAGCGCTTCACCCTGAACATCGGCGACATCGCCGAGGTCTGGCGCCGCGGCAGCGTGGTCTCGTCGTGGCTCCTCGACCTCACCGCCGGGGCCCTGGCCCAGGACGAGCACCTCGACGACTTCTCCGGCTTCGTCGCCGATTCCGGCGAGGGGCGCTGGACCCTGAACGCCGCCATCGAGGAATCGGTGCCGGCCAACGTGCTCTCGGCCGCCCTCTACGCGCGCTTCCGCTCCCGCGAGGAGGCGAGCTACGCCGACAAGCTGCTCTCGGCCATGCGCAAGGGCTTCGGCGGGCACCAGGAGCCGAAGTAGTCCCGCGGCGGTCGCCCCGCGCATCCGGGGGGCAGCCCCCGGACCCGTCCCGCCCCATCGAGGTTCCGCGCCGATGATCCCCCTGCCCGAGGCCGCCGAGATCCTGCCCGATGCCGACGCGGTGGCGGAGGCCGCCGCCGAACGCCTGGTGGCCCTCTGCGGTTCGGCCCAGCGGCCGGCCATCGCGGTCTGCCTCTCCGGCGGCTCGACGCCCAAGCGTCTCTACGCCCGGCTGAGCGGGCCGGACTACCGGGCGCGGCTGCCCTGGGAGCGCCTGCACTGGTTCTTCGGCGACGACCGGATGGTGCCGTGGACGGATGCGGCGAGCAATGTCCGCATGGCCCGCGAGGCTTTCGGCGACGCGCCGATCCCGGACGGCCACCTGCACGGGATGGAGACGGGCGGCACGCCGGAGGCGGGCGCGCGGGCCTATGCCGAGACCCTGCGGGCCTTCTACGGCGCGGCCGTCCTCGACCCGGCCCGTCCCCTGTTCGACCTCGTCCTTCTCGGCCTGGGCGAGGACGGGCACACCGCCTCGCTCTTCCCCGGCAAGCCGGCCGTGGCCGAGCGTCATGCCTGGACGGCGCCCGTGCCGGAGGCGGGGCTCGCCCCCTTCGTGCCGCGCATCACCCTCACCTTCCCGGCCCTCGCCTCGGCCCGCGAGGCCCTCGTCCTCGTGACGGGGGCCGGCAAGCAGGAACCCCTGCGCCGACTCGCGCGTGGCGAGGACCTGCCCGCGCGCCACCTGCGCAGTGTTGGCCGCCTCGTCTGGCTGGTCGATCAGGAGGCGGCCGGGGCCTGATCTGCGGGAAATCAGAGATTCGTCGCCCCGTGCCGACGCATCACTGACAAAAGGGATTGATTTGCCGGTATCGGTGAGCGAACACTTTGCCATTGCCGGAATGTCCCGGTCTCGCAACGCTGTGTCATGGGCGTGGAGTCTTTCGACGGCCTGTCCCGCCGCCCCGCCCCACCCCGGCGGTGGCGCCGCGCATCCCGTCATCGGATCGGACCGCTGCGCTCGGTATCCGAGGCCGCACCCCATCCGGTCCTGCGCGGCATGCGCTCCGGTGCCCTCGCGGGCCTCGCCCTCGTGGCCGTCCTCGCCCTGCCGGTCCTCCTCGTCCTCACCGTGAAGGCGCCCTACCCGGTCGCGGACGAGGCACCCGCCCCGGCCCGGGTCTGGGCCGGCGAGCCGGTTGCCCGGGCCGCGGTCGAGGCGCCGGCCCCATCCGTGACCCCGATCGTCGCGGCAGTCGCCGACCCCGCGCCGACCCGCGCCGCATCGGCGCCCGCGGCCGCCGGCGCCCGCGAGCGCGCCCCCGCCCTCAGCCTCGACCTGATCCCGGTGCTCGACGACGAGAGCGGCGCCCTCACGATCGAGGAGCCGACGCTGCCCGCGGCTCCGGCCGTCAAGCTGGCCAGGCCGGCCCGCGCGGCGGCGGCCAGAGCTCCCAGAACCCCCTGACCCGTCGCCTCGAGGACTGCGCACGAACAGGGACTGCTCCGTGAAAAGGGCCGGGCATGAAAGACCCGTCGCGCCGCGAGCCGGCCGGGTCGCAGCGACGGATCTCCCGGCGCGGGATCAGGCGGCGCGCCGGACCGGGTCGCGGACGTTGTCGTTGAGCACGACGAACATGCCCGCGGAGCCGGTATCCGCGGCGGACGGTCCGGCCGTCTCGTCGTCGATCAGCAGGGCCAGCATCGGGCCGACGGCGACGGCGGCCAGACTGAGAACGAACAGAGAGAGCATCGTGGGACCCCGGTGACGGTGCGACCGCGTCTTATCGCACTGCACAACGGAATGTCCTATGCCGCATGCTGCAGCGCGGTCGGGCGGCCCGAAGCCCGGCTCATGCGGGGGACCCGAGCGGACGAGGCCGTGCCGCCCCCCGGCGCGCTGCGGCCGGCGCATCCCTATCGGTGCACCGGCTCGGCGACGATCGGCGGCAGCGGCAGCAGGTAGTATCCGCCGACCAGCAGGATGGCCGAGAGGACGAGGCCGAGGGAGGACACGTACAGCACGGCGAAGACGTCGCGATTGAAGTCGGCCGTCTGCAGCACGACGATCGCGAAGGGGATGCTCACCAGGGCGAGGAGAACGGACAGGGCCATCTCGGAACCTTTGCCGGTGGAAAGGCGGACCGAGGCGGCTCGGTGTCGCCCGGGGCGCAGACGGCTTCGAGCCGGGCTCCCGGCCCGGCTCGCTTTGGGAGCCCGGAGGCGCCCCGGCCCGGGAGCCGGGGCGCGGCCGGGTCAGGCGTGCGCCAGGGCGCCGGCCGGCTGGGCCACGCCTTGCGCGGCGTGGTGGCGCTTCAGCATCGGCCGCAGCACGGCGATGGCGAGGAAGGCCGCGATGAGGTCCATCACCGCCACGGTGTAGAGCACCGTCGCCCAGGTCCCGGTCGCCTGCATCAGCAGGTTGCCCACCGGCACGAACAGGGCGGCGAAGCCCTTGGCGCAGTAGAGCACGCCGTAGATCTTGCCGATGTGCTTGGAGCCGAAGGTGTCGGCGGCGGTGGCGCTGAACAGGGAGTAGACCTCGCCCCAGGCCAGGAACACGATGCCCGAGAGGATGACGAAGGCCCACGGGTTCGTGCCGAAGTAACCCAGCGCGACGATGCCGATGCCTTCCATGGTGAAGGCGATGAACATCGTCTTCTCGCGGCCGATGCGGTCCGAGACGTAGCCGAAGAGCGGGCGCGAGATGCCGTTCATCACCCGGTCGAGCATCAGCGCGAAGGGCAGAGCGGCCATGGCGAAGAAGTACAGGTTGACCTGGAATTCCTTCACGCCGAGATCCTGCGCGATGACGCCGAGCTGGGCCACCGCCATGAGGCCGCCCGTCACCGTGCAGGTGAACATCAGCAGCATCACCCAGAACACCGGGGTGCGCAGGGCCTCGCGCAGGGTGTAGTCGCGACGGGTCTGGAGCACCTTGCTCGAATAGACCACCTCGCCTTTCGCGGGGCCACGCAGGCCCAGGGCCGCCAGCATGATGATGCCGCCCTGGATCAGGCCGAAGATGAAGAAGGCCTGGGCGTAGCTGCCTTGCGAGATCATGTTGGCGATCGGGATGATCGTCAGCGCCGAGCCCGCGCCGTAGCCGCCCGCCGTGAGGCCGACCGCGAGGCCGCGCTTGTCCGGGAACCACTTGAGGGCGTTGTTGATGCAGGTGGCGTAGACGCAGCCGACGCCGATGCCGCCCGCCACCGAGCCGGCATAGAAGCCGGTGAGCGAGGTGGCGTAGGAGTTGATCACCCAGGCGAGGCCGGTCATCAGGCCGCCGAACAGCACCACGCGGCTCGGGCCGTACTTGTCGATGAAGTAGCCCTCGATCGGCGTCAGCCAGGTCTGGACCACGACGAAGATCGTGAAGGCGACCTGGATCGCCGCGCGATCCCAGCCGAAGGTCTTCTGAATCTCGGGGACGAAGAGCGTCCAGGCATACTGAATGTTCGCGGCCGCGACCATGCAGACCACGCCGAGAATCAATTGCAACCATCGATTGACGGACGGCTTCGTCATAGGGGGCGCGGCAGCAGTCATCGCCATGGGCGGAGTTCCTCGTTTTGCTTGGGACGGAAGGCGTTTTGTTGGGAGTCCCGATCGAAATGCTCAATTGCAGCCGGCACGCCTGAGGCGAATCCTGCGGTTCACTTGCCGGGCAGCAGATGTGTATTATTTGGTATACCACAGACCCGTGCAAGCAGAATAATTCTACAAACGGGTGCGATTTTTCGGGATTAAACGGGTTGCCCGATGCGTCTACCGGCTTGGACCAGAATCCGACCTGATCGCGTCCTGATCAGGACTCGGCCTGTGGCCGGATGACCTCCGATCGCGTAGCGCGATGCTGTCCTTTGCCTGCCGTCGGGCGACGCGTTCCATGAGAAGACTTGCTCGGCGCCAGAACGCGGGCCTGAACACACGCCGGGACTCGAGGGCGTCCCGTCCGGCGGCGGCC
The DNA here is from genome assembly GCF_053345175.1 of Methylobacterium sp. M6A4_1b. Lineage (NCBI taxonomy): Bacteria > Pseudomonadati > Pseudomonadota > Alphaproteobacteria > Hyphomicrobiales > Methylobacteriaceae > Methylobacterium > Methylobacterium sp. M6A4_1b. The sequence goes on from NZ_JBKEZQ010000008.1 coordinate 130,391, forward strand.
CTGCCCGGATCGGGGCCGGACCGCGATCCGCTACCGGGGCAGGCGCAGGAGCCGGGGCCGCCAGACGCCGAGGACGACGTTGGCCGTGGCCACCGCCAGCAGCACCCAGAGCGTGTTGCGTTCCGGCCGGAGGGTGGCCGCGAGGGTGGCGGGATCGACCCGGCCGGCCAGGGCCAGGGCGCTCTGTTCCGCCTCCTGGCGCATCGGTCCCTGCACGTAGACGAGGACGCCCTCGAACATCAGCACCCCGGTGGCGAGCTTCAGCCAGGCCCAGCCCGCGTTGAGGAAGCCGCGGTTCAGGGTCATGGCCAGAAGGCCGGAGACCAGCGTCAGCGCCAGGCTCGGCAGGACGATCCAGGTGGCGACCGCGCCCATGGCGGCCCGCGCCGCGGTGTAGCCGTCGAGGGCGCTCGGCGGCGGCGCCACGCCGAGCATGACGACGAGGGCGGCCATCGCCCCCATCAGTCCGGTCGCCCCCATCGTGTGGAGGAACTTCATCAGGCGTCGCTGCACGCGTCCGGCCTCCGGCCCAGGATCGGCCGATCCTAGCTCGGACAGACGCGGCGGCGGTAGCCGGCTCGGGCCTCAGCCCGCCCGGTCGGGCGCCACGTGGATCCGCGCGCCGGCCTCGGCGAGGCGCCGCAGCTGCTCGCGCGGTTCGGGGGAATCGGTCACCAGGGTCCAGTCGCGCGGAAGCGGCGCCCAGGCGGTCTGCTCGGCGCGGCCGAGCTTGCCCGCATTGGCCAGCACGATCACCTCGCGCGCCTGGCGCATCATCAGGGACTTGAGGGCGACCTGGTCGAGGCTCGCCTCGCACAGGCCGCGCCCGGCCACGACCCCGTCGGCGCTGACGATCGCGCGGTCCGCCGTCATCAGGCGCAGGGCCTCGATGGCGAGGGGGCCGACGGTGCTCATGCTGGTGGCCCGCAGCGCCCCCCCGAGGACGACGAGGTCGAGCCCGGGCGCCTCGGCCAGGAAGGGCAGCAGCGCGAGGTTGTTGGTGATGATGCGCAGCCGCCGCCGCGCGAGGAGCTGGCCGAACGCCGCGACCGTGGAGCCGGCATCGAGGATCAGCGTGTCGCCGTCCGCCACGAGGTCGAGGGCGGCGCGGGCGATCGCCCGCTTCTCGGCACCGTTCACGGCGAGCCGCTCGGTCAGGGTGGTCTCGGGCGGATGGCGCGTCAGGATCGCCCCGCCATAGGTCCGGCGCACGGCCCGGGTGGCGGAGAGGTGCTGCAGGTCGCGGCGGACCGTCGAGGCGGAGACCTTCAGGCGGGCCGCCACGTCGTCGACGTCGATCTCGCCGGCGCTCAGCGCCTCCAGCAGCAACGCCCGACGCTCCTGGCTGCGCATCGACATGGGTCCGTGGCTCCCCCGGGTTCGGTCCCGCGTCATGGCGCAGGTCGCGGCCGCTGGCCAGGGCGTTTCGCCCGGATCGGCGGCCGCGCCGCGGGACGGGCGCGGCCTCAGGCGGCGATCGCCTTCGGGGCGAGGCCGACCGCCTGGCGCAGGGCCTCGATCAGGCTGCGCTCGTCGGCGATCCCGGTGCCGGCGATGTCGAAGGCCGTGCCGTGGTCGACCGAGGTGCGGATCACCGGCAGGCCCACGGTGATGTTCACCCCCGCCTCCAGCCCCAGGACCTTGATCGGGCCGTGGCCCTGATCGTGGTACATCGCCACCACCATGTCGTAGTCGCCCCGTCCGGCGAGGAAGAACAGCGTGTCGGCGGGCAGCGGCCCGCGCACGTCCCAGCCCTTCGCCTGGCAGGCCGCGATGGCCGGGGCGATCTTCTCCGCCTCCTCGCCGCGCCCGAACAGGCCGTTCTCGCCCGCATGGGGATTGATCGCGCAGACGCCGATCTTCGGATCGGCGATGCCGGCCTTCACCAGGACGGCGTGGCCGCGGGCGATGACGCGCTCGACGAGGCCGGGCTCGATCTTCGCGATGGCGTCGATGAGGCCGATATGGGTGGTGACGTGGATCACCCGCAGCTTGGGCGAGACCAGCATCATCGAGACCTCCGGCGTGCCCGTGAGGTGGGCGAGGAGCTCGGTATGGCCGGGGAACTTGTGGCCGGCGGCGTGGAGCGCCTCCTTGGACAGGGGCGCGGTGCAGATGCCCTGGGCCTGCCCGGCCTGCACCACCGCCACCGCCTTCTCGATGTAGCGATAGGCCGCCTCCCCCGCCACCGGCGAGACCCGCCCGAACGGCAGGTCGGCGGGCACGACCTTGAGGTCGAGGCACTGCACCGCCCCGCCGTCGAAATCCGCCTCCCCGGCCGCGGACAGGGAGGCGACCGCAAGGCCCGAGCCGACGATCCGGCCGGCCTGCCGCAGGCGCTCGGCGTCGCCGATGACCAGGGGCCGGCACGCGGCCTGGACCTCGGCATGCCCCAGGGCCTTCATGATGATCTCCGGACCGATGCCGGCGGGATCGCCCATGGTGATCGCGATCGTGGAGCGGGTCATGACAGGCGTCCTTCGATTCTGGCGGCGCGCAGGCGCTCGCGGATGCGGATGAGGGAGTCGGCGTCGCCGAAGGCGCCCGCCTTGGTGGCGACCGGCACGGCGAGGCGTCCGAGGGTCAGGCCGAGGGAGACGCCGGGCTCGATCTCGTCGACGAGCCGGATGCCGTCGACGCCGAAACGGGCCAGCAGCGCCGCGGCGGTCTCGCCGCCGGTGGCCGCGACGGCACCGATCCGGGCCGCCGCCGGGTCGAGGGCCTCGGCGAGGCTCCGGGCGAGGCGCGGGCCGAGGGCCGGGTCGGGGGCGCCCGCCGCGGTGATCTCCACCAGGGCGTCGCCGCCGGCCTCGAGGATGGCGGCGACATGCGCGGCGAACGCGGCGCGGTCCGCGTTCTCGCCCAGCAGCGTCTCGGGCGTGACGGGCAGGTGGGTGACGCCGTCCTGCCCGGCAAGCCTGCGGGTGGCCGCCCGGCTGGCGGCCGCCAGGGAGCCGACCACGATCAGGCTGCCGAACCGGCTCGGCGCGAGGAGAGTCGGCGCGCGGAGGGCCGGCGCACCGGCGGGTTCGGCCCGGAGCGCGGCGAGCGCATGCGCGAGGCCCGCGCTGCCGATGAAGAACGGGGCCGGCGCGACGGACAGGCCCGCCGCCGCGATCCGGTCGAGGTCCGCGTCGGTCTCGGCGTCGCAGATCGCGACGGCCGGCCCCGCGGCGGCGATCCGGGCGAGGTCGGCGGCGAGGCCGGCTCCGCGCACGGCCGCGAGCGCCACTGTCTGGCCGCGGATGCCGGCGCCGGCGAGGACGGCCCCGAGGTCGGCGCTCGCGTAGGTGTGGTCGCGCCGCCAGACCTCCGCCTCCTCGAGGGGGCGGCCCCCGACCCGGACCCGGCCCCCCAGGGTGGTCCGGCCGGTGGCCGGGAAGGCCGGGGCACAGATGCCGAAGGCCGACCCGGTCCGGGCCGCCAGGACCGCAATCGTGGCGGCGGTCTCGGCGGCCGGCTGGCCCCGCAGCGTCGAATCGATCTTCTTGAACAGGAGCCGGTCCGGTTCGAGCCAGCGTCCCAGCAGGCCGGTGTGCCGCTCCGCCGCCGCCGCCGCGGACAGGCCGCGGCTGTCGGCGTCGTAGGCCAGGACCGCGAGGTCCCGGACGTCGAGGCCCGCGGCGGCGCCCCAGGTCACCGCCGCGCCGAGGCCGCGCCGCCCGAAGGCGATGGCGCAGTCGGCCGCTCCCGTCAGGTCGTCGGCGAGAATCAGCCAGCGGCGGCCCGGATCGGCGGCGGTCATGTCAGCGACCGGCGACGGGTCGGGCGGGCGCGACGACCTCCGGGGTCTCGGCCTCTGCCGCGGCGCCGCCGAAGCGGCGGGAGGCCCAGGCGGTGGCGATCGGCACGAGGATCGCCGTGACGACGACGCAGGCCGCCACCAGGATGGTGGCCGGCCCGGCGGCATCGGCATAGGCCGGGTTGGCCGAGGCGACGATCGCCGGAACGGCGGCGGCGTTGCCCGCCGTCGAGGCCGCCGCGACCCCGGCGACGCCGGTCCCCCCCGTGAGCCGGTCGGCGAAGAACAGCGGGATGCCGGTGACGACCACCACGGCGACGCCCATGGCGAGGCCGAGCAGACCCGCCTGCCAGACCTTGGTCAGGTCGAGGCCGGCCCCGAGGGCGAAGGCGAAGAACGGGATCATCACGGGGATCGCCCGGCCGAGGAAGTCGCGCATCTCCCGGTCGAGATTGCCGATGATCATGCCGACGAGGAGCGGCAGGATCGCACCCACGAGGGTCTGCCAGGGAAAGGCCGAGAGCCCGGCGATCCCGAGGGTCACCATGGTGAGGAAGGGGCCGCTCTCCAGGGACATCACGGTGTAGGCCCCGACGTCGCGCGGGCGGCCGTACTGGCCCATCAGCGCCATGTAGAGGCCCCCGTTGGTGTCGTTCATGGAAGCGACGACCGCCAGGGTGGAGAGGCCCGCGAACATCCCGGCCGCGACGGGCGCCTCGCCGAGGACCTGCCCGAAGACCAGCCCGAGCAGGATGGCGATGCCCACCTTCACGATCAGCAGGGTGCCGCCCTTCTTCATGATGTAGGGCGTCGCGCGGAAATCGATGCTGGCGCCCATGCAGACGTAGAAGACCGCCAGGATCGTGAGGGCGCCGGAGAACAGCGCGCCGGTGAACGAGCCGAACAGCTTCGGGGTGCCGGGAAAGAACGTGGCGATCAGGGCGCCGGCCAGGAGCGGCACCACCATCATGCCCCCCGGCACCGCCTCGATGGCCCGCTTGATCGGAATCTGCATGCGCGTCTCCTCCATGCGCATTTTGCGCAGTTTTTTGAATTTTGAAGATTTCGTGACGTCGACCGCACGATTCTGTCGGAAGCGACCCAGAACATTCTGATCATAACGCGCATCGCGTCAAGAAATTTGCGTAATGCGCGCAAACTTGAGCGGGCGGGTAGGCCCTCTCCCGCGACCCGTGGCCGGCGACGATCCGCCTCCGGCGGAGCGGCGAAATCCCGGTCTCTCGGCGTCAGAGCGTCGTGATTGGTCTTTTATTCCTGTCTTATAATAGATAGCTATTATATTTACAGAAAGGATCGTGCTTGGTATCCACGTGTCGCGACGGACGATTTCGGTCGGGCATGCGGTGGCGCCAGGGCTCTGGCTGCACCGGAGCGATCGTGCCACTCTGCGGCGCTCCAGGTTTCGGGTGCCGGTGAGGCAGGCGTTCGGATGAAAAGCGGCTTCAGACCGCTCGCGAAAACAGAATCGCCGCCATGCGCGTGGCTTAAGGGAGGATGTTATGAGCTTGGTGACAGGCTTGCCATCGGACTTCACTGAGCCTCTGCTTGAAGTCGATGGCGTCACGCTGCAGTACAAGACCCCTCATCATCTCGTCACGGCGACCTACCGGGTCAGTTTCCAAGTCTTTCCAAGCGACCGGTTCGTCCTGCTCGGGCCGTCGGGATGCGGGAAATCCACCCTCCTGAAGTCCGTCGGCGGCTACATGGCGCCGACGGAGGGACAGATCCGCCTGAAGCGACAGGCCGTCACCGAGCCCGGCCCGGACCGGATGATGGTGTTCCAGGAATTCGATCAGCTCCTGCCGTGGAAGACCGTGCGCCAGAACGTGGCCTTCGCCCTCGAGGCCTCGGGGCGCCTGTCGGGCCGGGCCGCCGACGAGCGGGCCATGCACTATATCGACAAGGTCAACCTCGCGGCCTTCGCCGACAGCTATCCGCACATGCTCTCGGGCGGCATGAAGCAGCGCGTGGCCATCGCCCGCGGCATGGCGATGGAGCCCGACATCCTGCTCATGGACGAGCCCTTCGCGGCGCTGGATGCCCTGACGCGGCGCCGGATGCAGGACGAACTCCTGGCCCTGTGGGAGGAGACCCGCTTCACGGTGCTGTTCGTCACGCACTCGATCCCGGAGGCGATCAAGATCGGCTCGCGCATCCTCCTGCTCTCGCCCCACCCCGGCGAGGTCAAGGCCGAGCTCAACACGGCCGGCTCGCCGGAGGAAACCCTGCTGCTGGAGAAGCGCATCCACCAGATGCTGTTTTCCGAAGAGATCAAGGAGGCGGAGAATGTCTAGGACCGCGAAGGTGCTCGTGTCGCCCGTCATGCTCCGCCCCGCCCGCCCCGAGATCGTCCGCGAGATCGGCGGCGCCTATGGCGGCGCCATCGTCGAGAAGCCGCTCTCGACCATGGAGCGCCTCTACAACCATGGCTGGCTGCGCAAGCTCGTGATCCTGGCGGTGCTGGCCCTGATCTGGGAGGCCTACGGGCGCTACCTCGACAACGACCTCCTGTTCCCGACCTTCAGCGCCACCGTGACGGCCTTCGCCCGCGGGATCGCGGACGGCACGCTGGTGCTGCGGGCCTGGGGCTCCATCAAGGTGCTGCTGATCGGCTACGGCCTCGGGATCCTGCTGGCGACCGTGCTGACCGGCATCGCGATCAGCTCGCGCATCGGCACGGACTTCCTCGAGACGATGACCTCGATGTTCAATCCCCTGCCGGCCATCGCGCTGCTGCCGCTGGCCCTGATCTGGTTCGGCCTGGGCAACGGCAGCCTGATCTTCGTGCTGGTCCACTCCGTGACCTGGGCGATCGCGCTGAACACCCATTCGGGCTTCCTCTCGGTCTCCCGGACCCTGAAGATGGTCGGCCGCAACTACGGCCTGCGCGGCAGCCGGCTCATCACCCAGATCCTGATCCCGGCGGCCTTCCCCAGCATCCTCACGGGCCTCAAGGTCGGCTGGGCCTTCGCCTGGCGCACCCTGATCGCGGCGGAACTCGTCTTCGGCGTCAGTTCGGGCTCGGGCGGCCTCGGCTGGTTCATCTTCGAGAACAAGAACATGCTCGACATCCCCAACGTGTTCGCGGGGCTGCTGACGGTGATTCTCATCGGCCTCTGCGTCGAGAACCTGATCTTCCAGACCATCGAGCGCCACACCCTGCAGCGCTGGGGCATGCAGGCCTGAGGCGGGCCGGGTCGGACGGGTCTTCCGTCCGTCAGTCGAGGTCGGACCGGTAGCGGAGCGCCGCGGTCCAGCTCTGGCGGTACTCGATCGGAGCGCCGGCGAGGGACACCGCGACCCGGCGCACGAGGAGCAGGGGCGTCTCCGGCGGGCAGCCGAGGGCCTCCGCGATGGCGGGGGCCGCCCGGTCGGTGGCGATCGTGTCCCGCGCCCGCGCCACGGTCTGGCCGCAGCGCGCCTGGTAGAGCACGTAGATCTCCTCCAGCATCTCGGTGCCGGGCTCCGCCCTCAATGCGGCGAAGGGGTCGGCCGGCAGCGCGATCCGCTCGTAGATCATCGGCACGCCGTTTTCGCTGCGGGTGCGCAGCAGGACCAGCACCTTCGCGCCCGGTCCGAGCCCGAGGGCGGCCCGGTCCTGCGCGTCGGCCCGTGCGGTCCCGGCCGAGAGGACATGGGCCACGGGGCGGAACGGCCGGCCGTCGCCGTGGACGAAGCGCAGGAAGCGGAAGCGCGACCGGTCGCTCGAATGGGGCACCACCTGCGTGCCGCGCCCGTGCTGGCGCTCCAGCAGGCCCTGTCCGACGAGGTCCTCCATGGCCTTGCGGATCGTCCCGATCGAGACGCCGAGGTCGAGGGCCAGCTGCGGCTCGCTCGGCAGGTAGCCGCCCGGCTTCCAGGTCCCGTCCACGATCCGGCGCAGCAGCAGGTCGCGCGCCTGCAGGTAGAGCGGGCGGCTCGCCAGGGGCGCGGTGTCGGGCTCGACCGGCGACGGGGCCGCGGAAGGACCCAGGGGTTCGGCGGCGCCGCGGCTTCGGTTCGACATCGGCAACTCATGTATATGACATATGACCGTTGACAGGGGTCGATGCGAGGCTATCGTGGCCCTCGGCACCGGACCAGAGAATTCGGGCCTACGCAGGAGGAACACATGGCGCTCGGCCGTCTCATCCGGCTCTGCGGAGCCGCGGCCCTGGTTTCTGCGAGCCTTTCGGCGAGCCTTCTGGCCGGCTCGGGCGCCGCCCGGGCGGAGGCCCCGGTGGTGCGCCTCGCCAAGCAGTTCGGCATCTCCTACCTGCCGCTGACCGTGATGGAGGAGGAGAAGCTTCTCGAGAAGCACGCCCGCCAGCAGGGCCTGGAGCTCAAGACCGAGTGGCTGCGCTTCACCGGAGGCTCCGGCATGAACGAGGCCCTGCTCTCGGGGAACCTCGATTTCGCCGCCGGCGGCGTCGGGCCGATGCTGACGATCTGGGGGCGCACGCGGGGCAACCTGCAGGTCAAGGGCGTCGCCGCCCTGAACGCGATGCCGCTCTGGCTGGTGAGCGTGAACCCGGCGGTCAAGTCGATCAAGGACTTCACGGACAAGGACAAGATCGCCCTGCCGACGGTGAAGAGTTCGATCCAGGCGATCACCCTGCAGATGGCCGCCGAGAAGGCCTTCGGGCCCGGCCAGCAGGGCAAGCTCGACCCGCTCACGGTCTCGATGGGCCATCCCGATGCGCAGACGGCGATGCTCGGCGGACGCTCCGAGATCACGGCGCATTTCGGCTCGCCCCCGTTCCAGGAAATGGAGCTGAAGGATCCCCGCGCCCGCAAGGTGCTCGACAGTTACGACGTGCTGGGCGGGCCGCACACCTTCAACCTGGTCTGGGCGAGCAACCGCTTCGTCTCCGCCAACCCGAAGATCGTGGCCGCTTTCCGGGGCGCCCTGGAGGAGAGCCTGGCGCTGATCAAGGCCGAGCCCGCCAAGGTGGCGGCCCTGTGGATCAAGGCCGAGAACGCCCGGCTGAGCCCGGCGGAAGCCGTGGAGATCATCCAGGCGCCGCAGACCCAGTGGACCAGCGCGCCCCTGAACATGCTGGCCTATCTCGACTACATGAACCGCGCCGGTCTCGTCTCCGCCAAGGCCGCCGATCAGGGCGACCTGTTCTTTCCCGGCGCCGCCGCCAAGGCGGAGCGCTGAGCCATGAACGCCCCGGTCTCCCCGGCGTCGCTGGCCGATCCCGCCGTCGAAGCCGCGCCGGGCGCGACGCTGGCGGTGCGCATCCGGCGGGACGGCGGCTTCCAGGCCTTCACCGTGGCGCGGCGCCCGGCCCAGACCGTCCTCGACGTGGTCACCGAGATCCAGCGCGAGCAGGACCCGACCCTGGCCTACCGCTTCGCCTGCCGGGTCGGCATGTGCGGTTCCTGCGCCATGATGGTGAACGGCCGCCCGCGCTGGACCTGCCGCACGCGGGTCGCGACGGTGGCGGAGGATGACGGCCTCACCCTCGAACCCCTGCGCAACCTGCCGGTGGTCAAGGATCTGGCCGTCGACATGGAGCCGTTCTTCGAGAAGTGGACGGCCGCCCACGGCGCCTTCGAACCGGGCGCCGCGCCGCCCGAGGATTTCGCCCTGGTGGCACCGGATTCGCCGGAGCGCCGGGCGGTGGACGCCGGCATCGAGTGCATCAATTGCGGCGTCTGCTACGCGGCCTGCGACGTGGTGACGTGGAATCCCGACTATCTCGGGCCGGCCGCCCTCAACCGGGCCTGGACCCTGGTCAACGACGTCCGCGACCGGGGTCAGGAGGCGCGCCTCGCGGCCGTGTCCGGGGATGCGGGCTGCCAGTCCTGTCACACCCACATGAGCTGCACCGAGCATTGCCCGAAGGCCCTGGCGCCGACCTTCGCCATCGCGGGCCTGAAGCGCGCCACCGCCCGGTCCGCCCTGAAGCGGCTCAGGGCCCGGCACTTCCGGAGGTCGGCATGAGCCCCCTCCTCTACGTGGCCCAGCGCGGCACCGCCGTGATCCTGGCGGTGGCGGTGGCGGTCCATCTCGGCACGATCCTGTACGCCGTGCGCGGCGGCCTCACCGCCGGGGAGATCCTCGGCCGCACGCAGGGCAACCTCGCCTTCCTCCTGTTCTACGGCGTCTTCGTCGTGGCGGCGGCGATCCATGCGCCGATCGGCCTGCGCGGCATCCTGCGCGAGTGGACGCGCTGGCGCGGACGCTCCCTCGACGGGGCTATGCTCGCCGTCTCGGCGCTCCTCCTCGTCCTCGGCCTGCGCGCGGCGCTCGCGGTCTACGTCGCATGAGCGCCGGGACCCAGACCGCCCCGCCCCGGCGCGGCGCCTTCGGCGCGGCGCGCCCCCGCGCCGGTTTCGCCGCCGCCCTGCTGCATCGCCTCTCGGGGATCGCCCTCGCCCTGTTCCTGCCGATGCACTTCATCGCCCTCGGGACGGCGCTCCAGGGGGCGGACCGCCTCGAGAGCTTCCTCGGGCTCACCCATAACGGCTTCGTGCGCGTGGCCGAGTGGGGCCTCGTCAGCGCGCTCGCCCTGCACCTGGTCCTGGGCCTGCGCGTGCTCGCCATCGAGTGGTTCGCGCGCCGCGAGCGCACGGCGCTCGTCGTCTCGACCTGCGTGGCGGCGGGGCTCGCGGTCGGGCTCCTGTTCCTGCTCGGCGGCGCCTGAGCCCAACCCCTGAAAGGAGACCGGCATGGACCTCGACCTCACCGAAGTCGAAGCGGTGTGCAAGGACCTCTACGTCCGCGCCCTCAAGCTCCTGCCCCCCGACATCAAGGCGGGCTTCGCCGATCTCGCCCGCGACGAGACCAGCGCCACCGGCCGGGCGATCCTCGGCACCATGGTGGAGAACATCGCGGTGGCCGAGCGCACCCGGAACATCCTGTGCCAGGACACCGGCATCCCGATCTACAACGTGGTCATCGGGCGCGACGTGCGCGTCGAGGGCGTGGACCTCAAGGCCGCGATCCGGCGCGGCTGCGCCCGCGCCACCACCGAGCATTCCCTGCGCTCCTCCGTGGTCCATCCGATCACCCGGGTGAACGAGCAGACCTCCTGCGGCATCCGCGTGCCGATCATCCACGTGGATTTCGACGACCGGGCGGAGACCGTGTCGGTGGAGATGATCCCCAAGGGCTCGGGCTCGGAGAACGGCTCGTTCCTGCAGATGCTGCTGCCCTCGGACGGCATCAACGCGGTCAAGCGCTTCGTCATCGACCGGGTGATCGAGCTCGGAGGCCGCGTCTGCCCGCCGACCATCGTCGGGGTGGGCATCGGCGGCACCTCGGACCTGTGCATGCATCTCGCCAAGGTGGCGGCGACCCGCAAGCTGCGCACCGCCTGTTCCGACCCGGAGGGCGCCCGGATCGAGGCGGAGCTGTCGCGCGCCGTCAACGAGCTCGGCATCGGCCCGCAGGGGCTCGGCGGCCGCTCCACCAGCTTCGCCGTCCATGTGGAGATCGCCGCGACCCACATCACCCAGAACCCGGTGGCGGTGAACATCCAGTGCCACTCGGCCCGCAGGGCCCGGGCGACCTTCACCCCGGGCGGCATCGCCTTCGACTGAACGCCGCCTCCGGGAGGGCCCGCGCCATGCACCACATCCTCGACATGCCGATCGACGCAGCGCAGGCGCGCGCCCTGCGCATCGGCGACACCGTGACCTTGCGCAAGACCCTGTTCGGCATCCGGGACGCGACCCTGATCCACATGTTCGACCGGGAGCGCCGGACGCATCTCGACCTCGCCGGCCACGCCGTCATCCACACCGCACCCAACGTCCACCAGGTGCCGGTCTCGGCCGAGGCTCCCGTCGGCTACGCCCCGTTCTGCATCGGCACCACCACCTCCATGCGGATGGAGCGCTTCACCGATGCGCTGATGCGGCGGGAAGGCGTGCGCCTCATCGTGGGCAAGGGCGGCATGGGACCGAAGACCCTCGAGGCCTTCGCCGAGCAGGGCGGCGCCTACCTCGCCATCGTCGGGGGGGCGGCCGCCCTGGAGACGACCTGGATCGAGCGGATCGACGACATCGACCTCGACGATCTCCATCCCGAGAGCCTGTGGAAGTTCGCGATCCGCGATTTCGGCCCCCTGCTCGTCGGCATGGATTCCCATGGCGGCTCGCTCTTCGCCGAGGTCCAGCGCGACGTCGCCGGCCGGCGCGACGCCATCATCCAGAGCCTGGGAGCCACCTGATGCGGACCGACCTCGCAGCGATCGAGACCGACATCCTCATCCTGGGCTCCGGCGGGGCGGGCCTGTTCGCCGCCCTGCACGCCAAGAAGGCCGCGCCGGATCTCGACGTCACCGTCGCGGTGAAGGGGCTGCTCGGCAAATGCGGCTGCACCCGCATGGTCCAGGGCGGCTACAACGTCGCCCTCGCCCCCGGCGATTCGGTCGAGCGCCACTTCATGGACACGATCGAGGGCGGCAAGTGGCTCAACGACCAGGCGCTGGCCTGGACCCTGGTCACGGAAGCGCAGGTCCGCATCCGCGAACTGGAGAGCGAGCTCGGCTGCTTCTTCGACCGCAACCCGGACGGCAGCGTCCACCAGAAGGCCTTCGCCGGGCAGACCTTCGACCGGACCGTGCACAAGGGCGACCTCACCGGCATCGAGATCATCAACCGCCTCTCCGAGCAGGTCTGGCGCCGCGACGTCCGTCGCCTGGAGGACCACCGCGCCCTCGAGCTGATCCCGGCGGCCGACGGCTCCGGTCTCGCCGGCGTCCTGATGCTCGACATGCGCACCGGCGTGCCCGTGCTGGTGCGGGCCAAGGCGACCCTGCTCGCCACGGGCGGTGGCCCGACCATGTACAAGTTCCACACGCCGTCCGGCGACAAGACCTGCGACGGCCTCGCCATGGCGCTCCGCGCCGGGCTCCCCTTGCGCGACATGGAGATGGTGCAGTTCCATCCCACCGGCCTGCTCGCGGGCGCCGGCACCCGGATGACCGGAACGGTGCTGGAGGAGGGCCTGCGGGGCGCGGGCGGCTACCTGCTCGATGCCTCGGGCGAGCGCTTCATGCAGCATTACGACCCGCGCGCGGAGCGGGCGACCCGCGACGTGGTGAGCCGCTCGATCATGCGGCGCATCCGCGACGGCCAGGCCAGCCCGAACGGCGGCGTCTACATCCAGATGAGCCATCTCGGCCCCGCCGACGTCCGGCGCAAGTTCAAGGGCATGGTCGAGCGCTGCGCCGATTGCGGCTTCGACCTCGCCGGGGGCCTGGTCGAGGTGATCCCCACCGCCCATTACATGATGGGCGGGGTCGCCTTCCGCCCCGGCTGCGGCACCGAACTGCCGCGCCTCTACGCGGCGGGCGAGGATACCGGCGGGGTGCACGGCGCCAACCGCCTCGGCGGCAACGGCGTCGCCAACTCGACGGTGTTCGGGGGCCTGGCCGGCGCCGCCATGGCCGGCGCGGTCCGGGGCGTGACGCATCGGGCCGAGCCTGATCTGCACGTCGTCGAGGCGGGGCTCGCCCGCGCCTACGGTCCCCTCGGGCGCCGGGCCGGCGACCTGGAGGCCATTCGCGAAGCTCTCTACGCCACCATGTGGGACGATGTCGGCATCCTGCGCGACGCGGCCGGCCTGGCCCGGGCCGGCGACCGCCTCGACGGCCTCGCCGCCGCGGTCGCGGAGGCCGGCATTCCCGACGGCAACCGCCGCTACAACCTGACCTGGATGGACCGGCTCAACCTCGAGAACCTCGTCCTCGTCAGCCAGTCGATCCGCGCCGCCGCCCTGGCCCGTACCGACAGCCGCGGCGCGCATTTCCGGGAGGATTTCCCCGAGGCCTCGGACCTCGCCACCTCGCGCTACACCGTGGTGCGCCAGGGCGGAAACGGGCTCGACGTCACCCTGGAGCCCGTCGCCTTCACCCATGTGCGCCCCGGCGCCTCCCTGCTCGACGCCGCGGCCTGAGGCCGCGCGCCCACCCGACGGATCTCGGAGAGAGACGCCATGGACCAGTCCCGGGGCCGGCCGAGCGGAGCCGACGTCGTCGTCGAGACGCTGGAGCGCCTGGGCGTCACCCGCATCTTCACCCTGTCGGGCAACCACATCATGCCGGTCTTCGATGCCCTCCTGGGCACGGACATCGCGGTGGTGCATGTCCGCCAGGAAGCGGCCTGCGTCCACATGGCCGATGCCTGGGGGCGCCTGACCGGCGAGGTCGGCGTGGCCCTGGTCACCGGCGGCCAGGGGCAGACCAACGGCGCCGCCGCCCTGTTCACGGCGCTCGCGGCGGAGAGCCCGGTCCTCCTCCTCTCGGGCCATGCCGGCCTGTCGGAACTCGGGCGCGGCGCCTTCCAGGAACTCGCCCAGGCCGACATCGCCCGACCCATGGCCAAGGCCTCGTGGACGGCGGCCTCCGTCGACACCCTGGCGGACGACATCGCCCGGGCCATGCGGATCGCCCGCGAGGGCCGGCCCGGCCCCGTCCATCTCAGCCTGCCGGTCGATCTCCTGGAGGCGCCCGCGGCGGCCGCACCGTCGACCCCTCCCGACGCCACGATCCGGATCGGCGAGCCCGGGGCCGAGCTCGTCGCGGCGGTGGCGGCGGAACTCGGCCGCGCCCAGCGCCCCCTGATCCTGTGCGGCCCGGCCGCCTGCGGCCCCGAGGGCCGCGCACGGATGGCCGCGCTGGAAGCGGCCACCGGCGTGCCGGTCCTCGGCATGGAGAGCCCGCGCGGCCTCAACGATCCGAGCCTGGGCGCCTTCGCCGAGGTGCTGGCGCAGGCCGATTGCCTCGTGCTCGTCGGCAAGCCCCTCGATTTCACCCTGAAGTTCGGCGAGGCGCCCGCGGTGGCGCCGGCCTGCCGCTTCGTCGTCGTCGACCCCGACCCGGCGCTCGCCGCGCGGGTCGATCCGGCCCGGCTCGCCGTCTCGGGCACCGCCGACGCGCTGCCCACCCTCGCCGCCCTGGCCCGCGACCCGGGCGAGCCTCGTTCCGGCGGCCGGCCGGACTGGCACGCCGCCGTGCGGGCGGCCGTGGCGTACCGGCCCCCGGACTGGGACGACCGGCGCGCCGCGGAGGGCCGCCTCCATCCGGTGGAGCTGTGCCGCGGCGTCGCCGCCTTCCTCGACCGGCATCCCGGCGGCACGCTGATCTGCGACGGCGGCGAGATCGGGCAATGGCCGCAGGCCCTGGTGCGCGCACCCCGGCGCCTCATCAACGGGGTCTCGGGCACCATCGGCGCGTCCCTGCCCTTCGCCCTGGCGGCCCGGCTCCACGACCCGGCGGGGCCCGTGGTGGCGGTGCTGGGGGACGGCACCTTCGGCTTCCACATGGCCGAGTTCGACACGGCCGTGCGCTACGGCCTGCCCTTCATCGCGGTGGTGGGCAACGATGCCCGCTGGAACGCCGAGTACCAGATCCAGCTGCGCCAGTACGGCGCGGCCCGGGCGCGCCACTGCGACCTCCTGAGCTCGCGCTACGATCGCGTCGCCACGGCGCTCGGCGGCCACGGCGCCCTGGTCACCCGGGCCGAGGATCTGCCCCAGGCCCTGGAGGAGGCCCATGCGAGCGGCCTGCCGGCCTGCCTGAACGTGCTCATCGAGAGCGTGCCCGCACCCGTGATCCGCCGGCCGAAGGCGGGCTGACCGCACAGGCCCCATCACCGCTTCGACCGAGGGAGGTTCACATGCGCCGACGCGAGGTTCTGGCCCGGGGGCTGCTCGGCGCGGGCCTGCCCCTCCTCGCCGGGCTGCGGCCGGCACGCGCCGCGGTGCAGGAGGTCGGCATCGCCCGCCAGCCGAGCCTGGGGCACCTGCCGCTGATGATCATGGAGGAGCAGGGCCTGCTCCGGAAGCACGCCGCCGCGAAGGGCCTGCCGAACCTCGGCGCCCGCTTCGTCACCCTGGCGGGCGGGGCGGCCATGAACGACGCGCTCCTGTCCGGCTCGGTCCAGTTCGTGGCCGGCGGCGTGCCGCCCCTCGTCCTGCTCTGGTCGAAGACCGACGGGACCGGCATGGCGGTGAAGGGCGTGGCGGCGATGAACGCCATGCCGCTCCTCATGAACACCAACGCGGACCGCATCCGGTCCCTCGGCGACTTCACCGACCGGGACAAGATCGCGCTGCCCGCCGTCAAGGTCTCGGTCCAGGCCATGGTCCTGCAGATGGCGGCCGAGAAGGAACTCGGGGAAGCCCGTCGCAACGACCTCGACCGCCTGACCGTGACCCTGTCGCACCCGGACGGCATGGCCGCGCTCCTGGCGGGCCAGGAGGTGAGCGCGCATTTCACCGCCGCGCCGATCCAGGAACTTGAGCTGCGCAAGCCCGGCATCCGCACGATCCTCAACAGCTTCGACGTGCTCGGCGGCCCCGCGACCTTCAACGTGGTCTGGGCCTCCGCCGCCTTCGTGGAGGCCAATCCCACCGTCCACGCCGCCTTCACGGCGGCCCTGGAGGAGGCCGTGGCCGCCATCGCGGCCGATCCGAAGGCGGCCGCGATGGCCTATGCCCGCCTCGCCCGCGACGGGTCGGATGTGGGCCTGATCGCGTCGATCCTCGCCTCGCCCCAGGTCGCCTTCACGACGACGCCCCAGGCGATCCTGCGCTACGTCGACTTCATGGCGCGCACGAAGGCGATCCGGCGCGGGGCCAGGGACTGGCGGGAGCTGTTCTTCGCCAACGTCCATGCCAAGTCCGGCAGCTGACCCCGGGGTCGGCCGCCTCAGTGCAGCAGGCCGGGAAGCGCCAGGGCGGTCGTGGTCAGGCCGATGGCGGCCAGGAGCGCCAGGACGAGGGAGCGGAACCGGCGCTGGTCGATCTTGGCGAAGAGCGACAGCCCGACGAGCACGCTGACCAGCACGATGGGGAGCCCGAGGGCGAGGTCGCCCAGAAGCTCGGGCGGGAACGGGTTGAACACCGCCAGGATCGCCAGGGACCAGACCTGCAGCACCAGGGTGAAGCTCTGGTAGACCGCGCGCTGCGTGCGCGGCTCCCAGCCGCGCACCAGACTCCAGGCGGTGGGAAGCGCGCCCGACAGCCCCGCGATGCCTCCCAGGATGCCCCCGAGGAAGCCGACGGCGCCGTCGCTCCAGGCATTGCCGAATGACACCCGGTAGTCGCTGCGCAGCAGCGACACCCCCGCGCTGTAGAGGATCAGGAACAGCCCGATCAGCACCTTCACCATCTCGGGGTTGAGGTCCTTGAGGAGGTAGATCCCGATCGGCGCGCCGAGCAGGCCCGGGCCGATCATCGCCAGGGCCGTCGCCCGTGGCGGCAGGGTCCGCAGCCGCATCACCGACAGGGCCTGCGAGAGGATGCTGCAGGCGAGGACCAGCGCCGTCGCCTCGATGGGCGCCCGGACCGACAGCAGGGTGCCGGAGGCCACCAGGGCGAAGGCGAAGCCCGTCAGGCCCGAGATGAGGCCCGCGCAGGCGAGGCACAGGACGATCTGGAGGGTCTCGCTCACGTGCGTCTCGGTCTCCGGAGGATCGTCGGGGGGCATCCCCGCACGGGCGGTCCGCACCGTGGGCCAGAATACCCTGAATCCTTGTCTTATATAAGATTCATGACCATTCAAGCGAGGGCCGCGCCGGGCGAGTAAAATCACGCCAGACCTTGCTGAAACGGGGTTGAATTGTGCGGCTGGGGTGCCGTGTCGGACGTCGATCGAGCAATCCCGGTTGACGTCGAAAATTATGATGTCTTATATAAGACTCAGTCGCCGCAAAGAGCCGACGGCGTCACCAAGGAGGATCCCGGAATGAGCAGCCACGCCGGATCGGGCGAGGGGCGGACGAAGCCGCACCTTCTCGCCCACAGCCCGCTGGACAACGTCGCCGTCGCCGTCATCGAAGGGCTCGGCGCCGACACCGACGCGTTCGGCGTCATCACCGAGAACGATTCGACCTTCGCGGTTCATGTCCGCCACGACATCCCGATCGGCCACAAGGTGGCGCTCGCCGACCTGAAGGCGGGCGATACGGCCATCAAGTACGGCCAGGACATCGGCAAGATCATCAAGGACGTCGCCAAGGGCGAGCACGTCCACGTCCAGAACCTCAAGACGAAGCGCTGGTGAGGTCGCGATGCCCGGAGAGTCCATCATGAACGCCCCCGAGACCACCTCCCCCTTCGTCGGCGGAGCCCCCGACCAGTTCGCCTCCCGCGCCCTCGGCTCCGCGCGGCCCTCGGCGGATATCGAGGCCGCCACCTTCATGGGCTGGCGCCGCGAGAACGGCCGCGTCGGCGTGCGCAACCACGTCGTCCTCCTGCCGCTGGACGACCTCTCGAACGCCTCCTGCGAGGCGGTCGCCAACAACGTGAAGGGCACGATGGCCCTCCCCCACGCCTACGGCCGCCTGCAGTTCGGCGAGGACCTGGAGCTCCACTTCCGCACCCTGATCGGCATCGGCTCGAACCCGAACGTCGCCGCCGTGGTGGTCATCGGCATCGAGGACCAGTGGACCAACCGGATCGTCGAGGGCATCGCCAAGACCGGCAAGCCCGTGGTCGGCTTCGGCATCGAGGGACACGGCGACATCGCCACCATCGCCAAGGCGAGCTACCAGGCCAAGCGCTTCGTGCAGTGGGCCACCGAGCTCCCCCGCGAGGAATGCCCGATCTCGGACCTCTGGATCTCGACGAAGTGCGGCGAGTCCGACACCACCACCGGCCTGTCCTCCTGCCCCACCGTGGGCAACCTCTACGACAAGCTGATCCCGCAGGGGATCTACGGCGTGTTCGGCGAGACCTCGGAGATCACCGGCGCCGAGCACCTCTGCCGCGAGCGCGCCGCCACGCCGGAGATCGGCGACAAGTGGTTCGCCATGTGGAAGTCCTACCAGGACGACGTCATCGAGGCCCACAAGACCGACGACCTCTCGGATTCCCAGCCGACCAAGGGCAATATCCTCGGCGGCCTGAGCACCATCGAGGAGAAGGCGCTCGGCAACCTCGAGAAGATCGGTCACGACTGCCGCTACATCGACGCGCTGCAGCCGGCCGAGTCCCCCGCCAGGGGGCCGGGCCTGTACTACATGGACACCTCCTCGGCGGCGGCCGAGTGCGTGACCCTGATGGCGGCGGCGGGCTACGTGGTCCACACCTTCCCCACCGGCCAGGGCAACGTCATCGGCAACCCAATCGTCCCGGTGATCAAGATCACCGGCAACCCCCGCACGGTGCGCACCATGGGCGAGCACATCGACGTCGACGTCTCGGGCGTGCTCACCCGTGAGATGACCATCCCGCAGGCCGGCGATGCCCTGATCGACATGGTGGTGCGGACCGCGAACGGACGGCTCACGGCCGCCGAGTCCCTCGGCCACCGCGAGTTCGTGATGACGAAGCTCTACCGGAGCGCCTGAACGGCGCAGCCTCTCCCGCCGCGTTCCGCCCCGGAACGCGGCGGGCACCGTCCCGCGACGCCGTCCCCCGCAAGCCGAGCCGAAGCGAAATGCCGACGAGCGCAGAGTCACCGACCCGCCGCCCCAAGGTGGTGATCAGCGAATTCATGGACGCGGAGGCCATCGCCTCCGAACTCGCCGGGTTCGCCACGCTCTACGACCCGGCGCTGGTCGACCGGCCGGAGGACCTGCGGGCGGCGCTCGCCGACGCGGACGCCCTCGTGGTCCGCAACCGCACCCAGGTGAACGCGGCCCTCCTGGCCGCCGCCCCCGACCTGAAGGCGGTCGGGCGCCTCGGGGTCGGCCTCGACAACATCGACCTCGCCGCCTGCCGCGCCCGCGGCATCGCCGTCTATCCCGCCACCGGCGCCAACGACGTCGCGGTGGCGGAGTACGTGATCGGCACCGCGATGCTGCTCCTGCGCGGCGCCTACGGCGCCACCGCCGCGGTGGCGGCCGGGACCTGGCCGCGCAACGCCCTGATGGGCCGGGAGATCTCGGGCAAGCGCCTCGGCCTCGTCGGCTTCGGCGCCATCGCCCGCGAGACCGCCCGCCGCGCCCTCGCCCTCGGAATGCGGGTCTCGGCCCACGACCCCTTCCTGCCGGCCGACGACGCGGCCTGGCGGCCCGACGGGGCTGCGGTCGCGCGCGCCGACCTCGACGCCCTCATCGCCGGCAGCGACGTCCTGTCCCTGCACGTGCCGCTGACGCCCGAGACCCGCGGCATGATCGATGCGGCCGCGATCGCCCGGATGCCGGCCGGGGCGGTGCTGATCAACGCCGCGCGGGGCGATGTGGTCGACGGCGCGGCCGTGGCGGCGGCCTTGCGCGCCGGTCACCTCGGCGGGGCCGCCCTCGACGTCTTCCCGCAGGAACCCCTCGATGCCGGCGCCGGCGCCCCCTTCCGCGACGTCCCCAACCTCATCCTGACGCCCCACATCGCCGGGGTGACCCGGGAATCGAACGTGCGCGTGTCCCGCGTCACGGCGCAGGCCGTGCGTCGCCACCTCTCCGAGGGCTGACCCACATGACCACCCTGAGCCTCGCCGCCGCCCACGCCCTCGTCACCGACGCCCTGGTCCGCTGCGGAACGCAGGCGCCCGCCGCCCGCAGCGTCGCCCGCGCCCTCGTGGGCGCCGAGGCCGACGGGCTGAAGGGCCACGGGCTCTCGCGGGTGGCCTCCTATGCGGCCCAGGTCCGGGCCGGCAAGGTGGTGGGCGACGCCGTGGTCGCGGTGACGCGGCCCCGGCCCGGCCTCCTCGCCGTCGACGCCGCCCACGGCTTCGCCTACCCGGCGCTCGACGCGGTGCTGGAGCAGCTTCCGGCCCTGGTCCGGGAGCAGGGCGTCGCCGCGGCCGGCATCCGGCGCTCCCACCATTGCGGCGCGGCCGGCCGCCCCGTCGAGGCCCTGGCCGAGGCCGGCCTCGTGGCGATCCTGCTGGCCAACACTCCCGCCGCCATGGCGCCCTGGGGCGGCTCGCGGGCGGTGTTCGGGACGAACCCCCTCGCCTTCGCCTGCCCCCTGCCCGGCCGCGCGCCCATCGTGGTCGACCTGTCCCTCTCGAAGGTGGCGCGCGGCCCGATCATGGCCGCCCGGCAGCGCGGCGAGGCCATCCCCGAGGGCTGGGCCCTCGACGCGGCCGGGCAGCCGACCACCGACCCGGCCGCGGCCCTCAAGGGCACCATGGTGCCGCTGGGCGACGCCAAGGGCACGGCGCTGGCCCTGATGGTGGAACTCCTCGCGGCCGGCCTGACCGGGGGCCGCTTCGCCGGCGAGGCGAGCTCGTTCCTCGACGCCGAGGGCGATCCGCCCGGCACCGGGCAGCTCGTGATCGCCCTCGCGGCGGATGCCTTCGGCCCCGGGGCCCTGGCCCGGTTCGCGGATCTCGCCGGTTCCATCGAGACGCAGGACGGGGCCCGCCTGCCGGGCGCGCGCCGCCTCGCCCTCCGGGCCCGGGCCGAGGCGGAGGGGCTCGCCGTCCCGGACGCCCTCGTGGCCGAGATCGAGGCCCTCTGAGGATGAAGGCCGACCTTCCGAACGGAGCGCGCCCCCGGCCGCCGGCCCTGCGGGTCGACCGATTGCCCGGAGCCGGCCTCGGCCTTAACGAAGGACGGGACACCGTGCTGGGAAACCTCTCCTTTCCTCCTCCCACGCCCGGGGAGCAGCGGCGCACCGACATGGAACGCACAGGTGGGAATGCGGTGGGTTTCCGGCCGCTCTATCGGCAGGTCTACGACACGCTCCTGCGCCGCCTCGCCGATGCGGTCTGGCAGCCGGGCCAGATCCTGCCCAGCGAGGGCGTCCTCGCGGCCGAGCTCGGCGTCAGCCAGGGCACGGTCCGCAAGGCCCTCGACGCCCTGACCGCCGACAGCCTGCTGGTGCGCCGCCAGGGGCGCGGCACCTTCGTGGCCGAGCACGACGACAAGCAGAGCGTCTTCCGCTTCTTCAAGCTGCGCCCCGACGGGGCGGTGGCCGGCATCCCGACGAGCCGCGTCGTCTCGATCGCGGAGGCCGCGGCCACCCTCGACGAGCGCGACCGCCTCGCCCTCCTGCGCAACGCGCGGGTGGTGCGCCTCGAGCGGGTGCGCGCCCTCGACGGGCGGGTCTGCCTCGTCGAGACCATCGCCGTGCCGTCGAGCCTGTTCCCCGGCCTGGCGGCGATGGAACTTCCGAACACGCTCTACAGCCTCTACGCGACCCGGTTCGGCATCACGATCGCCACCGCGCACGAACGCCTGAAGGCCATCGCGCTCGGCCCCGACCGGGCCTCCCTGCTGGGGATGCCCGCGGGCATCCCGGTCCTCGAGGTCGACCGCGTCGCCGTCGACCTCGAGGACCGGCCGGTGGAGTGGCGCCTGTCGACCTGCCTCACCGAGGACATCCACTACGCCTCCGTCCTGCGATGACCGCGCGGACGCCTTCAGCCGGACGGGGAGATGCCGGAATGACCGAGACCGATCGCCGAACGCTCCTGCGGCAGGCCGGGGCCGGGCTGCTCGGCGCGGCCCTCGCGCCCTTCGCGGCCCGGGCCGGCGAGGCCGTCACCCTGCCGTTCGGCAATGGCGAGCGCCCCCTCGTGGCCTATCCGGGCAAGCGCCCGCTCCTGCAGATGACGGCGCGGCCCCCGCAGCTCGAGACGCCCTTCGCGGTGTTCGACGAGGCCGTGATCACGCCGAACGACGCCTTCTTCGTCCGCTACCACCTCGCCGACATCCCGACCGCCATCGACCCCGAGCGTTTCCGCCTGACGGTGTCGGGGCATGTCGACGGGCCTGTCGCGCTGTCGCTGGCCGCGCTGAAGGCGATGCCGGCCGCCGAGATCGTCGCGGTCAACCAGTGCTCGGGCAATTCGCGCGGCTTCGTCGCGCCCCGCGTCGCCGGCGGGCAGCTCGCCAACGGCGCCATGGGCAACGCCCGCTGGACCGGGGTGCCCCTGAAGGCCGTGCTCGACCGGGCGGGGGTGAAGGCCGGCGCCGTGCAGGTCGTCTTCGAAGGCCTCGACGGCCCGGTCCTGCCCGAGACTCCGGACTTCGCCAAGGCGCTCGGCATCGACCACGCCCGCGACGGCGAGGTGATGCTGGCCTGGGCCATGAACGGGGAGGACCTGCCCTGGCTCAACGGCTATCCCTTACGCCTCGTGGTGCCGGGCTTCTACGGCACCTACTGGGTCAAGCACCTCAACGCGATCACGGTGACGGACAGGCCCTATGAGGGCTTCTGGATGGCGTCGGCCTACCGCATCCCGGACAACGCCTGCGCCTGCGTCGAGCCCGGCCAGGCCCCCAAGGCCACCGTGCCGATCAACCGGTTCACCATCCGCTCCTTCGTCACCAACCTCGCCGACGGCGCCGCGATCCCGGCCGGGCGGACGGCTCTGCGCGGCATCGCCTTCGACGGCGGCTCGGGCATTCGCGCGGTGGCGGTCTCCACCGATGACGGGCGGACCTGGACCGAGGCGACCCTCGGTCCCGATCTCGGACGCTATTCGTTCCGGCCCTGGACCCGATCGGTGGACCTCCCCGCCGGTGCGCATGCGCTCCGGGTCCGGGCGACGGGCAACGACGGCGCGACCCAGCCGATGGAGCCGCTCTGGAATCCGCCGGGCTACCTGCGCAACGTGGTCGAGACCGTTCGGGTGCAGGCAGCGTGAGGATGGGCGAGCGGAGAAACCGGATGACCTATCGCCCCCTCGCGGCGGCGCTGGCCGCCAGCGGCCTCCTGGCCGGACCCTGGGCCGGCCTTCCGGCGGCCGCCGCGCCGCGGAGCTACGACCTGCCGGAGCCGACCACGCAGCTGCGCCCGGCCTCCGGCCACGAGGCCGGCCTCGCGGCGGCCGAGGCCAATTGCCAGAGCTGCCACTCGGTCGACTACATCGCGATGCAGCCGCCGGGGAAGGGGGCGGCCTTCTGGACCAGCGAGGTGACGAAGATGCGCAAGGTCTATCACGCGCCGATCAGCGAGGCCGACGGCAAGGCCATCGCCGAATACCTCGCGGCGGCGTACTAGACGACGGGACCGTCCTACAGGATGGCGGTGATGAAGGCGGCAACCTGCGCATGAGCGTTCGCGACCATCTGCGCCACCGGCTCGTCCGCCAGGTAGACGCGGCTCGCCGTCAGGACGGCGGCGACCAGCCAGAAGCCGACCACGGCGACGCTGCGCGCCCGGCGGTCGCCCGCGCTGGCCGTACCCTGGCAGGCGATCTCGACGGGTTCGCCGAAGGGATCGTAGGCCATCGCCGCAGTGTCGGACCGGTTGCTCATGGGGGTGAATGTCGCGCTTCGACCCTGCCCGATCAATGGATGGGTTTTGCGAAGATTTTCGCCAGGGGAGAGCATTGTTCTCGCAGGCGAGCCCGGGGCAGAATTTCCTTCCGATTGCCTCACGGAAAGGCAGCATGAGCACCAAGAGCATGACGACGGCCCCGACCGGGGCGGGGAGACCGGGGGCCGCCGGCGGCCGGATCGCCTCGCTCGTGCCGGGCCTCCTCGTCTGCCTCGCCGTCACGGTCGCGGCGCTGGCCGTGCAGGCCCTGGAGGAGCGCGCCACGGGCCATCCCTACGTCGAGGCCCTGGTCATCGCGATCCTGCTGGGGATCGCGCTGCGCACCCTGTGGAGCCCGGGCGAGCGCTACCGGGCCGGGATCGCGTTCTCGGCCAAGCAGGTGCTCGAACTCGCCGTCACCCTGCTCGGCGCCTCGATCAGCCTCGGGGCCATCGTGGCCTCCGGGACGAGCCTCCTCGTCGGCATCGTCGCCACGGTGGTGCTGGCGATCGTGGCCAGCTACGCCATCTGCCGGGTGCTGGGCCTGCCGCCCCGCATGGCGATCCTGGTGGCCTGCGGCAACGCCATCTGCGGCAACTCCGCCATCGCCGCGGTGGCGCCGGTGATCGGGGCCGACAGCAAGGACGTGGTGGCGGCTATCGCCTTCACGGCGGTGCTCGGCGTGCTGATGGTGCTGGGCCTGCCCCTGTTCATCCCCCTCGTCGGCCTGTCCGAGCACCAGTACGGCACGCTGGCGGGCCTCACCGTCTACGCGGTGCCGCAGGTGCTCGCCGCCACGGTGCCGGTCGGCATCCTGGCGACCCAGGTCGGCACCCTGGTCAAGCTCGTGCGCGTCCTGATGCTCGGGCCCGTCGTGGTGGCCTTCTCGTTCATCGCGCCGTACCTGCCGGCGGAAGGCGGCTCGGCCAAGGGCCGCCCCGGCCGGCTCGGGTTCTTCAAGATCGTGCCCTGGTTCATCCTGGGCTTCCTGGCGCTCGCGACCCTGCGCTCGCTCGGGCTCGTCCCGGACGCGGCCTCCCAGCCGGTGACGCGTCTGGCGGGCCTCCTCACCGTGGTGTCGATGGCGGCGCTGGGCCTCGGCGTCGACGTGCGGGTGCTGGCGCGGGTCGGCGGCCGGGTCACACTGGCGGTGACCGGCTCCCTCGTCGTCCTCCTGGCCGTCAGCCTGTCGCTGATCTGGGCCCTGAGAATCGCCTGAGCGCCGGGCGCGCCTCGGGCGCAGGGCTTGTCTCAGGCGAAGTGCTTGTCTCAGGCGAAGTGCTTGGAGAGCTTCAGCCCCTGGGCCTGGTAGTTCGAGCCGGCGCCCGCCCCGTACAGGGTGGCGGGACGCTCGGCCATGCGCTCGTAGACGAGGCGGCCGACGATCTGGCCGTCCTCCAGCAGGAACGGCACGTCGCGCGAGCGCACCTCGAGGACGGCGCGGGCCCCCGCGCCGCCGGCGGCGGCGAAGCCGAAGCCCGGATCGAAGAAGCCCGCGTAGTGGACCCGGAATTCGCCCACCAGGGGGTCGAAGGGCACCATCTCGGCGGCGAAATCGGGTGGCACCTGCACCGCCTCCTTCGAGGCCAGGATGTAGAACTGGCCGGGATCGAGGATCAGCGCCCGCGACGGGTCGGCGTGCAGGGGCTCCCAGAAATCCGCCGCCCGGTGGGCGCCGGGCGCGTCGACGTCGACGAGCCCGGTATGGCGCCGGGCGCGGTAGCCGATGAGGCCCGAGAAGCCCGCGAGGTCGATGGAGACCCCGATCCCGCCCTGGAAGGTCGGGTTCGGGGCGTCGACCAGGGGCGAGGCCGCGTGCAGCGCCGCGAGCTCGGTATCGGTGAGCCGGGGCTCGCCGCGCCGGAATCGGATCTGCGACAGGCGCGAGCCGGTCCGGACCTTCACCGGAAAGGTGCGGGGCGAGATCTCGGCATAGAGCGGCCCGTGATAGCCGGCCTCGACCTGGTCGAAGGCGGCACCCCGGTCGGTGATGACGCGGGTGAAGACGTCGATGCGCCCGGTCGAGCTCTTCGGATTGGCGCTTGCGGCGAGGTCGCCCGGCAGGGCGAGGTGCTCCTGCAACTCGGCGATGTAGACGCAGCCGGTCTCGAGCACGGCCCCGTTCCGCAGGTCCATCTCGTGCAGCGCGAAGGCCGCGATGCAGGCGGAGACCGTGCGGGTGCCGGGCAGGAAGCTGGTGCGCACGCGGAACACCCGGGCGCCGAGGCGCAGGTCGAGGCTCGCGGGCTGGATCTGGTCCGGCGCGTAGGGCGTGTCCGGCCGGATCGCGCCCGCACGCGTCAGGGCCTCGATCCCGCCCGCGGCCCAAATCCCGTGCCGGCGGCCCGCCGCCTCGTCCTGCATCGCGTCCGGCATCCGTTCGCACCACCCGCTCGTCCATCGGGCACCACCCCGGCGCGGCCGGGGCGGGAACGCCGCATTCTGCACGAAATGCGGCCGGATCGCCTAAGGTCCGGTTAAGCCTCCGGATCCCGGTCGATCCGCAGCACGATCCAGGCGAGGGCGAGGCGCGCGATGGCGCCCATGGCGATCAGCCCCGCAACGGCGCTGGCCAGGATCGGAAATCCGGCCGGCCAGAGCGCCAGGGCGACCGCGAACAGGACCGCGCCGAGGCCGGCGGCCGGTCCGAAGGCCAGCACCAGGGAGGGCAGACCGGCGATCCGCGGCGGGCCTCCCCCGCGACGGGACAGCCAGGCCCCCGCCGCCTGGGCCAGGCCGTCGAGGACCAGCGCCGCGGCGAGCGCCAGGGCGGCCCAGCCGTTGTGCTCGGGCGCGGCCCAGGCGAAGGCGCCGGTCAGCCCCGCCAGGGCGAGGCTGCCGAGAAGCGCCCGGCCGGCCGACGGGACGCGCAGGCGCGAAACGGTCTCCTCGACCACGGGACACGGACCTCGATCTTGCGCGGGCACCCCCGCATTCGCCGCGATTGACGCGGTTTTGCCAGGGCCGTACCACGGCGCCCTGTGCTTGTCGCGAACGCAGCGCGCTCGGGGTTCAGGTCCGGCCAGGGAGGCATGACGGGGATGTACAAGGCTCAGACGCGCGGAATCAGCGTGACCGTGATGCCACGCTTCGTCGAGGAAGAATCGTCGCCGGCCGAGAGCCGCTACTTCTTCGCCTACACGGTCGAGATCGTGAACAACGGTCCCGAGCAGGTGCAGCTGCGCTCCCGCCACTGGCGCATCGTCGACGGGCGCGGCGAGACGCAGGAGGTCCGCGGCGCCGGCGTCGTCGGCAAGCAGCCGGTGCTCGAGCCGGGCGAATCGTTCAGCTACACGAGCGGATGCCCCCTCACCACGCCGGACGGCCTGATGGCCGGCAGCTACACCATGGCGACCCATGGCGGCGAGAGCTTCGAGGCGGAGATCCCGGCCTTCTCCCTCGATTCGCCCCACGTCCGCCGCAGCGTGCACTAGGATCATGTCCGAAGGCCCGCGCCCGGAGACCCTCGACTGGCTGGCGCGGCTCGTGGCCTTCGACACCGAGAGCGCGAAATCGAATCTCGCGCTCGTCGACAGCGTGGCGGCCTCCCTCGACGGTCTCGGCGTGCCCTTCGTCCGGGTGCCCAACGCGACCGGCGACAAGGCGGCCCTGTTCGCGACCATCGGCCCGATGGTCGACGGCGGCGTCGTGCTCTCGGGCCATACCGACGTGGTGCCGGTGACGGGCCAGGCCTGGAGCACAGACCCCTTCACCCTGCGGGTGGCGGACGGGCGCGCCTACGGGCGCGGCGCCGTCGACATGAAGGGCTTCTGCGCCCTGGCGCTCGCGGCGATCCCGCGCTTTCGCGCCGCCGACCTCAAGCGCCCGATCCACATCCTCCTGTCCTACGACGAGGAGACCACCTGCCTGGGCGTGACCGACACCATCGCGCGCTTCGGGGCCGACCTGCCGCGCCCGGCCGCCGTCATCGTCGGCGAGCCCACCGACCTGGAGGTGGCCGACGCGCACAAGAGCATCGTCACCTACCTCACGACCGTGCACGGGCACGAGGCGCATTCGGCGAAACCCATGCTCGGCGCCAACGCCGTGATGGCGGCGGCCGACCTCGTCGCGGAGCTGAACCGGATCGCCGACGCGATGATCGCCCGGGGCGATGCCTCGGGGCGTTTCGACCCGCCCGCCACCACCGTGCATGTGGGCACCATCGCGGGCGGCACGGCCCGCAACATCCTGCCCAAGGTCTGCACCTTCCACTGGGAGTTCCGCGGCCTGCCCGACCTCGACATGGGCGAGATCCCGGCCCTGTTCGAGGCCAAGGTGCGCACGGTGCTGCGCGACCGGCTCAACCGCTACGGCGATTACGGGCGGATCGAGACGCTGGAGGAGGTCTCGGTGCCGGGCCTCGCGCCCGAGCCCGGCTCGGCGGCCGAGCGGCTGGCGCTCCGGGTGGCGGAGCGCAACCACACGATCTCGGTGCCCTACGCCACCGAGGCCGGGCGCTTCCAGGTCGCCGGCATCCCCACCGTGGTCTGCGGCCCCGGCTCCATCGACCAGGCCCATCAGCCGGACGAGTACATCACCCTGGCGGCGCTGCGCGCCGGTGAGGCCTTCATGGACCGCCTCATCGCCGAATGCGTGGCGCCATGAGGGCCTTCGGATCATGACCGTCTTCACGCCCCGCACCATCGCGGCGGACGGGCCGGTGAAGCTGCGCCCGCTGGAGCGCGAGGACCTGATGTTCGTGCATCAGCTCAACAACAACGACAGCATCATGCGCTACTGGTTCGAGGAGGCCTACGAGTCCTTCGCCGAACTGGCGCAGCTCTACGAGCGCAACATCCACAACCAGACCGAGCGGCGCTTCATCATCGCCAATTCGGAGGGCGCGCCCGCCGGCCTCGTCGAGCTCGTGGAGATCAACCACCTGCACCGACGCTGTGAATTCCAGATCGCGATCCACCCGGCCTTCCAGGGCCAGGGCTATGCCCCGCGCGCCACGCGCATCGCCATGGACTACGCCTTCAGCGTCCTGAACATCCACAAGCTCTACCTGCATGTCGACAAGGACAATGCCCGCGCGGTGCGGATCTACGAGCGCTGCGGTTTCGAGCCCGAGGGCATCCTGAAGGACGAGTTCTTCGTCAACGGCAAGTACCGCGACGCGGTGCGGATGTGCCTGTTCCAGCCGGCCTACCTCGCCCGCCGGGGCGGCGGCGACATCTCCGATCCGGTCCTGAAGGCCTGAAGCCCGGCGGCGTGTCCGGACATGGCGCAGCGCCGGACCTCTGCGACGAGGCCCGGCGCCACGTTCTGCGTTCAGTTGCGGCCCGCGCCGCCCTGCCCGCCCGTGCGCTCGCCGGCACCGCCACCGCTCATGCTGCCGTTCTTGCTGCCGTTCTTGCCGTCCTGCGCGCCGGCATTCATGCCGCGCTCGGGGCCGCCGGTCCGGCCGCCGGTGTTCATGGTGCCGCGCTCGGCGCCGCCCGACCGGTCGGCCGCGTTGCGGATGCCCGAGCCCTCCGTCCCGCGGCCGCGGTTCGTGTCCCGCTCGGCCGAGGCGCCGTCGCGGCCGCCCTGCCGGCGGGGATCGGCGTTGCGGATGCCGTCGCGCGACGTCTCCTGGTTCGCGCGGACGTTTCGCGTGGTCTCCTGCCGGGTGTCACGCCGCTCGTCGGTGCGGGACGAGACGGCCTTGCCCCGGAAACTCCGCTCCTCGAAGCGGGCACCGACGGTGCCGCCACGGCGCTCGGTCACCGTCAGGCGGCGGTACTCGGGCGAGCCGTAGACCACGCGCTGGCCGCGCACGACCACGAAGCGGGTGCCGGGACGGCGGGTGGTCGTCTCCTCGATGCTGACGAGGCGACGGTACCGGGGCGAGCCGTAGAGGACGCGCTGACCCCGGATGGTCACGTAGCGCCGGCGCGAGCGCTCGACCACGCGGTCGCCGCCGCGGTGTTCGATGGTGACGAGGCGACGGTATTCCGGCGAGCCGTAGACCACGCGCTGGCCGCCGATGACGACGAAGCGGCCGGAGCGGCGCCCGCCCTCGAAACGCTCGCGGCGGGATTCGCTGCGGGTGTCGACCGAGACGCGCTCGCGCGGCTCGCGGCCGCTGACCCGGTCGTCCCGGGACGAGGTCCGGGTGGCCCGGTCGCCGCGCGCGCCGTCGCGGTCACCCCGGTCGGTGCCGCGGGACTGCGAATCCCTGCCCTGGAATTCCCTACTCTGGGATTCCCGGCCCTGGGTATCCCGGGCCGCCGTGTCGCCGCGGCCGCCGGTCTCCATGCGCCCCCCCTCGCGGCGTCCGCCGGCCTCGGCCCGGCCGCCCGTCTCGCCGCGGGTCCCGGCATTGCCCGCGGCGCTTCCGCCCGAAATCCCGTCGGTGCCGCCCTGGCTGCGCGCGGCCGAACCGCCGCGGCCCCCCGCCTCGCTGCCGCCGGCCTGGCCCGCACCCTGGGCGTAGGCCGAGGTCGTCATCAGCAGGGCGGTCAAGCCAACGACGAGATTCTTGCCAACCACGAATGTCTTCATCGACGTTCCTCCTGAGCTCTTGTTGAGCACTCTTGAGGAACCCCAAACGTCGAAACCTCAGAAACGGTTCAAATACAAACCTCGGCTGCAAGGGCGATCACTTGCAGCGTCTTGTACTCTACGACAGTCAAGCTTGGCGATGCTGCCGCGACACCTGCTGCGGCAGCATCGTCGTCAGTTTCCGGACTGAGCCGCCACTTCGGCTTCCACCGCCGCCGGATCGAGGTCGTAGCGCCGCGAGCAGAACTCGCAGGTGATGCCGATGCGACCGTCATCGGCGATCATGTCCCGGCGCTCCTGGGGCGAGAACGAGGTGATCATGCCCATCACGCGCTCGGGCGAGCAGCGGCACTGCTCGCGCACGCCCTGCGCCTCGAACACCCGCACGCCGCGCTCGTGGAACAGGCGGTAGAGCAGGCGCTCGGCCGAGACCTCCGGGTCGACGAGCTCGTGGTCCTCGATGGTGGAGACGAGGCTGCGCGCCTCGACCCAGGCATCGTCCTCGGGCACGCCGTTCGCGTCGAGGTGCACGTGACCCTCGGGGATGTCGCCCGGGGGCAGGTCGGCGAGGCGCGCCCGGTCGATGGATTGCGGCAGGAACTGCACCAGCAGGCCGCCGGCCCGGTAGGTCCGGGCGCCGCCGGCATATTGCTCGGCCACCGCGAGGCGGACCTGGGTCGGGATCTGCTCGGACTGGCGGAAATACTGGTGCGCCGCCTCCTCCAGGCTCTGGCCCTCCAGGGCGACGACGCCCTGGTAGCGGCTGCTGGCCGGGCCCTGGTCGATGGTCATGGCGAGGTGGCCCTGCCCGATCAGGTCCTGGTCCTGCAGCGGCCCGACGCCGAGGGCCTCCACCCGCGCCGTGTCGAAGCGCGCGGTGGCGCGCAGGCGGTCGGGCGCCTCGAAGTCGACGACCACCATCTCGACCGGGCCGTCGGTCTTGGTCTGGAGCTGGAAGCGGCCCTCGAACTTCAGGGACGAGCCGAGGAGCACGGTGAGGGCCGCGGCCTCCCCGAGGAGGCGCGCCACCGCGTCGGGATAGCCGTGGCGGCGCAGGATGGTGTCGACGGCGGGGCCGAGGCGGACCACCCGGCCGCGCACGTCCAGCGCCTCGACGGCGAAGGGCAGCACCACGTCGTCGTCGCCCTCGATGGCGACGGGGGTCTCGCGCTGGGCGGACATCTGTCCGGTGGGGGTCTGTCCGGTGCTCATGCTGACTCCGCGCGGGTTCGACGGATGAGAGACGGGGGCCTCTTCCCTGTCCGGCGCCCGTCGCGCGGCACGGCGGCTCCACGGACCCGGCCCGATCTCCCCGGCGGGGGATGACCGGAACCGGCCGCGGGGAGCCGTCACCGCCGCTCGGACACGCGGCATGCGGAAGGGAGGCAGGACGCGGGCCCGTCCGCGCTCGGGCCGTCCGCCGACCCTATATGGCGTGTATCGGCCGGTTTCGCACGCCCTTCCCGCGTCCCGAAGCGCCTCCGTGACGATCGGCGGCCCTCTCCGGATTTTCCGCCTGCCCCGATCCGCCGACGGCCTCAGCCCGGCTCGGCCTCGTAGCGCGGCCTGTAGCGCAGACCCTTGAGGAAGGCGCGGATGTCGGCCGGGCGCGCGACGGTCGCCTGTCCCGCGTCGAAGATGGCCTCGGCCACGCGCGTCGCGGTGGTCAGTTCCGTCTCCAGGATCTGGGTCTGGCGCGGGAACAGCATGCCCCGGTCGCGGTCGGCCCGGCTGACCTGATCGGCCGTGCCGTATGCGGCGGCGATGAACAGCGCGTCGTCGATGCGGCTGGGCCGGGTCGCATAGACGGCGAGGCCGATGGCGGGGAAGATGTAGACGTTGTTCGCCTGCCCCGGATGGAGGGTCCGGCCTTCGATCGCGACCTCCGGAAACTGGACGCCGCAGGCGACGAGCGCCCGGCCGCCCGTCCAGGCATAGGCCTGTTCCGGCGTGCACTCGGCGTTGTCCGTGGGGTTGGAGAGCGGGAAGATGACCGGCTGCGCACAGAGGCCCGCCATGGCCTTCACCACCGATTCGGTGAAGAGGCCGCCGACGGTGGAGACGCCGACGAGGACGGTGGGCTTGACCTGCGCGACCGCCTCGGCGAGGTCCCGGGTCGGCGTCCAGTCGTGGGCGTAGGGCCGCTGCGAGGGGTTGAGGTCGTCGCGCCCGGCCGCGATGAGCCCATCGACGTCGAACATCGCGATGCGGCTCCGGGCCGTGTCGGCATCCGCGCCCTCCCGCACCATGGCCTCGACGATCAGGCCGGCGATGCCGATGCCGGCCGAGCCCGCGCCGGCGAAGAGGATCCGCTGATCGGCCAGCGTCTCCCCCTTGATCTGCAGGGCGGTGGCGAGCCCCGCGAGGGCGACGCCCGCCGTCCCCTGGATGTCGTCGTTGTAGACGAGGTAGCGGTCCTTGTAGCGGGCGAGGAGTCGGATCGCGTCGTCGCCCTTCCAATCCTCGAAGTGCACGCAGACGCCCGGGAACACCGCGTTGGCCGCCGCCATGAACGCGTCCACGACGGCGTCCACCGCGTCCGGTTCGGGCGGTGCCTCGCGAAGGCCGGTATAGAGCGCATCGGCCCGCAGGGCGGCGTTGGTGGTGCCGAGGTCGAGGTGGACCGGCAGCAGGCATCCCGGCGGCACCCCCGCGCAGGCCGTGTAGAGCTGGAGCTTGCCGATCGGGATCGGCGCGCCGTTCGCGCCGATGTCGCCGAGGCCGAGGATGCGTCCGCCCGATGAGACGCAGATGAAGCGCACGTCCCGGGTGGGCCAGTTGCGGAGGATCTCGGCGAAGCGCTCCGCCATGTGCCGGTTGAGGTACATGCCCTGCGGCTCGCGGTAGATGTGGCCGTAGGTGAGGCAGGTATCCGCGATGGTGGGGTCGTACACGACCGGCACGAACCGGGCCGGGTCCGACATCAGCGTGGCGAAGAACAGCGTCTCGTTCCGGACGCTGAGTTCCTGAAGGTAGATGTAGCGCTCGAGGTCGGTGGGCTTGGCGTCGAGGTGGCCGAGCACGCGCTCGACCTGGCGCTCCAGGGTCTCGACCGCCGTGGGCAGGAGCCCTTCGAGGCCGCGCGCGCGCCGCTCGGCCTCGGTGAACGCGGTTCCCCGGTGGGTGGCGCCGGCGCTGCGGGCGACGTGAATCGGGGACATCCGGCTTCCTTCCTGGCTCTCGGGACGCTGAGGCGCGTCACGGTCACAGAACCGGGCGGACGACATTTTGTTGCACTGCGTCATGCAACTTCTGCGCGCCGACCCGGGCTGTCGACCCGGCACGGCGCGCAGGGGGCGGCCCTCAGAGCCCGTGGGCGTGCAGGCACCAGGCGAGGATGCCCTTCTGGGCATGAAGGCGGTTCTCGGCCTCGTCGAAGATCACCGATTGCGGCCCGTCGATCACCTCGGCGGTGACCTCCTCGCCGCGATGGGCCGGCAGGCAGTGCATGAAGATCGCGTCCTTGGCCGCGGCCGCCATCAGGCGGCCATCGACCCGGTAGGGCACGAGCAGGTTGTGCCGGTGCTGGTCGTCCTCGTCGCCCATGGAGACCCAGCAATCGGTGACCACCGCGTCCGCCCCGTCCACCGCCTCGTAGGCGTCGGTGGTGACGTTGACGGTGGCGCCCTGCGCCGTCGCCCAGTCGAGGAGCGGCCGGGGCGTCGACAATTCCGGCGGGGCCGCGATGTTCAGGGTGAAGTCGAAGCGCGCCGCGGCGTGCACCCAGGAGGCGAGCACGTTGTTGGCGTCCCCCGACCAGGCCACGGTGCGGCCCCGGATCGGCCCGCGATGCTCCTCGAAGGTCAGGAGGTCGGCCATGATCTGGCAGGGATGCGAGACCTTGGTCAGCGCGTTGATCACCGGCACGGTGGCGTACTCCGCCAGCTCCAGCATCAGGCCGTGGTCGAGGATGCGGATCATGATCGCGTCGACGTAGCGCGAGAGCACCCGGGCGGTGTCGCCCACGGTCTCGCCCCGGCCGAGCTGCATCTCGCTGCCGGTCAGCATCAGGGTCTCGCCGCCGAGCTCGCGCATGCCGACGTCGAAGGACACGCGGGTGCGGGTCGAGGGCCGGTCGAACACCATCGCCAGGGTCTTGCCGATGAGGGGGCGGTCCTCGGCCAGCTCGCCCTTGCGGCGGCGCGCCTTGATGCGGGCGGCGGCGTCCAGCACCGTGCGCAGCTCACCGGCGGAGAAATCCTTGAGGTCGAGGAAGTGGCGGGTGCCGTCGCCGGTCCCGTTCAGTATCGTGGTCATCGGTCCGTTCTTCGTGTGCGTGGTCCCGGTTCGGGCGGTTCCGGTCGAGGTTGGCCCGGTCCGGGCAGATCCGGCGTCGCGGCCGGGCGTGGGGACGGCCGTCCGGCTACTCGGCCGCGCCGCGCAGGCGCGTTCCGAGCCGGCCGGCCGCCGTGTCGAGGCGGGTGACCGCCTCCGCCACGTCGGCCTCCGTGATGATCAGCGGCGGCAGCAGGCGCACCACGTTGTCGCCCGCCGGAATCACCAGCAGGTGGGCATCGCGGGCGGCGGCGGCGAACTCGGTGTTGAGCACGTGGAGCTTGAGACCGAGCATCAGGCCCTCGCCGCGGATGTCGGCGATGACGCCGGGGTGCCGGTCCTGCAGGGCGGCGAGGCGCTGCTTCAGGATGATGCCCATGCGCTGGACGTGGTCGAGGAACCCCTCGGCCAGGATCACGTCGAGGACGGCGTTGCCCACCGCCATGGCCAGCGGGTTGCCGCCGAAGGTGGTGCCGTGGCTGCCCGCGGTCATGCCGCGCGCGGCCTCCGCCGTGGCGAGGCAGACGCCGAGGGGGAAGCCGCCGCCGATTCCCTTGGCCGCGCTCATGATGTCGGGGGCCGCCCCGGCCCACTCGTGCGCGAACAGCTTGCCCGTGCGCCCGACCCCGGTCTGGACCTCGTCCATGATGAGCAGGATGCCGTGCGCGTCGCAGAGCTCGCGCAGGCCCCGCAGGCATTGCGGCGGCACCGGGCGCACGCCGCCCTCCCCCTGGATCGGCTCGATCAGGATCGCGGCCGTCTCCGGCCCGATGGCGGCCCGCAGGGCCTCGTGGTCGCCGAAGGGCACCTGGTCGAATCCGTCCACCTTCGGGCCGAAGCCCTCGATGTACTTCTGCTGACCGCCGGCCGCGATGGTGGCCAGGGTCCGGCCGTGGAAGGCGCCCTCGACGGTGATGATCCGGAAGCGCTCCGGGTGGCCGTCGGCGGCGTGGTACTTGCGCGCCATCTTGATGGCGGCCTCGTTGGCCTCGGCGCCCGAGTTGGCGAAGAAGGCCACGTCCGCGAAGGTCGCGTCCACGAGGCGACGGCCCAGCCGCTCGCCGTCCGGGATCTCGAACAGGTTCGAGGTGTGCCAGAGCTTCTGCGCCTGCGCGGTCAGGGCCTGGACGAGATGCGGGTGGGCGTGGCCCAGGGCGTTCACCGCGATGCCGGCGCCGAAGTCGAGGTATCGCTCGCCGCCGCGCGCCTCGAGCCATGCGCCCTCGCCGCGCTCGAAGGCGATGGGGGCCCGGGCATAGGTCGGCAGAAGGGCGGATGTCACGATCCCGTCTTCCCGTGTCTCTCGCGGGCACGCGAGAGACGCGACCGCACCAAATGAAAGTGCCGCCTCGGACGGGGCGGCACGCGCGCGATTACTAGAGAAATGCCCAATTCTGTCAACGACAGACAGGGTTCACATCCCTGACATGCCTGCCAATTAGGCTGTTGCGCGCGCGATGCGCGGCCCGCCTTGCGCCCTGTGCGCGGAAGTGCTCAGAGCCGCGTCACGCCGGCCGGACGAACCGCGACCGCAAAGCCAGAGGAACGACGCAGCATGAGCACCGTCACGGAACGTCTCCAGGCCCTCGGCCTGACCCTGCCCAAGGCGGCGGCCCCGGTCGCGAACTACGTCCCCTTCGTGCGCAGCGGCAACCTCGTGGTGATCTCCGGGCAGATCTGCTTCGGCGCCGACGGCCGAATCGCCGCCGCGCACACGGGCAAGCTCGGGGCCGAGGTCTCGGCCGAGGACGGCATCGCCGCCGCCCGGCTCTGCGCCCTCAACGTGCTGGCCCAGGTGCAGGCGGCGGTGGGCGATCTCGATCGCGGCGTCGTGCAGTGCATCCGCCTCGGCGGCTTCATCAACGCGGTCCCGACCTTCGCGGGGCTCGCCGGCATCATGAACGGCGCTTCCGACCTCATGGTCGAGGTCCTGGGCGACCGCGGCCGCCACGCCCGCTCCACCGTCGGCGTGGCCGAACTGCCCCTCGACGCGGCCGTCGAGGTCGAGGCGATGTTCGAGGTCAAATGAGCCTGAACGCCCCCGACTGGCTCACCGCCCGCCCCATCGCCCATCGTGGCCTGCACGACCGGGCGGGCGGCGTGCCCGAGAACACGCTCGCGGCCGCCGAGGCGGCGATCCGGGGCGGCTACGCCATCGAATGCGACGTGCAACTCAGCGCCGACGGCGAGGCGATGGTGTTCCACGACGAGACCCTGGGCCGCCTGACCACGGCCGGGGACGCGGTCGGCGCGTGGTCCGCCGCCGCCCTCGCCGAACTGGCGGTGGCGGGGAGCGCCGAGCGCATCCCGACCCTGCCGGGGTTCCTGGCCCGGATCGGCGGCCGCACGCCCCTCGTGATCGAGGTGAAGTCGCGCTACACCGGCGACCTGCGGCTCGCCGAGCGCGTCGCCGCCCTCGCGGTCGCCTATGACGGGCCGGTGGCGCTGAAATCCTTC
The DNA here is from genome assembly GCF_053345175.1 of Methylobacterium sp. M6A4_1b. Lineage (NCBI taxonomy): Bacteria > Pseudomonadati > Pseudomonadota > Alphaproteobacteria > Hyphomicrobiales > Methylobacteriaceae > Methylobacterium > Methylobacterium sp. M6A4_1b. Next base: position 167,476 of record NZ_JBKEZQ010000008.1, read on the forward strand.
GACCCGCACGTCGTCGCGGCCCTGCGGACGCTGGCGCCCGGATGCCCGCGCGGCATCGTCGCCGAGACGCACCAGGATGACCCGGCCTACGCGACGCTGCCCCCGAGCCTGCGACGCGCCCTCCCCGACCTTCTGCACTTCGACGAGACCCGGCCGGACTTCCTGTCCTGGCGGGTGGACGACCTGCCCTGCGCGGCCACCGTCCTGTGCCGGCTCCTCGGGCAACGTCCCGTGATGACCTGGACCGTGCGCAACCCGGACCAGCGCCGCCACGCGGACACCCATGCCGACCAGATGGTGTTCGAGGGGTTTTGCCCCTAGGGCAGGCCTCGGATCCTACGGCTCGACGGGTCTGAGGGCATTGAGAAACGCCGCGACCTCACGGCGGTTCCACGACGCGCCATCGGCCCAGAAATCGAGCAGTGCAACGTGGTTGAGGCGCACTCATTCCGTGACGCGCGGAAGCGCGACCCGCGAAACATGCGACGCCAGGAAATCGTCGCGGACCTGCGGGTCGGGGCCGATCGAGACGATCAGGCAGGGCAGGGTCCGTCCCGCGCGGTCGGGATACCACTTCGCGTGCGGGCCGCGCGCGCCGAGCGCCGTCGACACGAAGATCGTGCCGGGAACGTTCGTATCCTGCTCGTCGAGATTGGCCATCTCGATCAGGGCATCGTGGGCGAAATCGTCGGGCGGCGTGCGCGGCGGCTGCGTGTGCCCGACATGCAGGTTCATGAGTCCCATCGTTGCCCCGTTGTGGAAGGCAAGTTCCGCACGGGTGTGGGCACACCTCCGCCCCGGGGCAAGCTCCGCATTCCGCGATTGCGGATCCTGCCGTGAGACGCCCTGCGACGGCGGCGGCCCTGCGCCGCCCTTGGCCCGCCTCCCCTGCGGGACTAGATTGCCCGGCGATGATGAATCCCGGCGAGACACATCGGCCCGGCGGCGGATCCGGCGCTTCGGCCGAGACCGTGACGGACCTGCAGGTGCGGGCGGTGCCGGGGCTGGCCGGGATCGCCGCGGCCGAATGGGATGCCTGTGCCACCTCGGCCGAGACCCTCGCGGGGGGCGACGAGACCCACAACCCCTTCACCTCGCACGCCTTCCTGTCCGCCCTGGAGGATTCGGGCTGCGTCTCGCGCAAGACCGGCTGGCTGCCCCTGCACGTGGCCGTGGAGCGCGAGGGCCGCCTCGTGGGCGTGGCGCCCTGCTACCTGAAGTCCCACAGCCAGGGCGAGTACGTCTTCGACCATGGCTGGGCCGACGCCTACGAGCGGGCGGGGGGCAGCTACTACCCGAAGCTCCAGGTCAGCGTGCCCTTCACCCCCGTCACCGGCCCGCGCTTCCTGATCGCGCCGGGAGGCGACGTGAACGAGGCGACCTCCGCGATCGTCGCCGGCCTGCGCGCCCTGCGCGCCGAGACCCGGGCCTCCTCGATCCACGTCACCTTCATGCAGGAACGCGAGTGGGCCCAGGCCGGGGCGCTCGGCTTCCTCCAGCGCGTCGACCAGCAGTTCCACTGGGACAATGCCGGCTACGCGACCTTCGAGGACTTCCTCGGGGCGCTGGCCTCGCGCAAGCGCAAGGCGATCCGGCGCGAGCGCCGCGACGCCCTGGCGCCCGGCATCACCATCGAGCACGTCACCGGGGCCGACCTGACCCCCGCCCACTGGGACGCGTTCTACGAATTCTACGCCGATACCGGCGCGCGCAAGTGGGGCCGGCCTTACCTGAATCGCGCGTTCTTCGGGCTCATCGGCGCGCGCATGCCCGAGCGGGTGCTGCTGGTGATGGCCCGGCGCGAGGGCCGCACCATCGCCGGTGCCATCAACTTCATCGGGGATGCGGCCCTCTACGGCCGCAACTGGGGCTGCGTCGAGGACCACCCGTTCCTGCATTTCGAGGTCTGCTACTACCAGGCCATCGACTTCGCCATCGCCCGCGGGTTGAAGCGCGTCGAGGCGGGCGCGCAGGGTGAGCACAAGCTCGCCCGGGGCTACCGCCCGGTCCTCATGCACTCAGCCCACGACATCGCCGACCCGGCCCTGCGCCGGGCGGTGGCCGATTACTTGAAGCGCGAGCGCGAACACGTGCTGGAGGCCGCCGAAGTCCTCGACACGCTGACGCCGTTCCGCCGGGAATCTTCGTCGGAATCATCCGAGGCGCCGGCATCCGACTTGCCTGGGGCCGCGCCGGAGGCGAACCCTTCCGGGTGAGGACGCCCCTCCGATCCAGCACCGCCCGCCACCGGGCGCGAGAGCCCAAGGACGATCCGTGAGCCCCATCGACCGCATCAAGACCTTCGCCGACGATCTCGTCGCGATCCGCCGCGACTTCCACGCCCATCCCGAGCTCGGCTTCGAGGAGGTCCGCACCTCCGGCATCGTCGCCGACGAGCTGGCGCGCTATGGCATCGCCGTCCATCGCGGCATCGGCGGCACCGGGGTGGTGGGCGTCCTCGAGGGCCGCACCGGCTCGGGTCGGCGCATCGGCCTGCGCGCCGACATGGACGCCCTGCCGATCGAGGAGGAGACCAACCTGCCCTACCGCTCGACGGTGCCGGGCAAGATGCACGCCTGCGGCCACGACGGTCACACCACGATGCTGCTGGGGGCGGCACGCTACCTCGCCGAGACCCGGGACTTCGACGGCACCGCCCTGTTCGTGTTCCAGCCGGCCGAGGAGGGCCAGGGCGGCGCCCGCGCGATGATCGCCGACGGCCTGTTCGAGAAATTCCCCTGCGACGAGATCTACGCGATCCACAACCAGCCCAACGGTCCGCACGGCAAGATCAAGCTGCGTCCCGGACCGGCCATGGCGGCGGCGGACTTCTTCGACATCCGCATCACCGGGCGCGGCGCCCATGCGGCCCAACCGCAGCAGGGCATCGACCCGATCGTGGTGGGCTCCACCCTGGTCCAGGCGCTCCAGTCGATCGTCTCGCGCAACGCCGACCCGCTCAAGAGCGCGGTCCTCTCCGTGACGCAGTTCCACGCCGGCGCGGCCTACAACGTCATCCCGGAAGGCGCCCACATCACCGGGACCGTGCGGACCTTCGACGCGGACCTGCGCAGCCTGATCACCACCCGCATCCGCGAGATCGCCGCGGGCCTCGCCACCGCCTACGGCGCGACGATCGACGTCGACATCCGCGACGTGTTCTCGGTGCTGATGAACAGCCCGGAACACGCGGCGGCGGCCGTCGACATCGCCCGCGAGCTGTTCGGCCCGGAGGGCGTCGACGACCAGTCGAAGCCGCGCATGGGCAGCGAGGATTTCGCCGACATGGTCGCGCGGGTGCCCGGCGCCTATGCGTGGATCGGCTCGACGCCCGGCCCCGGCCTGCACAATGCGAGCTTCGACTTCGACGACAGCATCATCCCGCTGGGCTCGGCCTTCCTCGCCCGCCTCGTGGAGCGGCGCACCGCCGCCTGACCCGATGGGCGCCGGGGAGGGCCGACACGTGCCCTCCCGCTCCTGCGAAACGAGACGCCATGAACGCCCTGCACGACCTGACCCCGCTTTCCGCCGACGGGACGCCCTATCCGCTGGCCCAGCACCGGGGCCAGGTGATCCTGATCGTGAACACCGCCTCGAAATGCGGATTCACGCCGCAATATGCCGGGCTGGAGGCCCTGGCTCGGAAGCACCGGGCGGACGGCCTCGTGGTGCTGGGCTTTCCCTGCAACCAGTTCGGCGCCCAGGAACCGGGGGATGCGGCCGAGATCGCCCAATTCTGCAGCCTGACCTACGACGTCAGCTTCCCCGTCCTCGCCAAGGTCGCGGTGAACGGCCCTGCGGCCGACCCGGTCTTCGCCCACCTGACCAGGGCGAAGCCCGGCCTCCTCGGCAGTCGCGCCGTCAAGTGGAACTTCACCAAGTTCCTCGTCGGGCGCGACGGGCGGGTGATCGCCCGCTACGCCCCCTCGACGAAGCCCGACACCCTGGAGGCCGCCATCGCGTCCGCCCTGGCGGAGCCCGCGCCGTAGCGCGGCGGGGGCGCGGGAAGGAGGCGAATCGCGATCCGGCCGGCGGGCGTCCCCAGCCGGCGGACGCGATCGGTGGCCAGGGTTAGGAAAGTCCTGACGGGGTCCGACAGGCCGGGCAACCGCCTGAACCGACGAGGGGCGCCGCCGGAACCGCGCGCCGCGCGAAGGCATCCCGAGCCATCCCCTCGCCCGTTCGGGGCCGGCCCGGCCCGGTGCCCCGCCGCTGCGGACCCGGTCGCTCGACGATCCGGCGAAGAATTCGTTAGCCGGCGTTCAGGCTTGGTATGCCAGAAACTCCCGATCGCATTGCCGGATCGTCCCGGCTTGCGGCGCGATCCGCGGGAGCTGGAGAATCGGCATGGCGGCAGGACACGGGCGACGGGCCTCGGCGAATGGGGAGGCTGGCACCGCACGCGCATCGGGCCGGGCCGGATCTGGCCGGACGATGCCCGAGGCGGTGCGGGCGCATCTCGGGGCGGAACTCAAGGCCTTCTACGCCGCGGCGCTCGCCGAGACGCAGCCGGCGGCCCTGCTCGACCTGATCGCCCGGCTGGAGGCACCCCCGCCCGCCGCCGTGGATTTCCGCGCCGCGCTGCTCGAGGCGCTGCCGGGCCTGCGCGCCTTCGCGCTGTCCCTCGCCATCGCCCCGACCGCCGCCGACGACCTCGTGCAGGAGACGCTGCTGAAGGCGTGGGCGAACCGGCACCGCTTCGAGCCGGGGAGCAACCTGAGGGCCTGGCTCTGCACCATCCTGCGCAATCAGTTCTACACCGAGTGCCGCAAGCGGAAGCGCGAGGTCGAGGACGCGGACGGCGCCCTGGCCGCGAAGGTCGTGGCGCCGGCCGCGCAGGAGGCCAGCAGCGACCTGCGCCGGGTCTGGCAGCATCTCGGCCGGCTGCCGGCCGCCCAGCGCGAGGCCCTGCTCCTCGTGGCGGCACAGGGCATGACCTACGAGGCCGCCGCGGCGCTGATCGGCTGCCAGGTCGGCACCATGAAGAGCCGCGTCAGCCGGGCGCGGGCCTTCCTGATGGGCACCCTCGGGATGGAGGCGCACCCGTCGACACCGTCCGCATCCTCCTCCACCTGATACGGCGGGCACCGCCAGGCAGCCGCGCGACAGGGCCGAAACGGCGCGGGTCCTGCCCCGCGGAGCAGGATCGGTCCGGAAATGCGTCGTGCCGGGGTCTCGGAAGGGGTTCCGGCGGCTCTCCGGCGCGGTGCCCGCCTCGGGCGGCCCGCCGATCCCGTATGGGGCCGGCCGGGCCAAGTCTTCGCAGCACCGACATCTTTCGAACTGCGGGCACCGCGGGCGGCTCGACCTTTGCATCGGCGTGGATCGGTCATGAGCGTGGATCGATCTTGCCGTCTCCGCCGTTGCTTTCGCCATGCGTGGTCGCGCCGATGTCGTCGCCACCGTCCGCAGGGACCGATCCATGATGAACGCCCGGACCTACCGCGTGACCCTGCAGACCCGCGACGGGCGCCGCATCCTGACCGCGGCGGCGGAGCGCGAGGCCGCCCTGATGGCGGAATCGGTCCTGCGCCTCTACGCAGGCCAGACCCTGACGGTGGGCTTCAGCGTCGCCTGCATCGACCCGGAGGCACGCCGTCGCATCGCCCACTACCTGACCGACGTCGCCCTCGAACTCGAGCTCGCCTGACGGGCTCGTCCAGGATGTCCGCCGCCGGCGCTTCCTGCCCGCATGCATCGACGCCGCGCGGGGGGCTCGCTTCGCCGAGAATGCGCTATAAGCCGAGCCGACGGATCTCGAGCGCGGCCACCAGCCGCAAGGCCCACCACCAAGTCGGACGCATGCGGTTCTCGATCAATCACGACACCGGCGACTCGATTCGGGGCTGGATCGCCCCGGACAATCCCCTGGCGATCAGCCGCGTGGTCGTATCCATCGAAGGTCGACGCGTCGCCGAGGTGGCCGCCAGCGAGAGCCACGAGGAATTCGTCAAGGCCGGCTGGCACTCGACGGGCCAGTGCATCTTCCAGCTGACGGACGCGGAGGTGCCGGGCCTGGCCACGACCCCACGCCTGGAACTCTACGATTCCGACACCAACGTGCTGGTCTATCGCCGACTGGCGGAGGACGGCGTCCTCCCGCAACGGGTCATCCTGCTGAACACCAGCGTCCGGCAGGATGTCGGCCTCGAGGCCGCCCTGTTCCCGTTCTTCCGGCAATCCTACTTCAACCTGCACAAGCTGCCGGACGACACCCTGTCCAACATCCTCGGCGATAGGATCCTCACGTCCTGCCTGCTGTCGGGCGGCGTCAGCGTGCCCCGCTACGAGCATTTCTTCGCAGACCGCGGTATCATGACCGCGATGCTCGTATCGGATCCCTACGTCGAGATGGCCACCCGCCTCCTTTGGCTGCAGAGCCGGTCGGAATCGGCGGCCGAGCCGGCGAACCGGTGGCGGTACGGGACCCTGGCCGAGAGCGCCGCCTTCACGGCCGCGTACGATTTCACCGACACCAAGAGCATCAAGCGCTTCCTGCGGATGCTACCCGAACCGGCCTATCGGCTGCTCTACAATCCGCTGACGCGCCAACTCGGGACCCGGATGCCGGACGACAATCTCGGTCCCGGAAACTCGATCGTCGCCATCGAGGTTCTCGCCCGCATCGACGTCATCGGCCACGCGAGCCGCTACGATGCCTTCACCGCGACCCTGTTCGACCGCATCGGCGTCGAGCCGAAAGCGGTGACCCCGCCGGCGGTCTCGGACCGGACCCTCGCCCTGGCGGACCGCCTGCGCGGCGTCCGGGAAGCCACCGAGATGATCGTCTTCGACAGGGCCATCGCGGAGGCCGTCGAGAACTCGGTCGCGCGGGTATGGAATGCGTGACGCCGTCCCGTCGGGACCTTTCATGATCCTCGGCCGCCACGGGCGACCGGGACAGATTTGGTGAAGCAGGCCATGTCGTCAGCGCGCAGGGCCACCCGTGCGGGAGCCGGTCCGATCCCCGATCTGGTCGAACGGCTGGGCGAGTTCCGCAGCCTCGGGGTGAACTGCGAGTTCGGGTTCGTGCAGCGCTACAGCGGCGCGGAGCCGTCCGGCCTTCTGCGGTTCGCCTACACGCCGATCGAGTCCCTGATCCACGGGCTCCGGACGAACTTCGAGGCCTACGGAGCGCCCGGGGACCTGCACCTCTCCGAAACGCCGGAGGGACACTATTATTGCGCCAGCCGGCGATACGCGATCTGGAACAACACCGGTTACGCGGTCGGTGCGATCGATCCGGAGGTCCTGCTGGAGAAGGAGTACGGGCGCGTCGCCCATCTGCGGACCCGGATGCTGGCCGAACTGGCCAGCGGCGCGAAGATCCTGGTGCGGAAGTTCGGCCCCGAGGACTCGGAGGCGACGTTCGCGGAGCTGACGGCGGCCATCTGGGCGCACGGGCCGTCGACCGTCCTGCGCGTCGTGGAGCACGGCCCCGGCTGGCAGCCCACGCCCGTGCGACGGCTGTCCGACCACCTGCTGGAGGGGACCGTTCGACGCTTCGCACCCCGGGAGCGCGCTTTCGCGGTCGATCTCGAACCGTGGGTGCGGGTCTGCGACAGCGCCTACGCGGCCCGGCACGGCCTTCGGGAAGCGGACCTCCACGAGGGCCGGGCGGCCCCGGTCTCGTTCCCGGACAGGATCCGCCGGCACCAGGGGAAAGAGCGTGCGTCCCTGCTGACCTCCTTCACGAAGGGCGTCGACCCGGCCGCCTTCGACCCCACGAAGCTCTACACCTTCGCCGCCTGGGTCTGGATCCCGGACGGCTGCGCGGCCACCCGCATCCTCGCGGCCGCGGGCAACGAGGTCACGGGTCACCAGGATGCCGACCTGACGATCCGCGACCGCTGGCAGCGGGTCTGGGCCTCGGGCCGCTTCCGCCCCGCTGCCGAGCGGGCCCCCGTCGGGCTGGGGATGATCGGAACGGACGCGGACCGTTTCTATTCCTGGGGTGGCGCGCTGCACGAGGGCCCCGTGCCGCCGCCCGCCGCGCCGCCCGCCTTGCCCGTCGGAGCCTCGCCCCTCCGGCGCGTCCTCGATCGGGCGCGCTCCGTCACGCACCGGTTCTCCTGAGGTCCGGCCCCAGCCGTGCGCATCCGCCCTCCGCAATCTCCGCATCGACGCGCGCGGGCGCGACAGGCCGCCGGAGGCGGTCGCGCGGGCGTTCGAACCCTTCTCCACCACGAAGCCGCTCGGCGCGGGCACGGGCCGCGGCCTGTCGATGATCTACGGCTTCGCCGAGCAGCCGGACGGTGCTGATCGTGGACGGCGAGCCCACCATACGGATGCGGGTGCACGACCCCCTCGGGGATTTCGGCTGCACCGCCATCGCGGCCGGTCTCAAGGTGCTGCAGCCGTGCAGCCGGACGCGCGCATCGAGCACGGTCTCCCCGGCCCCGGCCGGGCGCCGGGTGACGCGCCCCTCAGGCGTTGGCGGAGGCCGGCGCGGCGCCCAGCGCGTCGGGGGCCGGGACGGCGCGGGCCTGGACCTCGATGAACACCCGCGTCACGTCGGGGCTGCGGGCCTTCAGCCGGGCCTCGACCCGGGCGACCATGGCCTCGATCTGGCCGGCGCTGAGGTCGTCGTCCATGTCGAGGCTGACGTTGACGAGGACGTCGGAGGGGCCGAGATGCTGGGTCAGCACGGTGTTGACGTGGTGCACCCCCGCCTCGTCGCGCACCACCGTGCGGATCGCCGCGACGAGTTCGGGATCGGCGGCCTCGCCGATGAGGAGGCCGTGGGTCTCGACCATCAGGAACGCCGCCATCCCGATCAGGATCAGGCCGATGCCGATGGAGGACCAGCCGTCGAGGGCCGGCATGTCGAGGATCCGGGCCAGGATCACGCCGGCGAGCGCCACCACGAGGCCCATCAGGGCGGCGACGTCCTCGGCCAGCACCGTGAACAGGGACGGATCCTTGCTCCGCCGGATGGCGGCGAGCGGCGGGCGGCTGCCCTTCTCGGCCCAGAACGCCCGCATGGCCACGAAGCAGGAATAGCCCTCGGCGATCACCGAGAAGCCCAGGATGGCGACGTTCACCCAGAAGCCGGAGACCGGGTAGCCCCAGACCACGGCGTCCGCCGAGGGTTCCGGATGCTGGAGCTTGTGGATGCCCTCGTAGACCGCGAAGGCGCCGCCGCCGAGGAAGATGAACAGCGCGACGATGAAGGCGTAGAAGTAGATCTCGCGGCCGTAGCCGAACGGGTGCGTCGCCGTTGCGGGCCGCTGGGACCGCTTCATGCCGACGAGGAGCAGGATCTGGTTGGTGGTGTCGACCACCGAGTGGACGCCCTCGGCCAGCATCGCCGAGCTGCCGGTGAGGAAGGCCCCGACGAACTTGGCCGCCGCGATGGCGAGGTTGGCCCCGGCCGCGGTGTAGATGGCGCTGGTGCTCTCGTGGGCCATGCGGGACGGGTCTCTCGGGCTCTGGGGCGGGGCGCGATCCCGGCGGGCACCGCCATCGGCCGCGCGGCTGACCGAGCGTCGCGGGTCAAGCGTCGCCATCGGGGACAAAGCGCTGGCAACGCGCGGCGGCCCCGGAAGGTTCGCCGCCTCCGGATGATTCGGGCGCCGCGTTCGTGCGGCGCGCGCCGGGGGGCCGGATCGCTCCTGCCCGAGGTGGACGCGGCGCGCCGCCCTGTGCATCGTGCGCGCCGGAACGCACGCGCCAGAACCGGAGCCGGCTGCCTTGACCGAGACGCGCCCAACGCCCGCCTATGATCCCGACAACATCTTCGCGAAGATCCTGCGCGGGGAGATCCCGGCCGAGCGGGTCTACGAGGATGCCGACACCCTCGCCTTCATGGACGTGATGCCCCAGGGGGACGGCCACACCCTGGTGATTCCCAAGGCCCCGGCGCGCGGCCTCCTCGACGCAGACCCGGACGCCCTCGCGGCGCTGGCGCGGACGGTGCAGCGCGTCGCCCGGGCGGTGAAGGCCGCCTTCGCGGCCGAGGGCCTCACGGTGTTCCAGTACAACGAGCCGGCGGGCGGGCAGACGGTGTTCCATCTCCACGTCCACATCGTGCCCCGTTTCGAGGGCGTGCCGCTTCAGCGCCACACCGGCGGCATGGCGGACCGGGCGGTGCTGGCGGAGCACGCCGCGCGCATCCGGGCGGCCCTCGCGGCCGGCTGAGTCAGGCGGCGCCGCTCACCGGCGGGCTGGCGAGGAGGCGGCGCAGGGCGGCGTTCTCGGCTTCGAGTTCGCTGATCCGGCGCACCAGGGCGAGCATCGCGGCGGCATCGTCCGCGGCCGCCGCGGGCACGGGGACGGGCGCCGGCGCGGCCTCGTCCACGAAGGTGATGCCGAGGCCGTCGGCCCGGCGCCAGCAGAGGGTGGCCCGGTAGGTGCGGTCCTTCTGCGGAATGTAGAGGTCGAAGCTCTCGGGCAGCGTCGAGGTCTCGGTCAGGGCGAGCCGGGCGCCGGACGGCGACAGGTCCCGCACCAGGCAGTCCATGCTCGAGGCGCCCTTGTTGAAGATGATCCGCCCCTTGAGGAAGGTCCTCAGGCGCGATTCCCTGCGATGCTCCGACATGCCGTGATGCTCCACCATGGGTCGGTCTCCGACTCCGCGTCCCACGCGGCGCACCCTGGCACGGCGCCCCTTAAGGAATGTTCGCCGCGATGCGCGCGGGCGGGTGCCCCAGGTCTCCATGCAGAGCCGCAGGCTTCAAGTGCGAAGCGCCGCAGGCCTCAATGGAAGCGCCGCAGGCCTCAATGGAAGCGCCGCAGGCCTCAATGGAAGCGCCGCAGGCCTCAATGGAAGCGCCGCAGGCCTCAATGGAAGCGGCTGTCCATGGTCTGGAACAGGTAGAAGCCGTTGAAACGCACGGCGGTCTCGGCCGCGCGGTCGTCGAAATCGGCGGGCGCGTCGCCGATCGCCGCGAGCTTGCCGCCGAAGGCCCAGCGGCCGTTCCCGAGAAAGGGCGGTACGGCGCGGCTCTCCGGCACGGCGCAGCACAGGCCCTCGACGCTCCTGAAGCAGAAAACGTTGTAATTCTGCATCGGTCAATCTCCGATTCGCCCACCCAAGCTACGCCCTAAGCAGGCAATCGGACAGCACTGTGTCGATCAGGTCTCCGGAACGTTGCGGTCCAGCTCCGCCAGCCAGGGCGCGGCGCTTCCATCGGAGGGCGCGCGCCAGTCACCGCGCGGTGACAGGGCGCCGCCCGCCGAGACCTTGGGCCCGTTGGGCAGGGCCGAGCGCTTGAACTGGCTGAAGCCGAAGAAACGCTTCAGGAAGATCGCGAGCCAGCGCCGGATCTCGGGCAGGTCGTAGGCGCGGCGCTCGGATTCGGGGAAGTCCGGCGGCCAGGCTCCGGCCTCCGCATCGCCCCAGGCATGGAGCGCCAGGAAGGCGATCTTCGAGGGCGGGAAGCCGTAGCGCAGGGTGTAGAACAGGGTGAAGTCCTGCAGTGCGTAGGGGCCGATCACCCCTTGCGTGCTCTGCGGGGTCTCGCCCGCCGCCACGGGCACCAGCTCGGGCGAGATCTCGGTGTCGAGGATCGCCCGCAGGGTGGCGCCGACGTCCGGGGCGAACTGGCCCGAGCCGATGACCCAGCGGATCAGGTGCTGGATCAGGGTCTTGGGCACGCCGGCATTGACGCCGTAATGGCTCATCTGGTCGCCGACGCCGTAGGTGCACCAGCCAAGCGCCAGCTCCGACAGGTCGCCGGTGCCGATGACGATGGCGCCGTTCTGGTTGGCCAGCCGGAACAGGTAGTCGGTGCGCAGGCCGGCCTGCACGTTCTCGAAGGTGACGTCGTAGACCGGCTCGCCGCGCCCGAACGGGTGGTCCATGCCCTTGAGCATCACGGTGGCGGCCTCGCGGATGTCGATCTCGCGGGCGGTGGTGCCGAGTGCCGTCATCAGCGCGTGGGCGTTGGCCTTCGTACCCTCCGAGGTGGCGAAGCCCGGCAGGGTATAGGCCAGGATGTTTTCGCGCGGGAGGCCGAGCCGGTCCATGGCCTTGGCCGCCACGATGAGGGCATGGGTGGAATCGAGGCCGCCCGAAACGCCGATGACGACCTTTTTCGTGCCCGTCGCCTCCAGGCGCTGGGCGAGGCCCGCCACCTGGATGTTGTAGGCCTCGTAGCAATCCTGGGCGAGGCGGGCCGGATCGGCGGGCACGAAGGGGAAGCGCTCGACGATCCGCTTCAGCCCGAGGTCGCCGGCCGGCGGATCGAGCCGGAAGGCCACCCGGCGATAGGGGGCCTTGAGCGGCGCGGCGCGGCCCGAATCGTCGAAGCTGCCCATCTGGAGCCGCTCCTGGGCGAGGCGGCCGAGGTCGATATCGGCCAGGGTCATCACGGGTTCGGGCGAGAAGCGCGGACCCTCGGCGAGCCGCACGCCGTTCTCGTCGATGCTGGTCTGCCCGTCCCAGGACAGGTCGGTGGTGGATTCGCCGGTGCCGGCGGCGGCGTAGACGTAGGCGCAGAGGCCGCGCATCGAGGCGGCCCGCGACAGCATCGCCCGGGATTCCGCCCGGCCCACCGTGATCGGGCTGCCCGAGAGGTTGGCGAGCACGGTGGCCCCGGCGAGCACCGCGTCGGTGCCGGGGGAGGCGGGGACCCAGAGGTCCTCGCAGATCTCGATGCCGAGGACGAGGTCGGGCACGTCCGCGGCGGCGAACAGCAGGTCGGTGCCGAACGGCGCCTCGAGGCCGGCGACCCGGATGGTCTCGCCCGTGATCCGGGCGCCGGAGGCGAAGTGGCGCTTCTCGTAGAACTCCCGGTAGGTCGGCAGGAAGCTCTTCGGAATCACCCCGAGGACGCGGCCGCGATGGATGGCGAGCGCGCAATTGTAGAGCCGATGGCCCCAGCGCAGGGGCGCGCCCACGACGAGGACGGGCTGGAGCGCACCCGATTCCGCCACGATGCGGGCGATGGCCGCCTCGACCGCATCGAGCACCGTCACCTGCAGGAACAGGTCCTCGATGGCGTAGGCCGAGACGCAGAGCTCCGGGAACACCGCCACGGCGACCCCGGCGCGATCGCAGGACCGGGCGAGGGCGAGGATGCCCTGCGCGTTGCGGGCGGGGTCGGCCGGGTGGCTGCGGCCGGTGCAGGCGGCGACCCGGGCGAAGCCGTGCCGGTAGAGGGAGCGGAAGCTGGGATCGGCCGGGGCGGGCGTGGTCGCCGAGGGCAGGGTCGCCGAAGGGGTGGGCAAGGGGCGGGGCTCCGGGCTGGTCGCGGCGGCACCTTAACCCCTGCCGCCATCCGCCTCCAGCGCAAGGGTTAAGCGCCGTGCCAGGGCGTTCGGCAGGGAGGCTGGGCAGGGAGGCTGGGCAGGGAGGCTGGGCAAGGGGGGCGGGCGAGGGGGCTCCGGGTTCGGAGGGCGGGTTCCGTGGTCTCGGTGAGCGCGATCACGCGCCGGTCGCGGGGCCGGATCAAGCGTCTGTTAACGACGATGCCTCTAACTCAGCGCTGAACCGCGCCGCTCCCGGCGGCGGACCCGTTTTGAGTACATCCGGCCAATCATGCGCGCATCGGGACGGCTCCCCTACTCCCATCGTGATCCTTCGCGCCCCGTTCGCGGCGGCGACCGCCTCGGCCTGTCGATCGGTGCCCTGGCGCACCGGTTGATGAACCTGCGGGCGACCCTCGCGCGCCGCCTCGCCGGGCCGCCGCAGCGGCCGGACTTCACCGCGGCGGCCACCCGCCCGGCCCCGAGTTGGATGACGAGCCCGCAGGCCCTGGTCGGCCGCAACGAGGTCGGCCTGGCCTTCCGGCCCGCCCCCGCGATCCAGGCCTGGCCCGCCCAGGTCTTCGACGACCGCGCCACCCTCGACATGATCTCGCGCCGCGCCGCCCCCGCGGCCCGGTTCGACGATGTCCCGATGGAGGCCGATTCGCCCGCGCCGCGGGTGCTGATCCGGACGCCGCGCCGTCCGGCCGCGATCATGGCGGAAGCGGGCGAGGCGCCGGCCTACGCTGCCCCGGACCCGGCCGGCCCGGCCGTGCGCTACACCCGCACCCCCGATCCGGTCCTGCACGAGCGGCGCCAGCGGGCGCTGGACGCCGAGCGCGCCGCCCGCGCCCAGGCCCATGCGGAGGCCGAGGCCGAGTCCCTGCGTCTCCAGGCCGACGAGGACGCGCGCCGCTTCGAAGCCGAGGCGCAGGAGCGCGCCGCCCTCGCGGCGCAGGCCGAGGCCGAGGCCCTGGCCGCCCAGGTGCCCGAGCCTCTCTGGCGCCAGCCCTTCGTCGCGCCCCCCGGCGTCCGCTTCTTCCGCAGCCCCGACCGGCGCCAGAACCGCCCCGACACCGAGGCCGGCGCGCCCGCGCCGGAGCCCGAGACCGTTCAAGCCGAGACCGTTCACGCAGACACCGCTCACGCAGAGACCGCTCCGGTCGAGACCCTTCACGTCGAGCCTGCCGTGATCCCCGACGACCGCGACTGGTCGGACGTGCCGGACTGGTCCGAGGTCCATGCCTGGTTCGACGGGCGCGACGGCGCCGCTCTCGACGCCTGGTCGGCGATCCAGGCCGAGCCGGCGCCGGCGCCGGCGGCTCCTGAAATCGTGGCGTCCGAGGCCGGCATCCTCCCGGCGGACGCAGGCGTCGAGGCGCCGGCCCGCGCCGCCTATCGCCTGGAACACCTCGTGCGGTTCGAGCCCTTCGGCCCGCCGCGCCCGGTCGAGGGCCAGGACAACGCGGTTCCGGGGGCCGCACCGGTCCGTCCGGCCCCGCTCCACGCCATGGCCGCCCGCGCGGCGATCCGCGCCGGCCGCACTGCCGCCCCGGTGGTCGCCGCTCCGCTTCCCGCCCCCTCCCCTGCCCTGCCGGAGGCGATGCCGTTCGTGCCCGTCGCGGCCTTCGCCCCTGTGCCCTTCGCGCCGGTCCCTTTCGCACCCCTCCCCTTCGCGCCTTCGCCCCGGGCGGCCGAGCCCGCCTTCGTGCCGACCCCGATCCCGGCGCGAACGGTGCTGCTGCGCAACCCCAAGGGTCTGTCCGCCCCCGAGGAGGCCGAGCCGTCCGTCTCCGTCGGGCCGACCGGTCCGGTCGAGGAGCCGGCCCCGGTCGAGGCGCCCGTCGCCGCGGCGGAGGCGGTCGCGGTGCCGGAGGCCCCGGCCGTCCACATGCCGCGGGCGATCCTGCCCGAGCGCCCGCTCCTCATCCCCGCCGGCCGGCACGTGCCGATGTCCTTCGTGGAGAACGCCGACTACGAGCACCCCGCCCTCGACCTCCTGGCCGAGCCGCCGGTGAACGACGCGGAGGAGGTCGATGCCGACGTGCTGGAGCAGAACGCCCTCAACCTCCAGCAGACGGTCCAGGATTTCGGCGTGCGCGGCGACATCCTCGCGGTGCGCCCCGGCCCGGTCGTGACCCTCTACGAGCTCGAGCCGGCGCCCGGCACCAAGTCGAGCCGCGTGATCTCGCTCTCGGACGACATCGCCCGCTCGATGTCGGCGGTCTCCGCCCGCGTCGCCGTCGTCCCGGGTCGCAACGTCATCGGCATCGAGCTGCCCAACGACACCCGCGAGACCGTCTATCTGCGCGAACTCCTGGCCTCGGCCGATTTCGGGATGAGCAAGCACAAGCTCGCTCTGTGCCTGGGCAAGAACATCGGCGGCGAACCGATCATCGCGGATCTGGCCAAGATGCCCCACCTGCTGGTGGCGGGCACCACG
>NZ_JBKEZQ010000080.1:0-790 GCF_053345175.1 Methylobacterium sp. M6A4_1b
CGCGCGCACCCACGCTCATGACCGTGGCATGCGAATCCGCAAAAACCTCCCGCGTTCCCTCAATCTGCCAAAGTAGGGCTAGGGGGTCAGAATTGGGCTCTGACGCACTTTCGCTGATCGTCAAGGCGCGAGGCCGATCAGGCGAGCTTGTAGTAGGTCGATCTTGCCGCGGCCGTACATCTGGCGCTTGACGAGCTTGAGTTTCGTGACCTGCCCCTCGGTCTGGCCGTTCGACCATGGCAGCATGATTGCGGCCTGAACTGCGGACCGATCCTGACCGATGCCGCGGGCGAAGGAGGCGACGAGACTTCCCTCGGCCCGCCTGAGCCATTCTTCGAGTTGGCCAGGCTCGTTTCCTCGCACCATCGTCTGGAATTCGCCGACCACCTCGCGTGCCTTGACCAGCGCCGGCACCCCTTCCTCGACGGCAGCCACGGTCAGCGTCTCCGCTTTGGTCAACCGGTCGCGACCCGTCGTCAGCAACCGCGCCAAGTTTCGCGCCGACGACACACGCTGAAGCCGCGCGATGTCGGCCTGCTCCGCGCGTCGGCGGCGCGTCGCCCATTCTTCAACCACGCGAAGCGATCCTCGGAAGCCCTGCGCCCTCGCCATTCGCCAGATCTCGGTGGCATTACGGCTGCCTGCGTCCCACCGAGCGTCGAGCCACGGCAGATAGGCGTCGAGCGAGCTCCGGCGGACCCGGAAGACGTCCGTGCGCTCGCCGCGCAGGACCGCACGCACCACCTTGCGGCTGTGGCCCAGTCGCTGGCTGATCCGGCGGATCGGAATG
>NZ_JBKEZQ010000081.1:0-788 GCF_053345175.1 Methylobacterium sp. M6A4_1b
GTCTCACAATCCCCACTACAGGGATCCGCAAGAGCAAAATCGCCGCCCACGCTTCTCTTTCTCAGATTCACTTGTCAAAGAACATGACGCGACGACAGAAAAAAACAGTTGGTCACCCAGCTTAGCGCCGGATTCCCATCCGATGATCTTTCTGTAGAAGCGCCGACGTGCCGCCAACCCCGTTGGCCGCCGCCGATGAGCCGGGGTATACGGACGGCGCCGAAGCCCGTCAACACCCAACATCACATTTTTACGACGCCCTCGCGCCGAGCTCGCCGCGGCGCAACAGACGCTCGCGACGCCTTACTGCGTTCGACGCACGGAGCCCGCGGACCGACGAGCCCATCGGACCGGCTTTCCACCAGGATCGTGGGCTCGGGTCTGCCGGCGGCACAATCCATTCACCACATCTTCACACGATTGCCACATGACTGTGGGATGCGCGTCGGCCTCGCCGAGGCGAACCCGTCGTCGGCGCTCCGTCCGGCATCGCTCCGCCGTCCGGGCACGAGAATCGGGTCCGGACGGGTTCCGAGACCGGGCGGATCGAGACCTGCGGGAACTCGGCCGCCGGTGTCGAAACGCTCGCTTCAGCCTGAGCGTCGCGCTCACATCGCAGTCGTCGGGAGGGGCGGATAGCGCCGAGCCCGCCGGGAAGGAAGCAGATCGTGACGAAGGCCCGGGAATCCGCCGAGCTGGTCTCGGCACTGGCGCAGTGCCGCACGGCGTTCATCGGCGTGGCCGCCATGAGCGGGCTCGTGAACGTGCTCTATCTCACCGGCTCGTTC
>NZ_JBKEZQ010000082.1:0-519 GCF_053345175.1 Methylobacterium sp. M6A4_1b
ACCCCAAACGGCGACGACAAGGCCCGAAGCCCAGGACAGCCACCCAACAGACATCACACACCAAAACGCAACTGTAATGCTAGAGAAGGCTAACGCGCTCGGCCTGGTCGGGGGAGGGCTGTCGGCCGACGGCTTCGACGCCATAGATTGACCCTCCGCTGAGTGCCTGGGCGCCATGCCCCGCGGCGAGGTACGGCGGTACCTACACTCTCTCTGGCGCTGCGAGCGGCACACGCACTCACCTGGCAACCTGGTGCAGGCGCTTATCGCTTGCGGAGCCCTATCTAAGGCGGGTCGGATCCTGCAACTCAAAACTCAGTTAGTGTATACTTATGATTATGGACCGGCACTTTCGAATAATGGGTTATTCATATTAAAACCATATGCGCTGGGTACTAGCATACTCGCCATGACGATGGCCGCTCAGCCGATGAGGCCTAGCAGGGTGTTGAAGAAGTCGGCCAACGGCAGGCGATGAAGGGGATTTCGTCGCCGCGGTGGACGCGGATTTCGCCGCGA
>NZ_JBKEZQ010000009.1:0-179588 GCF_053345175.1 Methylobacterium sp. M6A4_1b
TAGAGGCTGTTATGAACCGCCCGCCAGTTGAGCGGCCTGTTTGAGCATGAGGCAGACGAAAGCAACGATGTGGAGATCTGCGAGCGTACTGGGATAGCGCTCGTAGTCTTTGACGAGGCGGCGGAAGCGGGTTGCCCAGGCGAAGGAGCGCTCGACCACCCAGCGTCGCGGCAGAAGGACGAAGCCGCGCTTGGCCTCGGGCAGTTTGACGACCTCCAGTTCGATTCCGTGGGTGCGGGCGGCCTTGGCTGGCTTCTCGCCGGTGTAGCCTTGGTCGACATAGGCGAGATCGACGGTGTCCCCTGTGGCAGCCTGCACGGCCTTAGCCAGACGCCCCACCTGGGCGCGGTCGTCGGCATCGGCGGGGGTGACGTGCAGGGCCAGGAGGTGGCCCAGGGTGTCGACGGCCAGATGGACCTTCGAACCCTTCTTGCGCTTGGCGCCATCGTAGCCGGCCCGTTCGCCGCTCTCGGGCGTCGAGCGCAGGGTCCGGCTGTCGAAGATGGCCGCGCTCGGCTCGGGGGATCGCCCGGAGGCCAGACGCAGCAACGCCCGCAGATCGTCGCCCAGTTGCTCGAAGCAGCCTGCCGCCAACCAGCGCTGCGCCTGCTGGTAGACCGCTTCCCAGGGCGGCAGGTCGTTGGGCATCCACCGCCATGGCGCGCCCGTCTTCACGACGTAACGCAGCCCGTTGAACACCTCGCGCAGGCTGTGCTCACGCTGCCCCGCATCCTCCCGCAGCAGCGTCAGATAGGGAGCGACCAGCGCCCATTCTTCATCGGAAACGTCGGACGGGTAGGCTTTGCGTGAAGAGGTCATGCCCCTTCATCTGGAATCAAGCCGTCATAGGTCCATAACAGCCTCTAGACAGGATGCAGATTGACGACAGGCGGGCGGAGTACGCCCTTCAGGCGTCAAGGCTTGCCGCGCTTGGCCATTAGCTGCTCGATCAGCGAACCGCCCTTCTCGATGGCCGCCAGTTCCTCCGCAACCGCATCCACGGTCTCTCGAATCTGCTCCGGCGTGTGCTCGGAAGTGATGAAGAAGCGCAGGCGCGACGCCCGCTCCGGCACCGCCGGATGGATGATCGGCTGAACATTGATGCCGCGCTTGTAGAGGCGGTCCGACAGCGTCACCGACTTGAGGGAGTCGCCGACGATGACCGGGATCACCGCGAGCCCAAGGCTGGTCCCGGTATCGAGCCCGTGCTTCTTCGCACAGGACAGGAACAAGTGTCCGTTCTGGCGCAGACGTTCCACCCGCTGCGGCTCAGCATGCATGATCTCGAGGGCCGTCTCCGCCGCAGCGGCGAGGGGCGGCGAGATGCCGACGCTGTAGATGAAGCCGCCAGCGGTGCACTTGAGGTACTCGATCAGCGGCGCCGGTCCGGCGACGTAGCCGCCGCAGGTCGAGAGTGTCTTCGAGAGGGTGCCCATCCAAATGTCGACACCGCGCGGATCGACGTCACAATGCTCGGCAAGACCGATGCCGGTGCGCCCGAGGACGCCGAGCCCGTGGGCGTCGTCGACCATCAGCCAGGCATCGTAGCGCTGCTTGAGGGCGATCAGGGCCGCGAGGTCCGGCGCGTCGCCGTCCATGCTGTAGAGGCCTTCCACAACGATCAGCGCTCGACGGTGCTCGTGGCGCGTGGCGCCGAGCAACGTCTCCAAGGCGTCGAGGTCGTTGTGGGAGAACGAGCGGCGCTGGGCACCCGACAGCTGCGCACCGGTGACGATGCTGTTGTGGCTGAGGGCGTCGTGGAAGATCACGTCGCCCGGCTCCAGCAGGGCACCGATCGTTGTGACGTTGGTGGCGTGGCCGCTCACCATCACCACGCAGGCCTCGGTGTCGTAGTGATCGGCCAGGGCCTTCTCGAGGGAGAGGTGCCCCGGGCGCTCGCCGGCTACGATCCGACTCGCCGAGGCCGAGGTGCCGTATGTCTCGATCGCCCGCGCCGCGGCCGCGTTGACGTCCGGGTGCCCGTTGAGACCGAGGTAGTCGTAGGACGAGAAGTTGACGAACGACTTGCCGGCTATGCGCGTCGTGGCGCCGGCCTTGGTCTCGTGCACCCGGAAGAACGGGTTTCCGAGGCCGATCAGGTCGGCGGCCGAGCGCTGGAGGCGCAGTTCCCGGTAGCCGGGAAGCGACTCGAAGTTCTGTACAGAGGGATCACCCGACGGGCGTTGCGCCGGACGCGCAGGAGGCGTCCGGTTGGCGTTACGCCCGAGGCGGTTCGTGACGAAGCCTGCCAGGGCAGCGCGTCCGCCGTCGGGTCTCGCGGAATTGCTCATGCAGCATGCCTCAAAGAAGACTCGTTCACGGAAGGATTTCTTTGATCGCGAGGCTGTTTTCTTCGACCATCGCGTGGAAGGGCTCGAGGGTACGGACGTCCACGCCCTCGCTGGCATGGCGCTGAGCCAGGCTCATGACGGCCGCCGCCGCCTCGTCCACCGGGGCCGCGATCGACTGGATCAGGGTCTCGGTGAGCTCGTTGACGGTGAGGCCGGAGGAGATGCCGGAGGGCGGCGCCTCCAGGGCGAAGCGCTCCTGCAGGCTGGCGCCGAGTTCCACGCCCATCAGCGAGTCGAGGCCGATCTCGGAGAGATGGCGTACGCGGCTGATGTCGTCCTTGGGAAGACGAAGGATGCGCGCGATGTCCTCTACGATGGCGTCGGCCACCGTCTTGCGCACCGTGTCGATGTCCTGCGTCTTCAGCAGCATACCGATGTTGATGGCCGCGACCGTGCCAGCATCCATCTGCTGGTCCGAACCGAGTTCGGCGTAGCTCGGGCTCTTCATCGTGGCGAGACGCTCCCGCGCCTTGCCCCAATGCATCGACGCAATGGCGATCACCGCGTCGTCCGGGTTCGTTCCCTGGCCTTCCAGCGCATCGGCCATGAGATCGAGGCAGTGGCGGGCATCCATCGGGGTGACGCCGACGCGACCCGCTAGGGTTTCCATCACCGCACGGTTGCGAGCCAGCACGCCGACATCGCCGATGGCACCCCAAGCGACCGCAAGTGCCGGCAGGCCGAGCTTGCGCCGGCGCCGGGCGAGACCTTCCATGAAGCCGTTCGCGGCGACGTAGGCGCCTTGGCCCGGGTTGCCGATGAAGGTTGTGGCCGAGGAGAACATCACGAAATAGTCGAGCGCGCGCGTGCGCGTCGCCGCGTCGAGATGCTCGGCCCCGATGACTTTCGGCCGGATGACCGTATCGAGAGCGGCGGCATCGATGTTGGCGATCAGACCATCCTGCAGCACCATCGCGCCGTGGATCACGCCGGCCAGGGACCGGCCCTTGCGCTCCACCTCGGACAGCAGCGCATCCACGGCCTTGCGGCTGGTGATGTCGCAGGCCATCGCGGCGACGTTGACGCCGCGCGCACCGAGATCGGCAACCACCTGCTTGGCCTCCGGACTCGCGGCCCCGTTGCGGCCGACGAGGACGATGTGCTTCGCACCCCGGTCCGCGAGCCAGCGGGCCGCCTCGATGCCGAAGCCGCCGAGGCCGCCGGTCACGAGGTGGACACCTTCCGGGGAGATCGCGAAGGCGGATTTCTCAGGCTGCATCACGCTGCCGGGCTTCGGCGGAGCGATGACGATCTTACCCACGTGACCCGATTGCTGCATCAATCGGAAGGCGTCCGAGACCTCGTCTGCCGTGAAGGGCTGGAAGGGCAGGGGCTTCAGGCCACCCTCCTTGAACAGCGACATGACTTCGCGGAACAGCCGGGCTCCGTCCTCGCCCTGGTGCTGCAGCACCTGGTCGAGATCAACGCCGAAGTAGGAGAGATTCCGGCGGAACGGGCGCAGGCCGATATGGGTGTTGGCGACATAGTCGCGCTTGCCCAACTCGATGAAGCGGCCGAAGGGCTTGAGGACGTTGAGGCTTCGCTCCATCGCCTCGCCGAACAGGCTGTTCAGCACCACACCGACGCCATCGCCGGTGATCCGGCGGACATCGTCCACGAAGGCGAGGGAACGCGAGTCGAGCACATGCTCGGCCCCGAGTGCCTTGACCAGGGCGCGCTTCTCCCGCGAGCCGGCGGTGGCGATGACGCGCGCGCCCTTGAGCTTGGCGATCTGCAGCGCCGCGAGGCCGACGCCGCCGGCGCCGCCATGGACCAGCACCCACTCGCCGCGGCGCAGCCGGGCGCAGCTGACGAGGCCGTAATAGGCGGTGAGGAAGGCGACCGGCACGGTGGCGGCTGCCTGCGGATCGAGGCCGGGCGGACTCGGGGCCACCACGAGCTCGGGCACGACAATGTGGGTCGCGAAGCCCGACTGCGCGAAGGCGACGACGCGGTCACCGGGCTTGAAGGCCTCGACACCCTTGCCGACGGAGAGAACCCGTCCGGCCACTTCGAGACCCAGGCGGGGACCGGCGAAGCCATCCTCCAGGATCTCCTCGGGCAGCATCGAAAGCGCCCAGAGCACATCGCGGAAGTTGAGGCCCGTGGCCTCGACCGCAATCTCGACCTCGCCGCGACCGGGCGTCCGGCGTGCCGCCGGTCCCCAGGCCATCTCGTTGAGACCGCCCGTGTTGCTGCGCTCCAGGCGTGCGGCCTCGGCCGGGACCGCGTCGGGTCCGGGACGACGGGCGAGCTGGCCCGGCGAGAACCGAATCACTCGGGTCCGGTCGGCATCGAGGATGATCTCGGTCTCGAGGGTGCCGGACAGGATCAGGTCGCGCAGACGCTCGGCGGCGAGCTTCGTCGAAAGGGCCTGGGCGAGATCGATCCGACGCACGTCGAGATTCGCCACCTCGTTGGCGAGCGTCCGGCTGAAGGCCCAGACGCCAGCTTCCACCGATCCGGTCGGGTCGCCGGCATCGCGAGTTGCACCGGGGCAGACGATCCAAAGCCGGGTCTGGCGGCTGCCGAGATGCTCGACGCAGCGCTTCAGGCTCAGGCAACGCTCGCGCATGCGATCGGCTGCCGCGCCGCCCTGATTGAAGGCCCCGGCGAGGAACACGACCGTATCCGGCGTTTCGCGTTCCAGTTCGAGCAGGGACTGCTCGGAATCAAGGATGATCGAGACGTGGACGCCGCTCGCCACCAGCAGGGTCGCCAGCGACGAGGCGGTTTCGGCCGCGAAGTCGTCGTGCGAGCCGATGACGAAGGCGAAGGTCTGTCCCGGGGCGGGCTTCGCGCGCACCGGAGCTTCGGCGATGAACAGGAGGTCGTCTCCATTGGCGGAGACCGCGCGGTCGACCGCCACCCGCACCAGGCCTGTGTCGCTCAGAGCACGCTGCCAGCCGGTGATGTCGTCGAGGCGGCTCACAGGCATGTCGGCTGTAGCCTCGAACCAGTCCGGCGTCAGGCCGAAGACGAGGTCGCGGAACAGCGAAGCGCCGGGCTCGACGGCGACGAGGAAGCCGCCGGTTGCCAGGGCGTCGGCGACCGTACCGAGCAGCGTCCGCTCGGAGCGGTGCAGGACGTTGCTCGCCAGGATCGCGTCGAAGCTGCCGGGCGTGAGCTCGGCCGCGTCTTCGATCACGGCGACGCCGCGCGGCAGGGCAAGCCGTGCGCGCTCCGCCAAGCGACGGTCGGCCTCGAACACCGTCAGTTGCGCTTCGATGCCGCCGGCGAAGGCGGCGGCCTGGGCCGAGAGGGGGCCGAACCCGACCTGAAGCACGCGCAGTGCGCGGTCGCGGGGCAGGGCGGCGCGGCCGGACTCGGCGAGATCGGCGATCACGTCGGCGGAAGCTCGCGCCGTCGCACTGCGCAGGATGAAGGCGTCGAGAGCGTTCTGCGAGAGGCGAGGAGCCTTGGTCAGGTCGCCCGAGAGCAGCCGTCCGATCACGGCGCCGACGTCCGCGGTGAGCACGAGTTCGGCCGAGAGTTCGGGATGGTCCGCCGCGATCCAGCGCATGATCTCATCGGGCGCCGGCAGGGACACGTCCTTGCGCAGAGTCCAGCGCTCGCCGTCGAGGGTGGCAAGGTCGCTGCTCTCGAGGGCGTAGAGGGCATTGAGAAGCCAGGGGCGCATCGCCTCAGGCACGCGCTCGTCGATGGCCACGGTGCCGGAGCGCTGTAGGCCTTCCGCGAGACGGTAGGCCATCGAGGTCGCCCACCCCTCGAGAAGAAGGTGCCCCGGCGCCAGCGGCGCCTCGGCGGGCGCCACCGCAACCTTGAAGGCCGGACGGATCGCGTCCGCGACGCGCTTTCCACGCTCCATCGCGACGGCGGTCGGCTCGGTGGCGAGCTCGGGCCGCTGCGCGATGGCGTAGGCGGCCAGATCGCTGCCGTTCTTCGCCCGAAGGGCCTGGAAGCGGCCCTCCCGAAGAGTGGCGATGACCTCGCCCTCGGCATCGACCAGGGTGAAGTCGGCCAGGATGCTGCGTTCGTTCGCCCGCCGAGTCCGGATCATCGCCCGGGCGATGACGGCGCCGGGCTTCACGAGGCGGATTTCACCGAAGCGAACCGGGACGTAGGCCTTCGTCGAGCCTTCGCCCATCAGCCCGGCGAAGAGCAGGATGAGGCCATGGAAGCAGGAATCGAGGCGCGCGGGCACCAGCCCGAAGCGGGCATCGGCCTCGGCGGGCAAAAGCTCGGAGACGATGGTGGTCTCGTCGAGGCGTGCACTCACCGCGACCTGTCGGAAGCTCGGACCGAAGCCGAGGCCGGAGGCAGCAGCCAAGCGGTACAGGCCTTCGCCCGCGACCGCCTGCTCGTCGGGAACGTGCATGTCCACCGGCGCGGGCGCCGGGAAGCTGCCGTCGATGATCTTGGCCGCGGCATGAAGTTGCCAGGCTGCCTGAGTCAGGCGCGGCCGGCTGAGGATCTGGATCGCGTTGCCGGAACCGGCAACGCGCACCGTGACCTCCCGCAGCGATTCCTCGCCGAACACCATCGGCGACTGGATCTCGAACTCCGCGAGGACCACACTGTCGGACTTCATCGCCTCACGGGCGACGCCGAGCGCCATCTCGATGAAGGCCGCGCCGGGCAGGATCGCCTGGCCATCGATGCGGTGATCATCGAGTTCGGGCAACGTCGCGATGTCGACGTGGCCGTGCCATTCCAGGCCGTCAGGTGCGACGCGAGAACCGTAGAGAGGATGGTAGGGGCGCGGAGTCGCCGCGCCAACCCCCTCGGTGGTCTCGGCCAGGCGGAAGGTCCGGCGCTGCCAGGGATAGAGCGGAAGTGAGACATCGCCGGCCGGGTTCTCTCCGAACACCGTCACTTCGTCGACGGCGGCACCCTGGACGAGGGCGGCCGCGACGGTACGGGCGATCGGGTCGCCGCCCGCCGGCTTGCGGTGCAGGACGCCGATGGTGGCATTCTCGATACCGAGTGGTTCGATGGCGTCGCCGATATGCGAGAGCAGGGTCGCGCGCGGGCCAACTTCGATGAAGACGCGGGCGCCCTGGCGGGTCGCCTCCTGCACAGCCTCACAGAAGCGCACCGGCTCGCGAATGTTGCGCCACCAGTAGCCGGCCCCGAACTGATCACCGGCCAGCACCTTGCCGGTGACGGTCGACACCATCGGGGTCGTCGCGGCATGCGGCTTCAGCCCGGCGAGATCCCGCAGCAGCGGCTTCTCGGTCGGATTCATCAGACGGCCATGGAACGGGTATTCGAGGTCGAGCTTGCGCCCACGCCGACGCTTGCGTGACAGCGCCTTCATGGCCGCGTCGATATCCGCCACCGGACCCGCCACCGTGATGGCCTTGGGACTGTTGTAGGCGGCGATGTCGAGGCTCGGATAGTCCTCCAGGAACAGTTCGATCTCGTCGGCAGGCGCGAGCAGCACCGCCATCGTGCCGAAGCCACGCGTCGTTTCCTGATGCTTGCTGCGGTAGAAAATGACCTTCACGGCCTGTTCGAGGCTGAGGATGCCGGCGGCCTCGGCCGCCGCAATCTCGCCGACGCTGTGGCCGAGGACGTAGCTCGGTGCCAGGCCGCGTGCCCGGAGGGCCGTCGTCGAAGCGCTGGAGATGGCGAAGATCAGGGGCTGCGACACCCGCGTGAGGACGAGGCGCTCGTCCAGATCTTCCGCGAACAAAGCTTCTTTCAGCGACCAGCCTGAGAGGGCATGGAAGAGGCCGTCGATGCGGTCGAAGGCCTCTCTGAAGACGGCGTTCTCGTCATAGGCCTCGCGACCCATGCCGGCCCATTGGCTGCCATTGCCCGAATAGACGAAGGCGACCTCAGCCGTGCGGTCAACGGCGGTCCCGAGCAGGGCATCGGGTGCATCTTCGGCCTCGCCGACGGCGCGCAGCACCGCGGGGAGGTCGGCGTCCAGGGTCACGGCCAAGCGCGAGGACAGGCGCTCGCGACGATGGGCGGCGGCTGCGGCGATCCGGGCGATCTCAGCCTCGTCCGCGCCGTCGAAGCGCTCGGCATAGTCGAGAGCGAGTTCGTTGAGGGCCGCGCGGCTCTGGGCGGAGAGCAGCAGCACCTCCGGTTTCCGGGTCGCCTCGGAGGCGACGCCAGCGGCGCGAGTCGGTTGACCGTCGGTCAGGACGACGTGCGCATTGGTGCCGCCGAACCCGAAGGAGTTCACGCCGGCGAAGCGCGCCTTGCCGTCGCGGGCGAGGGGCAGAGGCTTGTTCGTCACCGACAGGTTGAGATCTCGGAACGGGATCTCGGGGTTCAGTTCGGCCGCATGCAGCGAGGTCGGAAACAGGTCGTGCTCGAGGGCGAGGCTCGCCTTGAGCAAGCCGGCGAGGCCCGAGACCGGCTCGGTATGGCCGATGTTGCTTTTGATCGAGCCGATCGGCAGGGGCGCCTTGCGCGGACGGCCCAGCTTGCCGCCGATGGCGCTCGCTTCGATCGGATCCCCCACGGGCGTACCGGTGCCGTGGGCCTCCACGAAGACCACGGAGTCGAGGTCGATCTCGGCCTCGCGGTAGACCTGCTCCAGCAGCGCGCCCTGCGCGTAGCCGGAGGGGAGAGAGATGCCGGTGGTGCGGCCGTCCGAGTTGACGCCGCTCGCCGCGATGACGCCGCGCACGGTGCTGCCGTCGCGCATCGCCGCCTTGGCGGATTTCAGCACGAGAACGACGCCGCCTTCAGAGCGCACGTAGCCGTCGGCGGTCGACGAGAAGGCCTGGCACAGGCCCGTGCGCGAGAGCATCTGCGCGTTCGAGAAGCAGATGAAGTTGAAGGGACTCGCCAGCAGGTTCACGCCAGCGACGACGGCGGTATCGATCCGGCCGCTGGAGATTGCCGCGACCGCGGCATCGAGGGCGACGAGGGACGAGGAACAGGCCGTGTCGACGGTGAAGCTCGGCCCCTTCAGGTCGTAGATGTAGGAGATGCGGTTCGACAGGATCGAGAGCGTGTTGCCGGTGGCCGCGTAGGCATCCCCGGACGAGGTGTCGAGGACGCGCAGATTGCCGTAATCGAGGGACGAAGCGCCGACGAACACGCCGATCTGGCTGCCGGCCACGTCCGAGGGACGCAGCCCCGCATCCTCGAGGGCCTCCCAGGTGAGTTCCAGGAGCAGGCGCTGCTGCGGGTCCATCTGCTCGGCCTCGCGGGGCGAGATGCCGAAGACGCCGGGATCGAACGACCAGATGTCGTCGAGAACACCGGCCGACCACGTGTAGCTCTTGCCCCGCTCCTGCGCGCGCGGATGCCCGAATCGCTCCAGCGACCACCGATCATCCGGGATGCGGCCGACGGCGCATCGCGCCTCGGTGAGAAGCTGCCAAAGCCCGTCGACACTCGAGGCGCCGGGAAGCCGGCAGGCACGGCCGATGATCGCGATGTCTGTACGTTGTGTCACGTTCGATTCGCACACGCTCTTGAACGGGGGACAGGATCGACTTGTACCACCGGCGGCAACCAGCCTGATCCTTAGTATGGCTCTAGGCTACTGTCCAACCGGAGACGCCCGAATCGGGGCAGTCACCGGGCTGGAACACCGACCCTGTTGCACGTCTTCATCAATCATTCCGGCAAGACGAAGGAGCGAAGCACCGTGGTAAGCGATGACTTTGTCTCTATCTTAAACGGTTAACTTCAAACAATTGCCATAATCCAGGTATTGCGCCGCGATCTGGTGGAGACGCTGTCCCGGTTCGCTGCAGTGACCCGGAAAATGGATTGCGAGACCGATCCTGAGCCTGCGGAGCTAAGAGTGTCGAGGAAGACCTGCGACGCGACGAAATCTCTCTTCGCCGCCTAAGCGCGGATTAAGCGGCCGATTGCGGCGACTTTGCGGTGCGACGGAACGCCGCCGCAGCGCAGCATCAGAGTCGGTAGCGCGCCGCGCTCCGCGAAAGATTTGGGTTGTAGTACGGATCGGCGCGCAGTTCTGCAGCCCAGCGATCCTGCATCACCCGGACCTCGCGCTCGAAGCGCTCACGTTTCTCGGGCGTATCCTCCGCCCCCCGGCTCTTCGATTCATGATGGATCAACCGTGCGTGGGGCGTCCAGACGTTGCGAAGACCTCGCGCGCGCAACCGCAGGCAGAGATCAACATCGTTGAAGGCGACAGCGAGGTCGTCCGCATCGAATCCGCCGCTCGCTTCGAAGACCGCCGTTCGAAGAAGCAGGCAGGCGCCCGTCACCGCCGAGACCTCCTGGGTCAGGACCATCCGGGCGAAGTAGCCCGGATCGTCCTCCGGCAGGCCGGGATGGCTGTGGCCGGCGACGCCGCCGATCCCGAGAACGATGCCGCCGTGCTGGAGCGTGCGATCGGGATAGAGCAGCTTCGCTCCCACCGCACCGATATCCGGTGCGAGCGCGATGGAGACCATTTCGCGCAGCCAGCCGGGTTCGATCACCTCGATGTCGTTGTTCAGGAACAGGAGGAGCGATCCCCGCGCCGCCGCGGCGCCGCGGTTGGACAGATCGGAGAAGTTGAAGGGTCCCGGGACTGGCAGGATGCGGACGCGCGCGTCGTATACGGCCAAGCGGGTGAAGAGGTCGCGCGTGCGCGCCTCGCGGCTCTCGTTGTCGACGACGATGACCTCGACGGCCGGGTAATCGGTCGCATCGAGGACGCCCGCGAGCGCCACGGCGAGCAGGTCCGCCCGGTCCCGGGTCGGGATGACGACCGAGACCAGAGGGGCCGGCTCCGGGACCGGGCGGACGAGCCGGTTGAAGCCGAGGGGTCCCCGGGCCGCCGTCGCCCCCAGCGGCGCGGCGACCTCCGCCAGGGCGCGCAGCCGCGCCACCTCGGTCCGCTCCAGGGCCCGGTCCGAGAACGTCCCCGAGCCGCCGGCCGCGCGCCAGTGATAGAGCACCCGCGGGAGGTGGTCGATGCGCGCGGGCTCGAGCCCGGCCGTGACCCGCAGCAGGAGATCGTGGTCCTGGCTGCCCTCGAAGCCCGGACGCAACCCGCCGGCGGCCCGGATCGCCTCGGTCCGGATCACCGTGAGGTGATTGATGTAGTTCTGTCCGTAGAGGAGTTCGCGGTCGAAGCCCGACTTGAAGTGGGGCTCGAACCGGCGCCCGCGCGCATCGATCTTGTCCTCGTCGCTGTAGATCACGACGAGTTCGGGCGCGGCCCGGATCGCGGCCGCCACGTGGTAGAGCGCGCCCTCGGCCAGCACGTCGTCGTGGTCGAGGAAGGCGACGAAGGTCCCGTCCGCCTGCGCGAGGGCGTCGTTGGTGGCACGGGCGATGTGGCCGTTCTCCGGACGCCGGTGGACGCGGATGCGCGGCTCCTGCTGGGCGTGGCGGGCGAGCAGGCGCGGGATCGCCGGATCGGTGGAGGCATCGTCGGTGATGCAGAGCTCCCAGTTCGGATAGAGCTGGGCGCGGACCGACCGGATGGCGGCCTCCAGGACGCGGGGGGCCGGATCGTGGACCGGCATCACCACCGAGATCCGCGGTGGGTCCGTCCAGGCTGCGACCTCGCCGCGGATGCGCCGCCGGTCCGCCTCGGTCAGGGTGTCGAAGCGGGCGATCCAGGTCTGGTAACCGGTCTCGGCCCGGTCGTGGAGGGCGCGCAGGAGCAGCGCCCGTCCGCGCACCTTGAGGCCGAGGGCGCGCCAATAGACGGCGCGCGCCGCGAGGCCCGGGTTCCGGCGAAGGGCGCGGGCGACGAGGGCGGGGCGTCGGCGCCGGCGGATCACGAATTCCTCGAGGCGGAACGCCGTCTCGCGGGAGAGGGGCGTCAGGCGCAGGGCCAGCAATCCCTCGGGAAGGCGCCCCGTCCAGGCGAAGCGGTCCCCGCCTTCCGCCTCCTCGGCGAGGACCACGGTCCCGGCCGCGCCGTCCCGCCCGACGAACCGGGCGCTCAGGACCAGCCGGCAGACGCCCCCGCTCCCGACGTCGCGGAACCGGATCGTCGCCCAGGCGCCGCCGAGGCCGGCTTCCCCCAGGTCGAGGTCGAGGGCGACGCCGTCGGGCGCGAAGGTCCGCGTCGCCGGCCCCTTGCCCCAGCGGGGGAGGGCGGCGGTGAGCGCCGGTGCGGGCTCTGTCACGCGACCCGCTCGTCGGCGCGCATCATCGCCCGTCGCCGAAGGCCGCGGGCCGGATCGCATTCTTCGTTGAACCGCATGCCCCGACCGTCACCTCGCCTCCCGGTCCCCCTGCGAGGCGGACCGGACCGGCGTGCATCCTCACGCGCCGGGCCGCGCCGGCCATAGCGCATTTCCGACGCCTGCGCAGCGCCGAAGCCCGCACGCGGCGCGACCCGGCGACAGGCCGGAAAATCCAGGCGCGAGAGCCCTTGCGCCCCCCGGAACCCCACGCTATAGCCCCCTCCACCGGCGCCGAGCGGCACCGGTGAGGGCGCGTAGCTCAGCGGGAGAGCACTACCTTGACATGGTAGGGGTCACAGGTTCGATCCCTGTCGCGCCCACCATTCCAACCCACTGGAATGGTCGAAGAAAACAAGGGCTCCGCACGGGGCCCTTTTTCTTTGCGTCGGACATCGCATCCTGAAGAAGCGCTGCCTGGGACGATGTCCCGCCCCTTCCGCGTGGACGAGGGCGAAGGCGCCGGACGCTGGTGCGCGCGCGGTCCTGTGAAGCCCGGGTGCCCGAAGCGATCCCGGACGAGGCTCGGATCGCGATGGGTCTGGATCTTGCTTGACCGTCGTCGACGGGGGGCGTGCGCGCATGCGCGTCTCCGGCTGCAGGCCGCGCAACGGAGCGTGGCCGGATTCCGGGCCGATGCCCGGCCGGTCCGGCGAGCCTTGCAGAAGCCCGAACCCGAAGAGGACCCGAAATGGCCTATCTCGCTCCTGCTGAGTTCGTCACCAAGATGGTGGATGCGGGCGAATCCAAGATCTTCATGTCGACCCGCGACACCATCATCCGCGCCTACATGGCCGGGGCGATCCTGGCGCTCGCCGCGGTCTTCGCGGTCAGCATCACGCAGCAGACGGGCATCCCCATCCTCGGCGCCGCCCTGTTCCCGGTCGGCTTCTGCATGCTGTACCTGCTGGGCTTCGACCTTCTCACGGGCGTGTTCGTGCTGGCACCCCTCGCCCTTCTGGACCGCCGGCCCGGCGTGACCTGGGCGGGCGTCCTGCGCAACTGGGCCCTCGTCTTCCTCGGCAATTTCCTCGGCGCGCTCACCGTGGCCGTCATGATGGGCTTCGTCTTCACGTTCGGCTTCACGGCGCCGGCCGACAAGGTCGGTGAATACATCGCCCATATCGGCGAGCGGCGCACCGTCGGCTATGCCGCGCATGGCGTGGGCGGCTGGTTCACGATCTTCATCCGCGGCATGCTGTGCAACTGGATGGTCTCCACCGGCGTCGTCGGCGCGATGATCTCGACCACGGTCAGCGGCAAGGTGATCGCCATGTGGATGCCGATCATGGTGTTCTTCTACATGACCTTCGAGCATTCCGTGGTGAACATGTTCCTGTTCCCCTTCGGCCTGCTCATGGGCGGTCAGTTCTCGATCGGCGACTACCTCTTCTGGAACGAGATCCCGACCGTCCTCGGCAACCTCGTCGGCGGCCTCGCCTTCACGGGCCTGACGCTCTACACCACCCACGTCCGCACGGCCCCGAAGCGGACCATCGGCAACGCGGAGCGCCGCCTCGCGGCCTGACCGCCGGCTCGAACGGTCGGGCCGCGCGCCGCACGGTGCCGGGTCCGACCGCCGGGATGCGCCGATGCCCTCGACCCTGACCCTCTCCCTCGGCCAGTGCAGCGAGCGCGGCCGCAAGGCGACCAACCAGGACTTTCACGGTGCCCGCGTCCCCGAGCGTGCCGCGCTGATCCTGCGGGGAAGCGCCATCGCGATCGCGGACGGGATCGGCAGCAGCCCCGTCAGCCACGTCGCGAGCGAGACGGCGGTCCGGAGCTTCCTGTCGGACTATTACGACACCCCCGAGACCTGGTCGGTGAAGACGGCGGCGAGCCGGATCATCGCCGCGACGAATTCGTGGCTCCATGCCGAGACCCGCCGAAACCGGTACCGGCATGATCCCGAAGGGGCGCGCGATCGCGGCTACGTCACCACTTTCAGCGCGCTCGTCCTCAAGTCCCGCACAGCCCACATCTTCCACGTGGGCGACGCACGCATCGCGCGCGTCGCCGAGCGCTCGCTCGAAGCGCTGACCGAGGACCACCGCGTCACCCTCTCCGCCGACGAGTCCTATCTCGGGCGGGCGCTCGGTGCGGCGGCGCATGTCGAGATCGACCACCACACGGTCTCGATCGAGCGAGGCGACGTGTTCGTCCTGACGACGGATGGCGTGCACGAGCACGTGCGGCCGGAGGCGATCGTCGCGCGGATCCGGCAACACGGCGACGACCTCGACCGGGCTGCCCGGGAGATCGTCCGCCATGCCTATGAAAACGGCAGTGGCGACAATCTCACCGTCCAGATCGTGCGCGTCGAGTCCGTGCCCGACGGCGCGTTCGAAGAGCTCTCGGGCCGGATCGACGACCTGCCTCCGGCGCCGCTGCTCGATCCGCCGACCACGTTCGACGGCTATCGCGTGCTGCGGACCCTGCATGGCAGCCACCGCAGCCACGTCTACCTGGCGATCGACGCGGAAAGCGGGCGCAAGGTCGCCCTCAAGGTACCGTCGACGGAGTTGCACGCCGATCCGGGCGGCCTGCAGCGGCTGATGATGGAGGAATGGGTCGCGCGGCGCATCGACAGCCCGCACGTGCTCAGCGCCCCGCCCCAAACGCGGCGGCGCAGCCACCTCTACACGGTGATGGACTACGTGGAAGGCCGGACCCTCGCCCAGTGGCTGCGCGACGACCCGGCCCCGGAGCTCGAGGCGGTGCGACGCCTCGTCGAACAGATCGCGGTCGGCCTGCGGGCCTTCCACCGGCGCGAGATGGTGCACCGGGACCTGCGCCCCCACAACATCCTGATCGATGCCGCGGGCACCGTCCGGATCATCGACTTCGGCTCCACCCGGATCGCCGGGATCGCGGACGACGATCCGACCGTCGACGAGACGGTGCAGGGGACCGTGCAGTACACCGCGCCGGAATGCCTGGCGGGACGGCCCGCCACGTCGCAATCGGACATCTTCTCGCTGGGCGTGATCGCCTATCAGATGCTCACCGGACGCCTGCCCTACGGCGCGGAGGCGACGCGGGCCTTCAGCGAGGCGCGCGCACGGCGCCTGCATTACGTCTCCGTCGCCGCGGCGCGCCCCGGCCTGCCGCCCTACGTCGATGCGGCCCTGCGCAAGGCGGTGCATCCGAATCCGGCCCAGCGCTACGAAGTCCTCTCGGCGTTCGTCCACGACCTGCGCCATCCGAACCCGTCGCTGCCCGGTCTCGGGCGGACGGCCCTTCTGGAACGCGACCCGGTGCTGTTCTGGAAGCTCGTCTCGCTCGTCCTGGCGATCGTCGTCGTCATCCTGCTCGCGCGGTCGGCCGCCTGAGCACGGCGGCCCGTCCTCGGTTCGAGGCCGGCCGTGCCCATCCCGCCATCCGCGTCCCGAACCGGTCGGCGGCTCCGCCATGCGGCGTTCCGGCGTCCCTCGGCCGGCCGATCCGAAGCGGACCTCGTCCGGGACGGACGCGCCTCCGACGGATCCGGCCGGCCCGAACCCGGCGCGACGCACCATCGAACCGCGGCGGCGCCCCGATCGTCCCGCCGCGGGAGCATGCCCACCGCCCGCGAAGGAACGTATGATCTCATACACAACGCCGCCAAGCGTGATAGGAACGGCGCACGGAATCGAACGATGGAACTTCGAGATGTCCCTGCGCCCGTCCATCGGGAAGTGCTTCGGACCCGGCCTCGACCGGGCGGCGTGCCTCGCGGAGATCGACGCCCGCATCGCCGAGGCGGAGGCGTCCTCGTCCGCCAAGGCCGCCACCGTCAGGATCCTGGCCCGGACCGGCTACGACGTGACGGAGGCCATGGAGGCCCTGTGGCGCGAGATGGATGCCTTGATGACTCTCCGGCTTGTCCACGACCATCTTCGCGCGGAGTGAAGATCCGCTCCGCCATCGCGGCACCAGGCCGGCGGACACGGTTCACGCTCCCGTTCGCGACCGGGCCCGGCGCTCGCCCGCTCAGCCGACGCCGGTGGGTCCGTCGATGACGCGCCGCACGCGCCGCGCGAGTTCGAGACGCTTGTAGGGCTTGTTGATGATCTCGAACTCGGTGCCGCCGGTATCGGTGCGCTCCAAGGACGCCTCCGCGTAGCCCGTGGTCAGCAGCACCTTGATCCGGGGCTGACGCTCGCGCGCGGCCCGGGCCAGCATGACGCCGTTCATTCCGCCCGGCATGATCAGGTCGGTGAACAGCAGGTCGACCCGGCGCTCGCCGTCGAGGATCTCGATGGCGGCCCGGGGGCCGTCGGCGACGATGACCTTGTAGCCGAAATCCTCCAGGATGATGCCCGCGGTCTCGGCCACGTCCGGCCGGTCGTCGACGACGAGAACCGTCTCGGTCCCGTGCCGGTCCGCGGCCCGCTGGGACGCCTTGCGCTCCTCCTCGATCTTCTGGTCGCTCGCCGGGAACAGCAGCCGCACGGTGGTGCCGTGCCCGACCTCGGAATAGATCTTCACCGAGCCGCCCGACTGCTTGGCGAAGCCGTAGACCATCGCCAGTCCGAGGCCGGTGCCCATGCCCTCGCCCTTGGTGGTGAAGAACGGCTCCATCACGCGGCTCAGGATCTCGGGCGGCATGCCGCTCCCGGTATCGGTGACGGAGACCACGACGTAGGCCCCGGGTCCGACCGTCTTGAAGAGGGCGGCGTCCTCGTCCTCGACGAGAAGGTTCTCCGACTTCACCGTGACGGTCCCGCCGCCCGGCATCGCATCGCGCGCGTTCAGCAGCACGTTGAGCAGCGCCACCTCGGCCTGGGTCGGGTCGATGCGGGTGTTCCAGAGGTCGGGCAGCAGTTCCTGGCGCAGGGTGACGTGGTCGCCCAGCGTGCGCTCGGCCATCTCGCTCATGCTGTGGACGAGACCGTTGAGATTGAGGAGCCGGCCCTCCAGGCGCTGCTTGCGCGAGAAGGCGAGAAGCTGGTGGGTCAGCTTGGCGGCGCGCTCGGAGGCGTCGCGGACGGCCTCTCCGGCGCGGCGCAGGCGCCCGACATCGATGTCGGGATGGTCGATCAGCGCGAGCATGACCTCGTTGTGCCCGGAGATCACCTGCAGCAGGTTGTTGAAATCGTGGGCGATGCCGCCGGTGAGCTGGCCCAGGCTCTCCATCTTCTGCGCCTGATGCAGCGATTCCTCCGCATCGCGCCGACGCGAGACGTCGAGCTGCGAGCCGAAGAAGTAGACGAGCTCGCCGGACCGGTTGAACACCGGGGAGACGAAGAGCGCGTTCCAGAACGAGGAGCCGTCCTTGCGGTAGTTGACGATCTCGGTCGAGAACTCGCGCTGCTCGTGGATGGCGAGGCGCAGGTCGGCGACGACCTCGCGGTCCGTCTCGGGTCCCTGGAGGAAGCGGCAGTTCGTATTGATCAGCT
Organism: Methylobacterium sp. M6A4_1b; assembly: GCF_053345175.1. Lineage (NCBI taxonomy): Bacteria > Pseudomonadati > Pseudomonadota > Alphaproteobacteria > Hyphomicrobiales > Methylobacteriaceae > Methylobacterium > Methylobacterium sp. M6A4_1b. The sequence continues at coordinate 17,827 of NZ_JBKEZQ010000009.1, forward strand.
CGTCCCGGGTGTAGCCGGTCATGCGCTCGAAGGCGCGGTTGACGAAGATGATCGGGTTGTCCGCCTGATGCGGGTCCGTGACGATCATCGGCATCCGCGTCGTCTCGACGGCCGCGAAGAAGATGTCGTGATGCTGGTCGACGACGCCGGACGGACCGCTGCCGCTGACAGGGGTCTTCCGGCCATAGATCTTCGGCTTCTCGGGGGAAGTCGTCAAGTCGAGGCTCCGGTATTCGAGACACCGGGGGCGCCTTGAACCAATCCAAATGGTCCGACGACATACGGTCTGCAAGCCGTGAATGGCCACTGAACAAAACTTGAACGGCGGACGGAAGTCTCGGGGTCGCAGGCCCGGCGCAGGACCCGGCCGGCCGGATCGAACATCGCCGGGTCCGGCGCGCCTGCCTGATGCAGCGTCCCGCCTCGCTAGTCCGTACGTACCAGAAACCGCGAGCGTGGCCGGAACAGGATTGCGCACAACCCGTTTGTGCACCGGGACCGATGCGCCCCGGCCGCATCCCCGGCCCCATCGGGTCCGGCCCGGCGCGGCATCCTCAACCGACGAAGACTGGAGAACATCATGGTCGATACCAATCGTGTGACGGGCGCCGCCAAGGAGATCGCTGGCAAGGCCCAGGGGGCCATCGGCGATCTCATCGGATCGCGCGAGGATTCGGCGAAGGGGCGCCTGCGGGACGTCCAGGGTTCGGCCGAGAACCTCTACGGCCAGACCAAGGACGCCGTCCGCAACGTCGCCGACGAGGTCTCGGATTACGCCGAGGACGCCTACGACCAGGGCAAGCGCCAGTTGCACGACGTCCACGAGCGCTCGGTCGAGTGGCCGCACGCCTCGCTCCTCGTCGCCGGCCTCGTCGGCTTCGGCCTCGGACTCCTCGTCGCGAAGCTCTGACGATCCCGGCCCGCATGTCCGAACGACCGAACGATCCGGGGCACCCCGTGGCCGCCTCGCCCATCCTGCCCCCGACTCCCGCCGCCTCGGCCGAGGTCCGCCGCGCCTGAACGGAGACGGGCGGGCCATACCGGCCGGCCCCATCGGTTCAGCGCACGTCCGGAGATCGCCGGATCGCAAGACTCGTCGATCGCAAGATTCGCCCGCTCGCAAGACTCGTCGGATCGCGCGGCGGCCTCCATCGACTGGATCGACAGGGTCTCCTCGGACCCCGTCGATCGTCCGTCGGGACGAATCGACGGGGAGCGGATTCGAAAGCAAGGATCGGGGTGCGGCCCCGAGGCCCCCGGGGCAAGGGTACGGTGACCGAGCCGATCCCGGCCGGAATCGGTCCCCGAGGACGAAGGACATCCCTCATGCGGCGCGCCGAAGCGGAACCACGGCCCGGGGCCTCCGGCACGTCCGAGAGCGAGCGCGCGCAGCGATGGGCCGCGCTCGCGGCCCGGGACGCTGGGGCCGACGGACTGTTCGTCTACGCGGTCCGCAGCACCGGCGTGTATTGCCGTCCGAGCTGCCCGTCGCGGGCGGCCAAGCCGGACAACGTCACCTTCCACGCCACCTGCGCGGCGGCGGAGGCGGCGGGCTTCCGCCCCTGCCGGCGCTGCCGGCCGAACGAAGCCTCCCTGGCCGAGCGGCAGGCGGCGGCGGTCGCCCGGGCCTGCCGCCGGATCGACGCGGCCGAGACCCCGCCGACCCTCGCCTCGCTCGCGGCGGCGGCGGGTTTGAGCGCCTTCCACTTCCATCGCGTCTTCCGGAAGGTCACCGGCATCACGCCGAAAGCCTACGCGTCGGCCAAGCTCGCCGAGCGCGTCGCCGAGCGCCTGCCGGCGGCCGGGACGGTGACCGAGGCGGTGTTCGCGGCGGGCTACAACGCGTCGAGCCGGTTCTACGCGCAGGGCTCCGGGCGCCTCGGCATGACGCCGTCCGCCTACCGCAAGGGCGGCCCCGGCGTCGCGATCCGGTTCGCGGTGGCTGCCTGCTCGCTCGGCGCCATCCTCGTCGCGGCGACGCCGCGCGGGGTCTGCGCCATCCTCCTCGGCGACGATCCCGACGCCCTGGTGCGCGATCTCCAGGACCGCTTCCCTCGGGCCGACCTGTCACCCGGCGATGCGGAATTCGACCTCTGGGTGGCCGCGGTCGTCGGCCTCGTCGAGACGCCCGGGCGTGCGTTCGATCTCCCCCTCGACATCGGCGGCACCGCCTTCCAGCAGCGGGTCTGGGACGCGCTCCGCGCCGTTCCGATCGGGACAACGACGACCTATGCGGAGATCGCCCGGGCCATCGGCGCTCCCACGGCCATGCGCGCCGTGGCCCAGGCCTGCGGCGCCAACCGGCTCGCAATCGTCGTCCCCTGCCACCGGGTGGTGCGCTCGGACGGGGCGCTGTCCGGCTATCGCTGGGGCGTCGCGCGCAAGCGCGCGCTGCTCGACCGCGAGGCGGCGCGATGACGACGCCGCCGGAGCAGGGCAGGGAAGGGAACGGAAGGGGGAAAGGAAGGGCGATCGACGTGGCCCGGGCGCCACAGGTTACGACCACAGGGTGTCGGCCGCGACGTCGGCCGCGCTTCACGGGTCACAAGCCGCGCCGATGATCCAGGGTGGCGAAGGCGGGTCCCGTCCGGACGGCCCCGCATCCCCCGCCCCCGCCGCGGCGTCATCCGCGCCCGCTCCCGCGGTCGACATCGGCATGGCCGCTCCTGTTCCTCCGCGCCGCCCGGCCATCGCGCACCGGATCGGCCGCCTCCGGCTCGGGGCCGCGGCCGTGCCGCTGGGGTCCGGCGGCCTCCATGCCGAGGACATGGCGGGCGTCGTGCTGGACGAGTTCGTGGTCACGGCGGAGGGGCGTCCGGGACCGGCGCCGATGCCCTTCGGCGCCGCGGCGCCCCCCGGCTCGACGAGCGCAACTTCGACCAGCCGTTCTACACCTCGGCCGTCCGCGGCAGCTACCCGTCCCTGACCGTCCTCACGGACCTGACCTTCCTCACGGACCCGATCCGGCGCTACGATCTGCTGGGCCTGCCGGCCGTCGGCTACGTGGCCTTCACCTCCGAGATCCTCGACAACCATGTGACGACCTTCAACCGGGCGCGCGGGACCGGACGACCGGCCCTCGGCGCCCAGATCGCCGACCCGCGCGGCGACCAGACCAATCTCGGCGGCCGCGCACGCACGGAGGTGGCGCTCTCCGACCGCTGGACCGGCCTCCTCGGGTTCAGCGCGACGAACACCACGATCACCGGCCGCAACGTCGCCCACGCCCCTGCGGCGGCCGGGCGGACGGTGTCGGTGATCGACGCCTCGCGCAGCTTCCTCATCCTCAACGCCAACATCCACTACGCGACGGAGCTGGCCGGCGGCTACGGCAAGCGCCTCAGTCTCTATCTGGGGGTCCGCAATCTCCTCGATGCGACCCACGTCGCCTCGGCACAGAACCGGACCACCGGCCTCAACCGGACCACCGGCCTAGAGAACGGTGCGGCAATCCTCACCGGCACGATCGGGTCGATCTTCGCCCCCCCCGCGCAACGTCGTCGGCGGGCTGAAGCTATCATTCTGACCGCGTCGGCAGCTTCGAGGCGGACGGCAGCAAGAATGCCCGCGAAACAGGCATCGCGAAAAGATGTCTGCGGGCGCGGCCAGGTTTTCGCACTTCCCTGAGGCAGTCTCACCGTCAGGGACGACGGGCCGGAACGCTCTGACTATTCTCTAGGCAGCTTTGCTGCGCGTCCGGAAAGCGGAAGCGAAACAACATCGCAGGCGGGTGATCGCTCCCGGCCCGCGAGATCTACCCGGCGGTTTGGCCAGCGGATTGCATTCACGGTTTCGTCAAGCCGCACGCAGCCCATGGAAACCCGTCCCCGCATGTTCGCTTCCGTCTCCCGCTGGTCGAAGTCCCGCCTCCTGGCCGCCGCCCTCCTATCCGGGGTGATGATGCCCGCCGCCTTCGCCCAGGGCGTGCTGAAGATCGGCATGACCGCCTCCGACATCCCGCTCACCACCGGCCAGGCCGACAATGGCGGCGAGGGCATGCGGTTCACGGGCTATACGGTCTATGACGGGCTCATCAACTGGGACCTCTCCTCCGCCACGAAGCCCTCCGTGCTGGTGCCGGGCCTCGCCAGGAGCTGGACGGTCGACCCCGCCGACAACACCAAGTGGACCTTCAAGCTGCGCGAGGGGGTGACCTTCCACGACGGCTCGCCCTTCACCGCCGAGTCGGTGGTGTGGAACCTCGACAAGCTCCTGAAGAACGACGCCCCGCAATTCGACCCGCGCCAGTCGGCGCAGGGGCGCTCCCGCATCCCGGCCGTGGCGAGCTACCGCGCCGTCGATCCGACCACGCTCGAAGTCGTCACCAAGAACCCCGACGCGACGCTGCCCTATCAGATCGCCTGGATCATGATCTCGTCGCCCGCCCAATGGGAGAAGGTCGGCAAGAGCTGGGACGCCTTCGCCAAGACGCCCGCCGGCACCGGCCCGTGGAAGCTGACCCTGTTCGCCCCGCGCGAGCGCGCCGAGATGGCGCCGAACAAGGACTACTGGGACAAGGCCCGGGTGCCGAAGCTCGACAAGCTCGTGCTGGTGCCGCTGCCCGAGGCCAATGCCCGCGTGGCCGCGCTGCGCTCCGGCCAGGTCGACTGGATCGAGGCGCCGCCCCCGGACGCCGTCGCCTCCCTCAAGGCCGCCGGCTTCGGCATCGTCACCAACGCCTACCCGCACAACTGGACCTGGCACCTCTCCCGGGCCGAGGGGTCGCCCTGGAACGACATCCGCGTGCGCAAGGCGGCCAACCTCGCGGTGGACCGCGAGGGCATGAAGGAACTGCTCAACGGGCTGATGATCCCGGCCCAAGGATTCATGCCGCCGGGCTCGGCCTGGTTCGGCAACCCGACCTTCAAGCCGACCTACGATCCGGAAGCCGCCAAGAAGCTCCTGGCCGAGGCCGGCTACGGCCCCGGCAAGCCCATCGTCACCAAGGTCCTGATCGCGCCCTCGGGTTCGGGGCAGATGCAGCCCCTGCCGATGAACGAGTTCATCCAGCAGAACCTCGCGGATGTGGGCATCAAGGTCGAGTTCGAGGTGGTCGAGTGGAACACGCTCATCAACCTGTGGCGCGCGGGCGCCAAGTCCGAGATGTCGCGCAAGGCGACGGGGATGAACTTCTCCTACTTCATCCAGGACCCCTTCACGGGCTTCATCCGCCATCTCCAGTGCAATCTCGCGGCGCCGAACGGCACCAACTGGGGCCATTATTGCGACCCCGAGATGGACAAGCTCTTCGATCAGGTCCGCACCACCTTCGACCCGGCCGAGCAGACCAAGGTCCTGGAGAAGGTCCACGAGAAATACGTCGACGACGCCCTCTTCCTGATGGTGGCCCACGACACCAACCCGCGCGCCATGAGCCCCAAGGTGAAGGGCTTCGTGCAGGCGCAGAACTGGTTCCAGGACTTCTCGCCGATCTCGATGGGCAAGTGACGGGGCGCCTTCCCTCCCCCCTGCGGGGAGGGATCGGGGGTGGGGGTGGCTCCGCTGGCCTCGACCCGTCTTGGGTCACCCGGCCGCCCCCACCTCCAACTCCTCCCCGCAAGGGGGAGGAGAGCCGCTCAAGCCCAGGGGATTGGATGGGACCATGCTGAAGTTCATCCTCCAGCGCCTGCTCACCGTGACGCCGGTGGCGCTCGGCGTCAGCGTCGTCTGCTTCCTGCTGGTCCACCTCGCCCCCGGCGACCCCTTGAGCGCCGTGCTTCCCGTGGACGCCACGCAGGAGACCATCGACGCCATGCGGGCGGCCTACGGCTACGACAAGCCGCTGCCGGTGCAGTACGTGATCTGGCTCTGGCACGTGCTGCAGGGGGATCTCGGCATCTCCATCGCCACGGGCCGCCCGGTGGCGCAGGAGGTCGGCCGGGCGGTGGTGAACAGCCTGATCCTGGCCTTCGTGGCGACGCTGATCGGCTTCACCTTCGGCTGCCTGTTCGGCTTCGTGGCCGGCTACTTCCGCAACTCGGTCCTCGACCGGCTCGCCTCGGCGGTGTCGGTCTTCGGGGTGAGCGTGCCGCATTACTGGCTCGGCATGGTGCTGGTCATCGTGTTCTCGGCCCAGCTCGGCTGGCTGCCGCCCACCGGCGCCGGGCCGGACGGCTCGGGCAACTGGCGGCCCGACCTCGATCACCTGCGCTACATCATCCTGCCCGCGCTCACGATGTCGGTGATCCCCATGGGGGTGATCGCCCGCACCATCCGGGCGCTGGTGGGCGACATCCTGGCCCAGGACTTCGTCGGAGCGCTCCGGGCCAAGGGCCTGAGCGAGTTCGGCGTGTTCAAGCACGTGGTCAAGAACGCCGCCCCGACGGCGCTCGCCATCATGGGGCTGCAGCTCGGCTACCTGCTCGGCGGTTCGATCCTGATCGAGACGGTGTTCGCCTGGCCCGGCACCGGCTTCCTGCTCAACGCCGCGATCTTCCAGCGCGACCTGCCCCTGCTCCAGGGCGCGATCCTCGTCCTGGCGATGTTCTTCGTCGCCCTCAACCTCATCGTCGACGTCGTGCAGACGGCGCTCGATCCGCGCATCGAGAGGGGCTGATGAGATCCGCGACACAGGCCGCAGCGCCCGTCCTCGACATCGCCGGCGGCACCGCCCCCGCGCCGGCCGCGCCCGACGCCTTCGTGCCGTCGCGGGGGTTCTGGGGGCAGGTCGGCCACAAGCTGCTGCGCGATCCCGTGGCGATGGCGGCGGCTCTCGTGATCCTCGCCATCGTGGCCGTGGCGCTGCTGTCGCCCTGGATCACCCCGATGGACCCCTATCGCGGCTCGATGCTGCGGCGCCTGAAGCCCATCGGCGACGCCACCTACATCCTCGGCTCGGACGAACTCGGCCGCGACATGCTGAGCCGCCTGATGATGGGCGGGCGCCTGTCCCTGTTCATCGGCGTCACCCCCGTCATCCTCGCCTTCGTGATCGGCTCCGGCATCGGCATCCTGGCCGGCTATGTCGGCGGCTGGGTCAACACCGTCCTGATGCGCACGGTGGACGTGTTCTTCGCCTTCCCCTCGGTCCTGCTCGCCATCGCGCTCTCCGGCGCGCTCGGCGCGGGCATCTTCAACTCCATCGTGTCGCTGACCTGCGTGTTCGTGCCCCAGATCGCCCGCGTGGCCGAGAGTGTGACCACCCAGATCCGGGCGCGCGACTACGTCGACGCGGCCCGGCTGTCGGGCGCCTCGACCCTGACGATCCTGCGCGTGCAGGTGCTCGGCAACGTGCTGGGGCCGATCTTCGTCTACGCCACCAGCCTCATCAGCGTGTCGATGATCCTGGCCTCGGGACTGTCCTTCCTCGGCCTGGGCGTGAAGCCGCCCGAACCCGAATGGGGCCTGATGCTGAACACGCTCCGCACGGCGATCTACGTGAACCCGATGGTCGCGGCCCTGCCGGGGCTGGCCATCTTCATCGTCTCGATCTCGTTCAACCTGTTCTCCGACGGCCTGCGGTCCGCCATGGAGGTGAAGGCATGAGCACGCCCATCGGCCTCCCCACCGTCCCGGTCGCCCGCGACCGGGGGGGACCGGCCCAGCCCCTCCTCACCGTCGACCAGCTCGTCAAGCACTTCCCCGTCAAGAAGGGCTTCGGCGGCACCAAGGCCGTGGTGCGGGCCGTGGACGGCGTCGACTTCGAGATCCTGAAGGGCGAGACCCTCGGGGTCGTCGGCGAGTCGGGCTGCGGCAAGTCCACCACCGCCCGACTCATCATGGGCCTGATCCGGCACGATTCCGGCGATCTGCTGTTCGATGGCGAGCGCATCGGCGGCCGGGCGCTGCCCCTGCGCGACTTCCGGGCCCAGGCCCAGATGGTGTTCCAGGACAGCTACTCCTCCCTCAATCCGCGCATGACCATCGAGGGCTCCATCGCCTTCGGGCCGCAGGTGCACGGGGTCCCGAAGCGCCAGGCCATCGAGCGGGCGCGCTCCCTGCTCGCCCGGGTGGGGCTGGAGCCCGCGCGCTTCGCCGCGCGCTATCCGCACGAGCTCTCCGGCGGCCAGCGCCAGCGCGTGAACATCGCCCGCGCGCTCGCGCTGGAACCCCGCCTCGTGGTGCTCGACGAGGCGGTCTCGGCGCTGGACAAATCGGTGGAGGCGCAGGTGCTGAACCTGCTGATGGACCTCAAGCAGGAATTCAACCTCACCTACCTGTTCATCAGCCACGACCTTAACGTGGTGCGCTTCATCTGCGACCGGGTGGCGGTCATGTATCTCGGGCAGGTGGTCGAGATCGGCCCCGCCGACACCGTGCTGGCCGCGCCGGCCCACCCCTACACGGCGGCCCTCCTGTCCTCGATGCCCTCGATGGACCCGGATGCCCGCACGCAGGTGGCGCCGCTCGCCGGCGACCCGCCGAACCCGATCAACCCGCCCGCCGGCTGCCGCTTCCATCCCCGCTGCGCCCTGGTGGAAGAGGTCTGCCGGAGCACGCTCCCGCCCCTGGACGCCCTCGATGCGCGCCACCGCGTCGCCTGCCTCGCCCGCCAGCCGGGCTCGGGCCACGCGCTCGCCCCAGAGCCGACGGTGGTGGCCGCATGAGCGCATCCGCAACCGGACCGGCGGTCGCGATCCGCGGCCTGACGGTGGTCTTCGGCGGCGTGGTCGAGGCCGTGGACGGGGTCGACCTCACCCTGGAGCGTGGCCAGGCCGTAGCGCTGATCGGCGAGTCGGGCTCCGGCAAGAGCGTCACCCTGCGGGCGATCATGCGCCTGAACCCGGAGCGCCGGACCCGGATCGGCGGAGAGATCCGGGTCGGCGGCGCCGACGTGATGGCGATGTCGCCCAAAGCCCTGCGGGCCCTGCGCGGACGGGCCGTGGCGATGATCTTCCAGGAGCCGCTGCTCGCCCTCGATCCGGTCTACACGGTGGGCCGGCAGATCACCGAGGCGATCCGCCAGCATGAGCGGATCGGCGCCGCGGCGGCGCGCCAGCGCGCCCTGGCGCTGTTCGAACGGGTCCGCATCCCGAGCCCGGAGCGGCGTCTCGACGCCTATCCGCACGAGATGTCGGGGGGCATGCGCCAGCGGGCGATGATCGCCCTGGCGCTCGCCTGCCGGCCGCAGGTCCTGCTCGCCGACGAACCGACGACGGCGCTGGACGCCACGGTGCAGATCCAGATCCTGCTGCTGCTGCGCGAGTTGCAGGCAGAGCTCGGCCTCTCGACGATCTTCGTCACGCACGACCTCGGCGCCGCCGTGGAGGTCGCCGACCGGATCGCGGTGATGTATGCCGGCCGCATCGTCGAGGAGGGCTCCGCCCGCGACGTGGTGCTCGATCCCCACCATCCCTACACGATCGGCCTCCTGCGCAGCCGCGCCGACGGGGCGCTGGCCAAGGGCACGCGCCTGAAGACGATTCCCGGCAGCCCACCCGACCTCGCCAACCGCCCGCCGGGCTGCCCCTTCGCCCCGCGCTGCTTCCTGGCCGAGGAACGCTGCCGGGTCGAGGCGCCGCCCTCCGTGGTGGTGCAGCCGGGCCACCGGGCCGCCTGCTGGCGCACCGAGGCGGCCCATGCGGCGTTTCAGGGGGACAAGACGCCGGTGATGGCGGACACAGCGGTGTAAACGCGAACGCGTCGCGCGCATCAGCCCGGATCTGCAATGCCCTGCGTCCAAAGCATGGACAGATAGAACACGTGCCCACCGATCAGGATGGCGCTCAAGGGCAAGAGGGTCCGGAACGCCCGCGTCCCATCGGGGTCCCGCCGGCACCGCACCAAGATCGTGACCATAGCAAAAAGGCCTACACCCGGTCCGAAGCCGAGCGCGACCCATCTCGGTGCGAACCAGTTGGGACGCCCGTCGATGCTCCACTGCATCGGCAGACGATCCGGCGCACCGAGGTAACCGTTCGCCGCCCAGGACAGTCCGATCAGGCACGCAGCCGTCGCTGCGGCGAGGATGTAGGCACGCGTCATCGCGAGGGTGGGCTCCAGTAACGAACGGCGCCGCAGCCTATCGTAAACGCCTTTCCTGGCCCTTAGCCCAACCGCAGTCCGGCCTTCGCCTTGCGCCGCTGCAGATACAGGCTCGTCCCCAGCGCCAGCCCGATCACCGCGAGCGACATGCCGGTGGTGAGGGTGCCCAGCGCGTAGATCTCCGGCGTCGTGACGGTGGTGGTGAGGCCCTGCAGTTCCAGCGGGAGGGTGTTGCGGCCACCGATGGCCTGGCTGGTGCGGGCGAGTTCGTCGAAGGACAGGGTGAAGCCGAACAGCGCGACGCCGACGAGGGAGGGGCCCAGGATCGGCACCACGACGTGCCGCAGGGTCTGAGGCCCGGTGGCGCCGAGGTCGCGGGCGGCCTCCTCGTAGGCCGGATCGAACCGGTTGAAGACCGCGAACATGATCAGGAGACCGAACGGCAGGGTCCAGGTCAGGTGCGCGCCCAGTGCCGAGGTGTAGAGCCCCATCAGGGTGCCGTGCTCCTGCAGCCAGCCCCAGCCGGTCTCGGCGGCGGCCCACTTCACCGCCTCGTCGAGGAGCCGGAACTCCAGGCCGATGCCGAGGGAGACGACGATGGAGGGCACGATCAGGCTCGCCACGGCGATGGTGAACAGCGCGCCCTCGCCGCGGAAGCGCTTGCGGAAGGCGAGGCCCGCGAAGAACGCAACGACGACGGTGAGCAGCATCACCACGAGGCCGAGGCGGAGCGAGCGCCACAGAGCCCCCCAGATGTCGACGATGCCCAAGCCCGCCCAGAGCTTGCCGAACCAGTGCGTCGAGACGCCGTTCATCGGGAAGGTGAGGCCGCCCTGCGGCCCCTGGAAGCTCAGCACCAGGATCGTCAGCGTCGGCCCGTACAGGAAGGCGACGAACAGGGCGAAGAACGCCGCGAGCGCGTAGAAGGCCGGGGAGCGGGGGCGGTCGCTCACGTCTAGAGCTCCTTGCGCAGGTCGATGAGCCGGGTCATGGCCACGATCATCAGCATCACGGCGCCGAGCAGCACCACCGCGTTGGCCGCCGCCGCCGGCAGTTGCAGGGCCGACATCTGGACCTGGATGACCTTGCCGACCGAGGCGATCTGCTGGCCGCCCATCACGCCGACGGTGACGAAATCACCCATCACCAGGGTGATCACGAAGATCGAGCCGATGGCGATGCCGGGCTTGGCCAGCGGCACCACCACGTTCCAGAGCGTCTGCCAGCCGGTGGCCCCGGAATCATAGGCCGCCTCGATCAGCGAGCGGTCGATGCGCGCCATGCTGTTGAAGATCGGCACGATCATGAAGACGGTGTTCAGGTGGACGAAGGCGAGCACCACCGAGAAGTCGGAATAGAGCAGCCCCTCGATCGGCGCCCTGATCAGCCCCAGTCCTATCAGGGTGTCGTTGACGAGGCCGTTGCGGCCGAGCAGCGGGATCCAAGAGATCATCCGGATCACGTTCGAGGTCCAGAACGGGATCGTGCAGACGAGGAACAGCGCCATCTGCATCGTCTTCGAGCGGACATGGAAGGCGACGAAATACGCCACCGTGAACCCGATCAGGAGGGTGCAGGCCCAGGTCAGCACGCAGAACTTCAGGGTCGAGAGGTAGGTCCGCACGGTGGTGCAGGCGTCCGTGGTGTTGAGGCAACCCTCGAACACGTCGATGTAGTTCTGCACCGTGAAGGAGGGGATGATCTCGTACTCGTTGTACTCCCAGAAACTGACCATCAGGGTCAGCGTCAGCGGCACCACGAAGAACACCAGGAACACGAGCGCCATCGGCGCCGCCTGGAGATAGGCGAGGGCCTGCCGGCGCCGGGTCTTGGCCGTGAGGCCGGCCGAAGGCGCCAGCGCGGTCGGCGCAGTCACAACGGCTGGCAGCGCGGAGAGGGCGGTATCGGTCATGGCTCAACCCTCGTGAGGCTCGAAACCCTCCCCCCTCTGCGGGGGAGGGTGGCCCGCGCGTCAGCGCGGATCGGGAGAGGGGAGCGACACGTCCGGAGACGTCGTCCCCTTTCCCGCCTGCTTCGCAGGCACCCCCTCCCGCACAGGAGAGAGGGCGAGGTCGCACGCCCCGCTCACGCGGCGATGAACTCGTTCCACTTGCGGACCATGTAGGTGTTCTCGTCCATCACGGCGTTCCAGCAGGCGACGCTGCCCATGCGGGCCTCGAAGGAGCCGCCGTCGCGGGTGGCGCCGGCCTTCTCCAGGACGCTGCCGTCCGGCCCCTTGATGTCCTTCTCGGCGGGTTTGCTCTCCATCCAGTAGGCCCACTCGTAGGGCTCCATATGCGCCTTGGCGGTCTCCAGCACGGCCGAGTAGTAGCCTTGGCGGTTGAGGTAGGCCCCGGCCCATCCGGAGAGGAACCAGTTGATGAAGTCGTAGGCCGCATCGAGCTTGCGGCCCGTCAGGGTCTTGGGCAGGCCGAAGCCGGTGGCCCAGGCGCGGTAGCCTTCCTTGAGCGGCTGGTAGGTGCAGGCCACGCCCTGGCTGCGGACCTTGGTGACGGCGGGCGACCACATCGACTGGATCACCGTCTCGCCCGACGCCATCAGGTTCACGGATTCGTTGAAGTCCTGCCAGAAGGCGCGGAACTGGCCGGCGCGCTTGGCCTCGATCAGCAGCTTGATGGTGCGATCGATCTCGGCCTTCGTCATGTTGCCCTTGTCGGGATAGGTGTAGTCGCCGGTGGCTTCGATCACCATCGCGGCATCCATGATGCCGATCGAGGGAATGTTGAGGATCGAGGCCTTGCCCTTGAACTCGGGGTTCAACAGCTCCTTCCAGCTGGAGATCGGGCGCTTGATCAGGTCGGGGCGGATGCCCAGCGTGTCGGCGTTGTAGGTGGTCGGGATCAGGGTGATCCACTCGGTGGGCGAGCCCGCGAAGTTCTTCGAGTTCTGCCCCTCGAGATAGAAGACCTTCTTGGGTGCCGTGCCCTGGTCGCCGATCTTCTTGCCGCCGACCTCGCCCTTGGTGAAGACCGGGGTGATGTTGTCGGCCTGCTTGATCCGGCGGGCATCCATGCCCTGGATGTTGCCCGAGGGGATGAGTTTCTTCAGGCTGAAGAACTCGGTGTCGAGGAGGTCGAAGGAATTCGGCTGCGTCACCACGCGCTTGGTCACCTCGTCGGTGACGACGGGGATGTACTCGATGGTGATCCCCAGATCCTCCTTCACCTTGCGGGCGATGTCTCCGGACTGGTTCACGGCGGTGCCGAGGTAGCGCAGGGTCACGGGCTCGGCGGCGATCACGTTGGGAAAGCCGGTGATCGGGCCGGCGCCGAGCGCCAGCCCGGTGGCACCCGCGCCCTGGAGCAGGGTGCGGCGGCTCAGCTTGATCGTGGTCGTCATGCAGCGTCCTCTGTGGAAACGGGATCGGATCAGGCGCTCAGGCGATGGGCGGCGTCGGCGTCCCAGCCCAGCGGTATGGTCTGGCCCAGCGCGAGGGGGTGTCCCGCATAGGCGCGGTCGTCGATCACCGCCGTGAGCGCGGTGGCGGCCTCGCCGCCGAGGCCGTCCGCCTCGAAGCCCACATGCACGCTCGTGCCCTGGTACTCCACCGAGACGACGCGGGCCGGCACCGCCTCCGGGCCGGCTTGCGCGCCGAGGCGCATGCGGTCGGCGCGCACCGCCACCTCGGTCGCGTCGGGAAGCCGGATGATGTTGTGGCCGCCGATGAAGCGGGCGACGAAGGCGGTGGCCGGGCGCTCGAACACGGTGCGCGGGTCGGCCGCCTGCTCGATGCGGCCTCCGTTCATCACCACCACGAGGTCGGAGAGCGCCATCGCCTCCTCCTGGCTGTGGGTGACGTGGATGAAGGTGATGCCGAGCTCGGCCTGGAGCCGCTTCAGCTCGGTCCGCATCCGCACCCGCAGGAACGGATCGAGGGCCGAGAGCGGCTCGTCGAGGAGCAGGACCTTGGGTCCGGTGACCAGCGCACGGGCGAGCGCCACGCGCTGCTGCTGGCCACCGGAGAGTTGCGCCGGGAGGCGTTCGGCCAGATGGGCCATCTGCACGAGGTCGAGCATCGCCAGCGCCTTGGCGCGGCGCTCGGCCTTCGGGATGCCCCGCATCTTCAGGCTGAAGGCGACGTTGTCGCGGCAATTGAGGTGGGGAAACAGGGCGTAGCTCTGGAACATCATCGCCGTGCCGCGCTCGGCCGGCGTGGCGTCGCCCACGGCGCGCGGGCCGATCACCACGTCGCCGGAGGTCACGGTCTCGTGCCCGCCGATCATCCGCAGGGTCGTGGTCTTGCCGCAGCCCGAGGGGCCGAGCAGGCAGCAATAGGCGCCCGAGCGCACTTTCAGGTCGATGCCGTCCACGGCGGTCGTTCCGCCGTAGCGCTTGGTCAGGCGGATCAGCTCGACGTCCATGATTGTCTCCCCGCGCGCTCCCCAGCAAGGGGCGGGCCAGACCTGCCATTTCCCGCCCCCTTGCGGGGAGGGACCGAGGTTGGGGGCGGTTCCGCTAGCCTCCCCAGCGGCAGGGTCATCCGACCACACCCACCCCGAACCCCTCTCCACAAGGGGGAGGGGGACAGAGGGAAGCGGCCAGCCCGTTCAGGGCGCGCCCACAGTCCGGTCGATCACGCGTCCGTGCCCGATCGCCCCCGTGACCCGCCCGTCCTCGGCGACGATCTCACCCCGCGCGAGCGTCATCACCGGCCAACCCGTCACGGAAAAACCCTCCCAGGGGGTGTAGTCCGCCCCGTGGTGGAGGTTGGCCTGCCGGATCGTCTCGCGGCGGTTCGGATCCCACAGCGTCAGGTCGGCATCGAAGCCGATCCCGATCGAGCCCTTTCGCGGATAGAGACCGTAGAGCTTGGCGTGGTTGGTGGCGGTGAGCTCCACGAAGCGGTTGAGCGAGATGCGCCCCGCCGAGACGCCTTCCGAGAACAGGATGGGCAGGCGCGTCTCGATGCCCGGGATGCCGTTGGGCACCCAGCGGAAGGAGGTCCGGCCCTTCGGGTTCAGCTTGCCGGCCGGATCGTCGTAGCGGAACGGGCAATGGTCGGAGGAGACCACGTCGAACAATCCGGTCTGGATCCCACGCCAGATCGCGGCCTGGTTGGACGCCTCCCGCGGCGGCGGCGAGCAGACGTACTTCGCCCCCGCCATCGGGTCGTCGGAGCCGAGGCCCTTCATGTGGTCGGCGGTCAGGGTCAGGTATTGCGGGCAGGTCTCGGCGTGGATCCTGAGGCCGCGCTCCCGGCCCCAGGCGATCTGCTCCATGGCCTGCTCGCCGGAGACGTGGACGATCACGATCGGAAGGTCGACGAGTTCGGCGTGGCTGATCGCCCGGTGCGCCGCCTCGCGCTCGACCACCTGCGGCCGGGACAGGGCATGGCCGAAGGGGCGGGTCTCGCCGGCCTTCTCCAACCGCTCGGTCATGTAGCGGATGGCGTCGTAGCCCTCCGCATGGACCATGACGCGCGCGCCCTCGCGGCGCGCCAGGTCGAACACGTCGAGGATCTGGCGGTCGTTCAGAACGAGGTCGTCGTAGGTCATGAAGACCTTGAAGGAGGTGTAGCCCTCCGCGATCAGCGCCGGCAGTTCCTGGCCGAGCACCGCCGGCGTCGGGTCCGAGACGATGAGGTGGATGGCCACATCGACGTGGCACCGCCCCTCCGCCAGGGCGCGGTAGGCGTGGGTCGCCGCCCGCAGGGAGGCGCCGCGGGGCTGGAGCGCGAAGGGCATCACGCAGGTGTTGCCGCCGGCCGCCGCCGCACGGGTCGCGGAGGCGAAGTCGTCCGCCATGACGATGCCGGGACCGGATTCCTGGGCGATGTGGACATGGCTGTCGATGCCGCCGGGCAGGACCAGGAGGCCGGAGGCGTCGATCGTGCGGGCCGCATCCGTGATCCGCTCGCCGATCGCCGCGATGCGCCCGCCGCGGATGCCGAGATCGGCGGGACACGTGTCGGTGGCGGTGACCAGGGTGCCGCCCCGGATGGCGAGGTCGAAGTCGGGCATGTCTCTCAGTTCCTCACGCGGGCGATGATCGCCACGGGGCCGCCGCCATCCGGCCCCTGGTGCTCGGCGCCGCCGGAGACGAACAGGTCGGTGCGCCCGATCGCGGCGGCGGCGACCCCGCCGACGAGGGCACGGGCATGCCGGGTGGCGTTGATGTCGCTGTCGTCGTTCATGATGTGGCGGCGTCCGCGGATCAGCCCGTCATGCGAGGGCTCGGCCTTGGCGAGGAGCGCCACGACGCGCCCGGCGACCTCCGGCTCCAGCTGCCCTGTCACGGGCAGGCCGAGATCCGCCAGGGCGCCCTGGATCGCGGACAAGTCGATGCCGTCGCGCATGACGCGATGGGCGATGGCATGGGGTCCCGACCAGCCGCGCGCGTTGCCCAGCACGATGACCTCGTTACGCATCAGCTCGATGCCCGCCGAGGCGCTGGCGCGACCGGAATAGAGGTCCCGCCGCGCGCCGATGGCCGCGTCCGCGAGGTCTTCGCCCGACACCTCGCCCAGCGCCATGGCGATGCCGAGGGCCGAGGCGCCGCGCGACAGGCCCATGGAGGCGTAGGTGTCGTGGGTCGCCACGCCCTGACCGCGCTCGGCGGCCTCCTGGATGCGCGCACTGGTGAGGAGCGGGCACTTCACCTGCACGAAATGGACGTCCCCGGCATCGTCGAGCCCGGCCCGGGCCATGGCCTCGGTGACCGCCGCCGCCGTCGCCCGCACCTGCGCCATGCGGCCGATCTCCTCGGGGCGGAAATCGGCGGTGAAGGCGGTGCCGATGGCGAGCGCCGCGGTGCCGGCCTCGTCGGGTCCCTCGCGGCGCGCGAGCACGAGGAGGTGGGGGCAGAGACCGCCCTCGGTGCCCCCCGACATGACCAGGGCGACCCGCGCGCCGATCGCCGCCGGCGTGCAGCCCATCGCATCGGCGAGCGCCGTTTCCAGCGCCATCACGGCGAGCTGGCGGGTGAAGTCGTTGACGCAGCCGTTGCCCTCGGTCTTGCCGAAGATCGCCACGATCTCGTCCGCCGCCACGGTGCCGGCGGCGATGAGATCCGTCACCCCCGAGACGTCGGCGGGATGGCGGGTCGGCACGCGGAAGACGAGGCATTCGGGCATGATGTGGTCGCGCCTGGGTGGAGAGGACGGGCCAGGCTAGGATGAGCGGGCGCCGCGCGCGAGTGCTGGTTTTCCGCAGGCCATGCCCCCAACCCGGCCACGGCCGGGAGCATCCCTCGCCGGCAGCCGCGCCCTCGGCCTCGGGGATGGGCCGAGAATCGCGATCACCGCATACGCGCAGCCCGGAACGACGAGGCGCACGGTCCGATCGCTCTGCGATGTCCCTCCGCCGGGACGTCCCGCCGAGGCTGCTCGGCGCATCGGCAGCCTGCCGCAAACCTGAGCGACAACGCCACAAAGACCACAAACTTCGAAATTCCCAATGGCACCGCATCGGCGTCCACGACGCGTGCCTTCAAGACGACCTGCACAGGATCGTACGTTTCGACTTGGAACGAGCAGATGAACGCGCGCGGTCCGCCCTCGCTCCCGCGGGCGATCGGAGTTCGGGGAACGAGCCCGCGAGTATGGCCTCTGACCGATCATGCACACACGCTCAGAGTGCACCATCGAAGAATGCGCGAGACAAAGGTTGCATTACAACGCAAACGCGCATGGGATACGGTTTCCCGCATCCGCATTCCCGCGCGACCGTGGGCCCCGGACCCTCGTTATCATCCGGCGAACGCCAGGACGGCCATCGCGCATGCTTTCGGATCATCGCCACCAGGAAATTCTGTCCCGCCTCCATGGGATGGGCCGGGTCGGCGTGGCGGATGTGGCCTTCTTCCTGAAGGTCTCGGAAGAAACCATCCGGCGCGATCTGAAGGTGCTCGAAGCACGGGGCCTTCTCCGGCGCATCCACGGTGGCGCGGTGCCGCCGCGTCTGGACCAGGAGCGTCCGGTGCAGGAGCGCGGCGAGCTGAACACCCGCGAGAAGGGACGCGTGGCGGTTCTGGCCGAGGCCCTGGTCCTGGACGGCATGTCGGTCTTCATCGACACCGGGACTACCACGCTGGCCCTGGCGCGGCGGCTCACCGGGCGCAACCTCACGATCACCACCAATTCGGTGGACGTGGCGCTGCATCTCGGCGGTGGCCCGGCACGGATCAACCTGACGCCCGGCACCCTGCGCAGCAACGACAACGCGCTGGTGGGCTACGAGACCGTGGCCTATGCCCAGCGCTACTTCTTCGACCTCGCCTTCATGGGAATCGCCGCCTGCGATCTCGATCATGGCTGGATGGATTACGAGGAACACGAGTCGGTCCTCCGGCGAACCCTCAGGGGACAGTCGCGCCGAGCGGTCCTCCTCGTTGATTCCCGCAAGTTCGGGCGCCAGGCCAATCTCTGCACCTTCGGCCTCGGCGAGAAGCTGAGCATCGTCACGGACAAGCCGCCACCGGAGGCGTTCCAGGAGGTCTTCGCCCGGCATGAGATCGAGACCATCCATCCCTGATCCCGGCGCAGCGCGCTCGGCTGCGGGCCCGCTCGATCCGTCCCCCTGGGCCGAACCGCCTCGCCCCGGATTGCGGTCGCCGGAGCATCCCCCTCCGGCCGGCCCCCCACGGGGAGGCCCTGCGCGACCCGCCCGGCCTCAACTGATCGGCCAACCGCCCGGGCACGGCATCGCGATCTTTAATCCCGCGGCTCATCGGCACACCGCCATGAAATATAGAATTGAGAACAGTTTATTCTAATTTAATATTGCCCGTCCACGAATTCGGAAGAGCCACACGCGCCGGATTTCGACGATGAACCTCCCGATCAAGACAGTCCTCATTGGTCTCTTCAGTTTCGTCGTCGCGATCTCGGCAGCGCAGGGCCTGATGACCTTCCTCAAGCTCCGGGACATCGGGACGGCGACCGAAGCCCTGGTGACCAACGGCCTGCCTTCGATCGACCAGGCCCACAAGATCAACCGACTGGTGCTCCGAGTCAGAACCTCGCAACTGCGCTACCTGACCGCGCCCAACAGCACCGTCGAGCAGGCCGACCTCAAGCTCTCACAGGAGCTCCTCGAGGAGCGCAACAAGGCGATCGAGGACTACAAGCCTCTGATCAGCGGTCCGGAGGAAAAGGCGGCCTACGACAACCTGATCGCGAAGATGGCGATCCTGATGGCCGACTGGGGGAAACTTCGTTCCTTGAAGGAAAGCAACCGGGACGAGGCGCTGGACTTCTTCCGTGAGGGGAACCACGCCAATTACCGGGCGGTCGCCGAGGCGGCCACCCGCTTGGTGGACATCAACGTGGCGGCGGGCCAGGCCGCCGGCGCGGTCGTTCGCCGGCAGCAGGCGGAGGCCATCCAGATCTCGCTCGTCATGCTCGCCATCGGCATTGTCACCGCCGTCGGCGCGATGATCTTCTCCTTCGTCGGCGTCGCCCGTCCGATCGAGCGCATGACCCGGGCCATGAAGCACATCGCGGGCGGCGACACGGAGACGGCGGTTCCGTCCATGGGCCGGCGCGACGAGCTCGGTGCGATGGCCACCGCCGTGGAAGTCTTCCGGACCAACCTGATCCGCACCCGCCAGCTGGAGCAGGAAACCGCCGCGGCGCGCGCGACCGCCGAGGAGCAGCGCAAGATCGGCATGCGCCGGATGGCGGAGGATTTCGAGCAGGCCGTGGGCGGGATCATCGGCATGGTTTCCGCGTCGGCCACCGAACTTCAGGCCACGGCACAGACCATGACGGCGTCGGCGACCCAGACGGCCTCGCAATCCACCACGGTAGCGGCGGCGGCGGAAGAGGCTTCGGTCAACGTCAATACGGTGGCGGCGGCGGCCGAGGAACTCGGCTCATCGGTCCAGGAGATCGGCCGCCAGGTTTCGAGCTCGGCCAGTCTCGCTCAGTCCGCCGTGTCCGAGGCCGACGCGACGGCCGGCCTCGTGCAGGAACTCAGCGGCGCCGTGAGCCGGATCGGCGACGTGGTGAGCCTGATCTCGACGATCGCCAGCCAGACCAACCTGCTGGCGCTCAACGCCACCATCGAGGCCGCGCGGGCCGGCGAGGCGGGCCGGGGCTTCGCCGTGGTCGCGGCGGAAGTGAAGGAACTCGCCAACCAGACGGCGCGGGCCACCGGGGAGATCTCCCAGCAGATCGGCCATATCCAGGGCGCCACCGGCCAGGCGGTCACGGCGATCGGTTCGATCACCGGGCGCATCCGGGACATCAACGCCGTGGCGGGGGCGATCGCGGCCGCGGTCGAGCAGCAGAGCGCGGCGACGCAGGAAATCGTCCGCAACGTCTCGCAGGCCTCGGCCGGCACCAACGAGGTGACGAGCAACATCTCCGGAGTGGCGAGCGCGGCCGAGGAGACCGGAGCCGCCGCGGGCCGGGTTCTCGCCGCCGCCGGCGAACTCTCCCGCCAGTCTGAGCATCTCGGCAGCGAGGTCGACCGCTTCCTCTCGACGGTGCGGGCCGCCTGATCGGCGGGGATGCCGCGGCCGCGGAGGGCTTCGGGTCGGCCCGGGACCGCGCGATCCGGGACCGCCCGGCCTGACGGTCGGCGTCCCCGCCGGCCCGCGCGGGCCCGGGTTCAGGCCGTTCCCTCGATCAGGCCACGGATGCGGGTGGCGAGGGCCTCGAGCGCGAAGGGCTTGACCAGCACCTGCATGCCGGGCGCGAGATGGCCGTGGTTGAGGGCGGCGTTCTCGGCATAGCCGGTGATGAAGAGCACCTTCAGCCCGGGCCGCGACTCCAGCGCCGCCTCCGCCATCTGCCGGCCGTTCATGCCGCCGGGCAGGCCGACATCGGTGACGAGGAGGTCGATGCGCACGTCGGATTGCAGCACCTTGAGGCCCGAGGCGCCGTCGGCCGCCTCGATCGCGGCATAGCCGAGATCCTCCAGCACCTCGGTGACGAGCATCCGCACCGTGGGCTCGTCGTCGACCACCAGCACCGTCTCGCCGACCTTCGCCCGGGCCGCCTCCGACAGGTCCGGCACCGCCTCCACCCCCTCCGCCTCGCCGAGGTGGCGCGGCAGGTAGATGCAGACCATCGTGCCCTCGCCGGGCTCGGAGTAGATCCGCACCTGTCCGCCCGACTGCTTGGCGAAGCCGTAGATCATCGACAGGCCGAGGCCGGTGCCTTCGCCCAGCGGCTTCGTGGTGAAGAACGGATCGAAGGCCTTGGCGACGACGTCCGGCGTCATGCCCGTCCCATTGTCCGAGACGCAGAGCGAGACGTACTGGCCGGGCTCCAGGTCGCGTTCGCGGGCGCTGCGCGGGTCGATCCAGCGATTGCCGGTCTCGACCACGATGCGGCCGCCCTCCGGCATGGCGTCGCGGGCGTTGATGCAGAGGTTGAGCAGGGCGTTCTCGAGCTGGCTCGGATCGACGAGGGTCGGCCACAGGCCCGCCGCGCCCACCACCTCCACCGACACCGCAGGCCCCACCGTGCGGCGCACCAGCTCCTCCATGCCCTCGACGAGGCGGTTCACGTCGGTCGGCTTCGGAGCCAGGGTCTGGCGGCGCGAGAAGGCGAGGAGACGGTGCGTCAGGGCCGCGGCCCGGCGCGCCGCCCCCTGCGCGGCGCCGATGTAGCGCTCCAGATCGCCGACCCGGCCCTGGAGCATCCGGGTCTGCATCAGCTCGAGGGACCCGACGATGCCGGCCAGCATGTTGTTGAAGTCGTGGGCGAGGCCCCCGGTGAGCTGGCCCACCGCCTCCATCTTCTGGGACTGGCGCAGGGCCTCCTCGGTCCGCATCAGCTCGGCCGTGCGCTCGGCGACGCGCTGCTCCAGCGTCTCGTTGAGGCTGCGCAGCTGCTCGGTCACGCGCTCGCGCTCCGCCTCGCCGGCGCGGCGCTCCTCCACGTCGATGAGCACGCCGGGAAAGCGCAGCGGGGTGCCGTCGGGGCCGTGGTCGACCCGCCCGTTGGCCTCGAGCCAGTAGTAGCGCCCGTCGGCACGCCGGGTACGGTACTGGTGCGCGTAGGCCCCGCCCCGGCGGATCGCGGCCTCGATCGCCTCGGCGAGGCCGGCGCGGTCGTCCGGATGCACGGTTTCCACAACCTGGGCGAGGCTGAGGCCCTCGCGTCCGGCGGCGGGATCGAGGCCGAAGCTGCGGGCGAAGGCCTCGTCGACGCTGAAGCGGTCGGTCGGCAGGTCCCAGAGCCAGGTGCCGATGATCGCGCCGGCCGCCAGCGCGAGCTGCACCCGCTCGATGTTCTCCCGGGCCAGGGCCTCGCTCGCTCGCAGGGCATCCTCCGCCTGCCGACGGGCCGAGATGTCCCGGAACAGCACCGAGACCTGGCGCCGGCTCGCCGGCTCGATCCGGGCGGCGGAGACCTCGATGTGGCGATTGGCCAGCGGGAACGCCCGCTCGAACCGGATCGACGTGCCCGTGCGCAGGACGCCGCCGTAGAGTTCGAGCCAGCCCTCGGCCTCGGCCGGCGCGAGGTCGCGCAGGGTGCGCCCGACGATTCCGGGGATGCCGGTATGGCGCTCGTAGCCGGCATTGGCTTCCACGTGGACGTAGTCGCTGGAAGGTCCGTGCGGCCCGTCGAAGAACTCGATGATGCAGAAGCCGTCGTCGACGGCCTCGAACAGGGCGCGGTAGCGCGCCTCGCTGGTGGCCAGGGCGTCGCGGGCGGAGCGCTGGTCGGTGACGTCGCGCGCGACGCCGGAGAAGCGCAGCGGACGCCCCGCGTCGTCGCGCTCGATCTCGCCCCGGCGGGCGATCCAGCGCAACTCGCCGGTATCCGGGCGGCGGATGCGGTACTCGACGTCCCGCGGCGGCTCGCCCCGCCGCCGGCTCTCGGCGGTGGAGACGAGGTGCGAATCGTCCGGGACGACCAGGCGCTCGAAGGCCGAGGCCGGGTAGCTGGCGGCCTCGGGCAGGCCGTAGAGGCGGCAGAATTCCGGTGTCGGATGCAGGATGCCGTCGTCGATGCCGACCGAGAACACGCCGATGCCGCCCGCCTCCTGGGCGCGCCGCAGGCGCATCTCCGCGTTCTGCAAGGCGTCCCCGGCCCGGTGTTCCGCGGTGCGGTCGCTCACGACCTTCACGTAGCCGATATGGGTGCCGACGCTGTCCCGCAGGGGCATCATCTCGCCCGAGGCCCAGAACCGGGAGCCGTCGGCGCGCAGGTGCCAGCGCTCGTCATCGGCCCGGCCCTGCTCCAGGGCGAGGCGCATCTCGATCCCGGGCCGGTCGATCGCGCGATCCTCGGGGGTGAACAGGCCCGCGATGCTGCGGCCGCGGATGTCGGCCGCGGTCCAGCCGAAGATGCGCTCCGCCCCGGCGTTCCAGTCGGAGACCACGCCGTCGCGGTTCGTCCCGATGATCGCGAAGCGGGTGGTGCTGTCGAGGATCGCCTGCCGGTGCGGCACAGGGTCGGGTCCGCGCCCCTCACCCTCCGCCGCGGCGTCAGGCAACCCGGCGGCCCGGCGCGCCTCGGCCCGCAGACGCGCGGCTTCCCGCTCCAGGTCCTCGGCACGGCGCAGGAGCGCGTCGGTCTCGGGCTGGCTCATGCCGCGACGTCCATCCTTCCGGGGTTCGATCGGAGGCGACGGCCGGATCGGCCGGTCTCGCCTCGGGCGGTAGAGGGGCCGTCCGCCCGGGTCAAACGAAGGAAGGCGGTCGACTGCGACATGAAACGGTGAAGGCCGGCCCCGCGGCGGCGGAACCGGCCTTCTATCCGAAGCGGGCGTGGCGTGCCCGTCACACGGGCGATCACATCGGGTCGGGCGGACCCTCGCCCTTGCCGACGAAGGGGATGCCCTCGATCGGGCATTCCTCGGTGCCGACGCTCTGGCGGGTGATGGCCCGCACGGCGTCCCGGGTGGCGTCGGGGTCCTCGATCCAGCGCCGGTAGAAGTCGTAGGGGCATTCGGACAGGCCGTGCCGGTTCTCCTTCGAGGCGATCATGCCGGTATAGCCCCGGTGGAGCAGCTTGAAGAGGTGGTTCTCCGACTGCCCGTGGGCGCGGGAATCGCGGATCAGGAACTTCGACAGGGCTGCGTACTGGATGCCCATCTCCTCCTCGCCGCACTCGCCCAGCGTCCGCCCGTCGAAGCCGATGATCGCCGAGTGGCCGAAATAGCTGTAGACCCCGTCGAAGCCGGCGGCGTTGGACACCGCCACGTAGGTGTTGTTGGCGAAGGCCATCGCCTTCGACATCAGGACCTGCTGCTCCTTGGCCGGATACATGTAGCCCTGGCAGCGGATGATGAGCTCGGCCCCCCGCATGGCGCAGTCGCGCCAGATCTCGGGGTAATTGCCGTCGTCGCAGATGATGAGGCTGACCTTCAGGCCCTTGGGGCCGTCGGAGACGTAGGTCCGGTCGCCGGGGTACCAGCCCTCGATCGGGGTCCAGGGCATGATCTTGCGGTACTTCTGCACGATCTCGCCCTGGTCGTTCATCAGGATCAGGGTGTTGTAGGGCGCCTTGTTCGGGTGCTCCTCGTGGCGCTCGCCCGTGAGCGAGAACACGCCCCAGACCTTGGCCTTCCGGCAGGCGTCGGCGAAGATGTCGGTTTCCGGCCCCGGGATCGTGGCGGCGGTCTCGTACATCTCGGCCGCGTCGTACATGATCCCGTGGGTCGAGTATTCGGGGAAGATCACGAGGTCCATGCCGGGCAGGCCGGTCTTCATGCCCACGACCATGTCGGCGATTTTCTTCGCGTTCTCCAGCACCTCCGCCCGCGTGTGCAGGCGGGGCATCTTGTAGTTCACCACCGCGACGCCGACGCTGTCGGCGCTGGACGAGATGTCTCCGTGCATCATGGCGTGGGTGCTCCTCGAGGTTACGAACCCTCCCCCTTCAGCGGGGGAGGGTGCCTGCGGAGCAGGCGGGAGAGGGGCAGCACCGCCCCCCATTCGGAAAGCTCGGCGCCGCCCCGCTCCCGGTCGCTCCGCGACCACCCTCTCCCGCGGAGGGGAGAGGGTTTCACGTCGTCAGTGGCTGATCATCCAGGGCCGCGCGTTCGGGAAACTCTTCGCGGCCGTGGGGTTGGATTTCGCCCTGGTCCCGCAGCATCCGCAGCCGGGGCCGTGCCCGGAGGACTTGCGGGGCGCGTGCTGGCTCCGCTCGTTCGTCGCGTGCGCCTTGCGCCGGCCCGCATCCATGGAGGCCAGGTTCGGCGCGGTGAGGAAGGCACGGCCGCAGGACGTCCCGCAATCGGGGCAGTCGTGCGGATCGCGGAACTGCGCCATCGGGCGCAGCACGGTGAAGGGACCGCAGGCCTCGCAGGCGTAATCGTAGACGGGCATGATCAGAGGTCCGGCGACAGCGGCATCTGGATCGAGCCGTCGATGTGCTTGATCGGCCCGTCGGCACCGGGATTGATGTCGAAGTCGAAGATCTTCGTCGGGATCCAGAGGGTGGCGCAGGCGTTCGGGATGTCGACGACCCCCGAGATGTGACCCTGGACCGGCGCGGTGCCGAGGATCGAGTAGGCCTGGGCGCCCGAGTAGCCGAACTTCTTCAGGTACTCGATCGCGTTGAGGCAGGCCTGCCGGTAGGCCACCGTCACGTCGAGGTAATGCTGCTTGCCGTACTCGTCGACGGAAACGCCCTCGAAGATGAGGTGGTCGTCGAACTTCGGCGTGACCGGCGACGGCTTGAAGATCGGGTTCTTGATCCCGTACTTCGACATGCCGTCCTTGATCAGGCTGACCTTGAGGTGGACCCA
Organism: Methylobacterium sp. M6A4_1b; assembly: GCF_053345175.1. Taxonomy (NCBI): domain Bacteria; kingdom Pseudomonadati; phylum Pseudomonadota; class Alphaproteobacteria; order Hyphomicrobiales; family Methylobacteriaceae; genus Methylobacterium; species Methylobacterium sp. M6A4_1b. The sequence goes on from NZ_JBKEZQ010000009.1 coordinate 43,425, forward strand.
GCCGGCCATCTCGATCGCGCCGCAGAAGGTGATCTCGCCGTCGCCCTGGCTGAAGTGCAGGTCGCCCATCGAGAGGCCGGCGCCGGGCACGTAGACCGGGAAGTAGATCTTCGAGCCGCGCGACAGGTCCTTGATGTCGCAATTGCCGCCGTGCTCGCGCCCCGGCACGGTGCGGGCGCCCTCGGCGGCGGCCTTGTCCTTGGCCTCGCCCGTGAGCCGGCCCATATGGGCGGTCGGCCCGAAGGGCAGGGTGGCGAGCGCCGGCACCCGGTTGGGGTCGGTGTCGAACAGCGCCTTCTCGCGGGTGTTCCAGGTCTCCAGCATCTTCGGATCGGGCAGGCAGCCGATCAGGCCGGGATGGATCAGGCCGGGGAAGCGCACGCCGGGGATGTGGCGCGACTTGGTGAACATGCCCTCGAAGTCCCAGATCGACTTCTGGGCCTGGGGGAAGTGCTCGTCGAGGAAGCCGCCGCCGTTCTTCTTGGAGAAGAAGCCGTTGAAGCCCCACTGGCTCTCGGGCTTGGCGCCGATGTCGAGGAGGTCGACCACCAGGAGGTCGCCGGGCTCGGCGCCCTCGACGCCGATCGGGCCGGAGAGGAAGTGGACGATCGACAGGTCGATGTCGCGCACGTCGTCGGCGGAATCGTCGTTCTTGATGAAGCCGCCGGTCCAGTCGTAGGTCTCGACGATGAAGTCGTCGCCGGGCTTGACCATGGCCACCATGGGGATGTCGGGGTGCCAGCGATTGTGCACCATGTCGTTGTCGTAGGCCGATTGGGTCAGATCGACCTTGATCAGGGTCTCGGGCATGTTTCGCGCTCCTCTGGTAGGTGGGCAGCCGCTCGCGTCGCGTGTCCGGCGTCGCCCGGCCGCTCTCGTGAAAGACTCAAGTGCCGCGCGTGCAGGTACGCGCTCTCCTCCCCCTTGCGGGGAGGAGCCGGAGGTGGGGGTGGTGCAGGATCGAGCGGTGCGTTGCCTCTTGCGCCACCCCCACCCCTAACCCCTCCCCGCAAGGGCGAGGGGAAAAGCGCCCCGCCTCAGACGGAGAGGAAGCGGGCGACCTGGGCCTCGTCGATGTCGGCGCGCAGGCTCTCGTGGACGATCGACCCGTTCTCGATCACCAGCACCCGGTCGGCCACGTCGAGGGCGAAGCTGAGCACCTGCTCGGAGACCACGATGGAAAGGCCTCGGTCGTCGCGGATCTTCTTCAGGGTGCGGCCCATCTCGCGGATGATCGAGGGCTGGATGCCCTCGGTGGGCTCGTCGAGGAGGAGGATCTTGGGCCGGCTCGCCAGCGCCCGGGCGATGGCGAGCTGCTGCTGCTGCCCGCCCGAGAGGTTGCCGCCGCGCCGGCCCTTCATCTCCAGCAGGACCGGGAACATCGTGTAGAGTTCCTGCGGCACCCGGCGCTCGTTGGTCACGGTCAGCCCGGTCTCGATGTTCTCCTGAACGGTCATGGCGGAGAAGATCATCCGGCCTTGCGGCACGTAGGCGAGTCCCTTGGCCACGCGCTGGTGGCTCTTCAGGCCCTCGACCGCCTCGCCGTCGACCCGGATCGTGCCGGACTTGACGGGCACGATGCCCATCAGGGTCTTCATCAGCGTGGTCTTGCCCATGCCGTTGCGGCCCATCACGGCGACGATCTCGCCGGGAGCGACCGCGATGTCGAGGCCGTGCAGCACCTCGCTCTGGCCGTAGGCCGCGTGCAGGTCGCCGATCGCCAGCATCGGCTGGACGCCGCCCTGGATCAGGGGCGCGGGAGCAGGGGGATGAGACGGGGCGGGCGTGGTCTGCAGCATGGCGCCGTTTCCTCTCAGTGGCCGAGATAGACTTCGATGACCTTCGGGTCGTTCTTGACCCGCTCCATCGAGCCCTCCGACAGGACCTTGCCCTGGTGCAGCACGGTGACCCGGTGGGCGATGTCCTCGACGAACTTCATGTCGTGCTCGATCACCAGCACCGAGCGGCCCTTGATGATCTGGTTGAGGAGTTCGGCGGTCTTGATGCGCTCGCCGACGCTCATCCCCGCCACCGGCTCGTCGAGCATGAGCAGCTCCGGGTCCTGGATCAGCAGCATGCCGATCTCGAGCCACTGCTTCTGGCCGTGGCTGAGGAACTCGGCGCGCTCGAGGAGCTGGTCCTTGAGGAAGATCATGCTGGCGACCTCCTCGATGCGGTCGCGGACCTCGGTGTCCCGCTTGAAGGTCAGGGCGCCGAAGACCGAGCGGCCGCGCGGGAAGGAGATCTCCAGGTTCTCGAACACCGTCAGGTCGTCGTAGATCGACGGGGTCTGGAACTTGCGGCCGACGCCGGCCTGGACGATGGCGCTCTCGGAGAGCTTGGTCAGCTCCTGGCCCTTGTACTTGATCGAGCCGGAGCTGGCCTTGGTGCGCCCGCAGATGAGATCGAGCACCGTCGTCTTGCCGGCCCCGTTGGGGCCGATGATCACCCGGATCTCGTTGGGGTCGACATAGAACGAGACGTCGTTCACCGCCTTGAAGCCGTCGAACGAGACGGTGAGGGATTCCACCGCCAGGAGGAAGTTCTTCTCGGCCGGGTCGGCGCCGATGATGTGCGAGGGCAGGATGGCTGCGTTCATCGGAGGTCCTACTCGGCCGGGGTGCCGTGGGGCAGGGCGACGGCGGGGGCGGGCTCCAGGGCCTTCACGCGCCGGGTCAGGCGAGGCTCCACGTAAGTGCGGTAGATGCCCGCGAGACCGTTCGGGAAGGCCAGCACCACGGCGATGAACAGCGCGCCGAGGCCGAACAGCCAGAGTTCGGGGAAGCTCTCCGAGAAGCTGGTCTTGGCCCAGTTGACCAGGAGGGTGCCCCAGACGGCGCCGAACAGGGACAGCCGCCCGCCGACGGCGGCGTAGATCACCATCTCGATCGAGGGGACGATGCCCACGAAGGAGGGCGACATGAACCCGACCTGCAGGGTGAACATCGCGCCCCCGATGGCGGCGAAGACGGCCGCGAGGCAGAACGCGAAGGTCTTGAAGCTCGCGACCTGGTAGCCGGAGAACCGGACCCGGTCCTCCTTGTCGCGCATGGCCACGAGGATGCGCCCGAGCTTCGACTTCTTGACGGCTTGCGCGAACAGGATGCAGCCGACGAGGAGACCCGCGTTGACGAAGTAGAGGATGCTGTGGGCGCTGTCGGTGCGGATGTCCCAGCCGTGCAGGGTGCGCAGGTCGGTGATGCCGTTGATGCCGCCGGTATAGCCCTGCTGGCCGACGATCAGGATCGTCAGGATGGCGGCGATGGCCTGGGTGATGATGGCGAAATAGGTGCCGCCGACGCGGCGGCGGAACATCGCCGACCCGATCACGAAGGCGAAGAAGGCCGGCACCACGATGACCGCCAGGAGGGTGAAGGGCAGGCTCTGGAACGGCTTCCAGAACCAGGGCAGTTCGGTGATCTGGTTCCAGTCCATGAAGTCCGGGATGCCCGGCGTCGACTGGATCTTGGTGTTCTCGATGCTGGAGGCCTCGAGCTTCAGGTACATCGCCATCAGGTAGCCGCCGAGGCCGAAGAACACGCCCTGGCCCAGCGACAGGATGCCGCCGAAGCCCCAGCAGATGACGAGGCCGAGGGCCACGAAGGAGTAGGTCAGGTACTTGCCCACCAGGTTGAGGCGGAAGGCGTCGAGCAGCAGCGGCAGCACGACGAAGATCACCGCGACGAGGAGCGCGAGGCTGACCCATTCCATGGGCTTCATGTACGGATTGTCGTTGACGACGGGGGTAGGGGTCTTGGAGCGGGTCATGACGTTCGGGCTCCTCAGCGCCGGACCTTGAGGGTGAAGAGGCCCTGCGGCCGCAGCATCAGGATGCCGACCACCGCCAGCAGCGTGATCACCTTCGCGGTGGAGCCGGAGAGGAAGAATTCGAGGGTCGACTGCGTCTGCGAGATCGAGAAGGCCGAGGCGATGGTGCCGAGCAGCGAGGCGGCGCCGCCGAAGACCACGATCAGGAAGGTGTCGACGATGTAGAGCTGGCCCGAGGTCGGCCCCGTGGAGCCCACCATGGTGAAGGCCGAGCCCGCGATGCCCGCGATGCCGCAGCCGAGGCCGAAGGTGAGGCGGTCGACCCGCTCGGTGTCGATGCCGACCGCGCCGGCCATCGGGCGGTTCTGCACCACGGCGCGGACCTGGGCGCCGAAGCGCGAGCGGTACATCAGGATCGCGACGCCGACGGTGATCAGGGTGGTGACGGCCATCACGAACATGCCGTTGATCGGGATCTCGATGGTGTCGGTGACCTGCACCGAGCCGATGAGCCAGGAGGGCAGTTCCACGCCGACCTCGCGGGCGCCGAAGATCGATCGGTAGGCCTGCTGCAGGATCAGCGAGAGGCCCCAGGTGGCGAGCAGCGTGTCGAGCGGGCGCTTGTAGAGGTGGCGGATCAGCGCCCATTCCACCAGCATGCCCAGAGCGCCCGAGGCCAGGAAGGCCAGCGCCATCGCCACGAAGAAGTAAGCCGGGAACAGGGCGGGCAGGTGGGTCTGGAAGAAGCCCGAGCAGAGATAGGTCATGTAGGCGCCGAGGATCATGAACTCCCCGTGGGCCATGTTGATCACCCCCATCTGGCCGAAGATGATCGCCAGCCCGAGGGCCATCAGGACGTAGACCGAGAACAGGATCAGCCCGGCGAAGCCCTGCATCACGAAGATCGAGCTGAGATCCCCGAGCGAATAATCACCGAGCATGGGTTCGTTCTCCGAAGGATGCCGCCGGGGGGTGTGCAAGCATCGGGCCGGGCCAGGCCGCAGGCTTTCCCCTCCCCTTGCGGGGAGGGGTCAGGGGTGGGGGTGGTTCCGCCAGCCTCCACAGATCGAGGGTCACCCGACCACCCCACCCTCGATCCCTCCCCGCGAGGGGGAGGGAAGGGGCGGGCGCCGATCCTACTGGTACCCCTTCGGGAAGGGGTTCGGCTCGATCAGGTCGGGGCTCTCGTAGACCACCTCGAACTGGCCGGTCGGAAGCGCCTTGGCGACACGGGTCTTCGACCAGAGGTGATGGTTCGGGTGGATCTTGACGTAGCCTTCCGGGGCCTCCTTGAACTCGAGGCCCGGCGAGGCGGCGACCACCTTGTCGACGTCGAAGGAGCCGGCCTTCTCGCAGGCCATCTTCCACAGGAAGGGGCCGAGATAGGCGGCCTGGGTCACGTCGCCGATGACGGTCTTCTCGCCCCACATCTTGTGGAAGGCGGCGACGAACTTCTCGTTGTTCGGGTTCTTCAGGGACTGGAAGTACTTCATGCAGGAATAGGCGCCGGCGATGTTGTCGCCGCCGATGCCGTCGACCTCGTCCTCGGTGACCGAGATCGTCAGCAGGGTCTGCTTCGAGAGGTCGATGCCGGCCGCCTTGAGCTGCTTGTAGAACGCCACGTTCGAGCCGCCGACGACGTCGGTGAAGATCACGTCCGGCTTGGTGAGCTTGAGCTTGTTGATCACCGAGTTGAACTGCGTGTGGCCGAGCGGGAAATATTCCTCACCCACGACCTTGGTCTTGAGCACGTTCTCGATGTGCTTGCGGGCGATCTTGTTCGAGGTCCGCGGCCAGATGTAGTCCGAGCCGATGAAGAAGAACGTCTTGGCCTTCTTCTCCTTGGTGACCCAGTTCAGCGATTCGAGGATCTGCTGGGTGGCCTCCTGGCCGGTGTAGAAGACATTCTTGGACTGCTCCAGGCCCTCGTAGAAGGTCGGGTAGTACAGGAGGCCGTTGTACTGCTCGAACACCGGCAGCGCGGCCTTGCGCGAGGCGGAGGTCCAGCAGCCCATCACGGCCGCGCAGTGGTCGTTGACGAGGAGCTTCTTGGCCTTCTCCGCGAAGGTCGGCCAGTCGGAGGCGCCGTCCTCCTGGATGACCTTGATCTTGCGGCCGAGCACGCCGCCCATTTCGTTGATCTGCGAGATCGCGAGCTTCTCGGCCTGGATCGAGCCGGTCTCGGAGATCGCCATCGTGCCGGTGGCCGAGTGCAGGATCCCCACCGTGACCTCGGTGTCGGTCACCGCGAGGCCGGTGGTGTTCACCGCCGCCGTGGCCGGTCCCGCCGCGAAGCTCATGCGCGGCATCAAGGCGATCGCCGGAGCCCCGGCCAGACCCATGAGAAGCCTGCGCCGCAGCGCCGATTGCAGGCCGTTGCCCTTGTCCTCTGCCATCGTGCCCAAAACCCCTGATCCTCGTCGCACGGCCGGTCGGATGGCCGTGGATCGATGACGCAAAGGCTAGGCCGCGTCGTGCGGTGCGGCCTATACGCTGTTTTGCGTATGTCGGCGGCCGGCGTGCCGGCCCATGCTTCCGAACTGCCCGCGAGTCCCGGGCTCGATCGCCGCGCCGCCCGCCGGGCCGGAGCGCGCTCCGCCATGGCGCCGCGATCGACGGGGCACGGTCCTTGCTAAGCTGGGGACGACGGAGCGCCATGGTCTCGGAGGCGCCGCGATGCCGCGCCAGACCCCGCGCCGCGTGATACCGTCCGCACCGAACACGATGACCGAGCACCAGCGTATCCTGCCGATCCGGCGCGACTACAACCGCCTCGTGGCCGACGAGACGCTGGAAGACTATGCGCTCCGCTTTACCGCCAAGAAGGCGCGGCGCTGGTCGGGCTTCCGGGTCGCCCAGACCGCCCTGGGCTCGCTCTCGTTCCTGGCCCTGGAGGCGATCGGCGGCACCCTGGTGCTCACCGTCGGCTTCACCAACACCCTGGCGGCCCTCCTCGTCGTCGGCGCGATCATCTTCGCCACCGCGACGCCTATCAGCCTCTACGCCGCCCGCTACGGCGTCGACATCGACCTCCTCACCCGGGGAGCCGGGTTCGGCTATATTGGCTCGACGGTGACCTCGCTGATCTATGCGAGCTTCACCTTCCTGTTCCTCGCCATCGAGGCGGCGATCATGGCGCTGGCCCTCGAACGCTGCTTCGGGCTGCCGCCGAGCCTCGGCTACCTCGTCAGCGCCCTGGCGGTGATCCCGCTCGTGATCTACGGCATCGCGATGATCAGCCGCTTCCAGCTCTGGACGCAGCCGGTCTGGATCGTCCTCAACCTCCTGCCTCTGGCCTGCATCGCCTGGGCCGGCGACGCGCCGGTCTCGGCCTGGCTCGGGCATCCGGGGGCGGACGGCATCGGCGGGTTCGACTGGCCCCGCTTCGGCGTCGCCTCCGGCATCCTCCTGGCGCTGCTGGCCCAGGTCGGCGAGCAGGTCGACTTCCTGCGCTTCGTGCCCGCGCGCGAACCGGACCGCCCCGCGCGCTGGTGGGCGGCGGTGCTGGGCGCCGGCGGCGGCTGGATCCTGCCCGGGATGCTCAAGATCCTGCTCGGCTCGTTCCTGGCCGTGCTCGCCCTCGCGCACGGGGTGCCCGCCGAGCATGCCGGGGAACCGACGCGGATGTACGCGGTGGCCTTCGGCTACGTGGTGCCCCCGGGGTTCGGCGCCGTCGCCCTGATGACGCTGTTCGTCGTGGTCTCGCAGCTCAAGATCAACGTCACCAACGCCTATGCGGGCTCCATCGCCTGGTCGAACTTCTTCTCGCGCCTGACCCACAGCCATCCCGGACGCGTGGTCTGGCTGGTGTTCAACGTCGCCATCGCGCTCCTGCTGATGGAGCTCGGCATCGACAAGACCATCGTCAGCACCCTGTCGCTCTACGCCGTCGTGGTCTCGGCCTGGGTCGGGGCGCTGGCGGCGGATCTGGCCATCAACAAGCCCTTCGGACTGTCGCCGCCCGGCATCGAGTTCAAGCGCGCCCACCTCTATGCCGTCAACCCCGTCGGCACCGGCGCCATGGTGCTGGCGATCCTCACCGGATTCGCGGCGCATGCGGGTTGGCTCGGCGGGCTCGTCGTACCCTTCGCGCCGATGCTGGCGCTGGCCGTCGCCTGTGTCGGCGCGCCCGCCATCGCCCTGGCCACCGGCGGGCGCTACTACCTCGCCCGCGCCCCGCGGACGGACTGGCAGGGGGCGAGCGAGATCACCTGCCGGGTCTGCGAGCACCCGTTCGAGCCCGAGGACATGGCCCAGTGCCCCGCCTATGCCGGGCCGATCTGCTCGCTCTGCTGTTCCCTGGACGCCCGCTGCGGCGATCTCTGCAAGCCGCACGGGCGCCTGGAGGCCCAGGCGCAGGGCCTGCTCGCCCGCGTCGCCCCGGCCCGCACCGCCGCCTGGATCGGCGCGCCGCTGGGCCGCTACCTCGCCCTCATGCTCACCCTGGTGGCGGCGATCGGGCTGATCCTCGGCATCGTGCATGCGGGGGCCAGCGCCGAGCATCCCGAGCACCGCGACGTGCTGGGCGCGGCGCTGACCAGCGTGTTCCTGATCCTCATCGTCATCCTGGGCATCGTCGCCTGGCTGTTCGTGCTGGCGCAGGAGAGCCGCCGGGTCGCCCTGGAGGAGACCGCCCGCCAGACCGGCCTCTACCAGGCCGAGATCGAGGCCCACAAGGTCACGGACGCCAAGCTGCAGCAGGCCAAGGAGATCGCCGAGGCCGCCAACCTCGCCAAGAGCCGCTACGTGGTCGGCATCAGCCATGAACTGCGCACACCGCTGAACGCGGTGCTCGGCTACGCGCAACTGCTGGAGGGCGATCCCTCGATCCCGGCTCCGCGCCAGAACGGCATCCGGGTCATCCGGCGCTCGGCCCAGCACCTTTCGGGCCTGATCGACGGCCTCCTCGACATTTCCCGGATGGAGGCCGGGCGCCTCCAGATCCATCGCAACGAGGTCCGGCTCGCTGACTTCCTCGACCAGATCGTGGACATGATTCGCCTGCAGGCGCAGGGCGCCGCCCTGGCGTTCCGCTTCACCCGGCCCGAGACCCTGCCGGCGGTGGTCGCCACCGACGAGAAGCGCCTGCGCCAGATCCTGCTCAACCTCCTGTCGAACGCGATCAAGTTCACCCCCGCCGGCACGGTGACCCTGGACCTGACCTACCGCAGCCAGATCGCGGTGTTCACGATCAGCGACACCGGCCTCGGCATCCGCCCGGACGACCTGGAGCGGATCTTCGAGCCGTTCGAGCGCGGCTCGCTCGCCGCGGCCCGCTCCACCCCCGGCACCGGCCTCGGCCTGACCATCGCGCACCTGCTCGCCCAGGTGATGGGTGGGGAGATCACGGTCGAGAGCGAGGTCGGGCGCGGCACGCGCTTTCGCGTCCGCCTGATGCTCGCCTCGGTGGCGCGCCCGAAGCCCGTGCTGGCGCAGGCCAGCGCCCCGGCCCGGAGCTATACGGGGGCGCGGCGCACCATCCTGGTCGCCGACGACGATGCCGCCCATCGCGGCCTGATGCGCGACATCCTCGAGCCCTTCGGCCTCGTGGTGCTGGAGGCCGGCGACGGCCCGGCCTGCCTGGCGCTGGCCGCGACGCGCCCTCCGGACCTGTTCCTCCTCGACATCGCCATGCCGGGGATGAGCGGATGGGTGCTGGCGAAGGCCCTGCGGGAGGCCGGCCACACCGCCCGCATCGCGATGATGTCGGCCAACGTGCACGAGATCAGCCCGTCGCGCGGCAGCGACGCGCCCCACGACGCGATCATCGCCAAGCCCTTCGACCTGCGCGACTTCCTCGAATGCGTCACCGGCCTCCTCGGCCTCGACTGGACCGCGGCGGAGGCCTCCGCGCCGCCGGCGTCCGGATCCGGCTCGCCCGAACCCGGTTCGTCGGACCCGCGCCCGGAGCACCTCGCCGACCTCCTGCGCCTCGTGCGCATCGGCCACGTCCGCGGGATCGAGGCGAAGCTCGCCGAGATGGAGGCCGGCCCCGCGGCGCCGACGGCCTTCATCGCTCGGATGCGGGGACTCACCGCCGCCTTCGACCTGCGCCGCGCCCGGGCGGTGATCGAGGGATTGCTGGAGCCGGCCGCCCATGGCTGAGGCGCAGCGCGACACGGTGCTCGTGGTAGACGATTCCCCCGAGACCCTGAGCTTCCTCACCGAGGCGATCGAGCGCTCGGGTGCCACCGTCCTGGTGGCGGTGGCCGGCGACCTCGCCCTGGCCCTGGTCGACGAGATCACCCCGGACGTGATCCTGCTCGACGCGATGATGCCGGGCATGGACGGTTTCGAGACCTGCCGCCGCCTGAAGGCCAAGGGCCACCTCGCCCACGTCCCCGTCATCTTCATGACCGGCCTGTCGGAGACCGAGCACATCGTGAAGGGCCTGGAGGCGGGGGGCGTCGACTACGTCACGAAGCCGATCGCGCCGGACGAGATCCTGGCCCGCATCCGGGTCCACCTCGCGGGTGCCCGTGCGGCCCAGAGCGCGCGGGCCGCCCTCGACACCACCGGCCGCACCCTGTTCGCGGTGGACCGCAACGGCGCCGTCCTGTGGGGCACGCCCCAGGCCGCCCGCCTGCTCGGCGGCTTCACCGAGCCCGGCGCCCCCTTGAGCCTGCCGCCGCAGGGCGCCGCCTGGCTGCGGACCTGCCTCACCGGCACGGGTGCGCCAGCCCTGACGCTCGCCGACCGCGCCGGCACGACCTATGCCCTGAGCTTCATCGGCGGCACCGGCGACGAGATCCTGCTGCGCCTGTCACGGGATGGCACGGAGACGGGGCTGGAGCGCCTGCGCCAGCGTCTGCGCGTCACCGGCCGCGAGGCGGAGGTGCTGCTCTGGCTCTCGCGCGGCAAGTCGAGCCGCGACATCGGCGAGATCCTGGGCTTGAGCCCCCGCACGGTGACGAAGCACCTGGAGGGCATCTACGAGAAGCTCGGCGTCGAGAACCGCACCGCCGCGTCCGTCATCGCCGCCCGCCACCTGCAGGACCTCGACTGACACGACGTCCGCCTGATCGAAGCGGGCGCCGTCTCGGCAAGCTCGCGCGGCGCTCGAGGATCACCGAACGCCGCCATCCCCACCGAACTCCGCCATCTCGAAGGGATCGACCCGAACTCGTATGAGACGGCGCCCGCCGTGGGATCAGGGTTTGGCGGGAGACACCCCCTCGGCAGGGCGCAGCCTCCGCACCGGCCCGGAAGGAGGCACGGAAAAATCCCGCCTGACCCCTCGCTTTGGGGATGCGGGACCCGATCTATCCAGACGGGTCACGGTTGGGAGCTTCGCGATGAACTGGATGACGTGGTTGGTCGGCCGCTGCGTGGATCTCACCGAGCGCGTCGTGCCCGGCCTCGACCGGCGCGAAGCCGGACGGGCCGGGGCGCCGCTGGCCCAGCGCGGCCGGGTTCGGGGCTCGGCCTCCGAACCCTCGGTGATGCAGCCCGGGGCCGCGCACCGGCCGGACTGAAGGGCCGCGCTGCGCGCGCTTCGAGGGTCAGGCGAGGGCGCGGGCCGCGGCGCCGGCCTTGCGCACCGAAGCGTCGACGTCGATCGCGGCCGCAGCGATCCCGTCCATGTTCTGGCGCACGACCTCGACGCTTCGGGCCGCGGTCTGCATGTTGACGGACATGTCGCGGGTCACCGCGGCCTGCTCGGTCACCGCCGACGAGACGCTGAGCGAGATTTCGCTGAGATGGCCGATCGTCCGGGCGATGGCTTCGATCGCGCTCACTGCCTGATTGGTGGAGTTCTGCACAGCCGCGATCTGCGTCCCGATCTCCTCGGTGGCCCGGGAGGATTGGTTGGCCAGGGCCTTCACCTCCGCGGCGACGACGGCGAAGCCGCGCCCGGCCTCGCCGGCCCGCGCCGCTTCGATGGTGGCGTTCAACGCCAGCAGGTTGGTCTGGTCGGCGATCGAGCGGATGACGGAGACCACCTCGCCGATCTTGTCGGCCGCCGAGGTCAGGCCGGCGACGATGCCGGAGGCCTCCTCGGCCCGGACCACCGCCTCGTCGGAGGCGGCCTTCGCCTCGACGGCGTGGCGGCTCAGCTCTTCGATCGACGCCGAGAACTCCTCGGCGCCGGCCGCCACAGCCTGGACGTTGCCGGAGGTCTGGGCGGCCGCCTCCGCCGTGAGGGTGGCCTGATGGCTGACGTCGGAGATGGACCCCGTGATCAGGCCGAGATCCTGGTCGATCGCCTGCTGGCCCTGGCGCCGCCGGATGCGGTCGGCCACCTGGGCCGTGACGTCGCTGGCGAACTTCACCACGGAGAGCACCTGCCCGTCCGCCCCCAGCACCGGATTGTAGGCCCCGTAGATCCACACCTCGCGGCCGCCCTTCCCCAGGCGACGGAACTCGCCGGCCTGGTAGGCGCCGCCCGCCAGGGCCGTCCAGAACGCCGCGTAGGCCGGCGCATTCCGGTCCTCCGGCGCCACGAACTGGCTGTGGTGACGTCCCTCGATCTCGTCGAGGCGGTAGCCCAGGGTGTCGAGGAAGTTCGCGTTCGCGTCGGTGACGATGCCGTCCGGCGTGAAGTGGATCACCGCCTGCGAGCGGTTGATCGCCGCGATCTGCCCCGCATAGGCAGCGTTACGCTCGGTCTGGGCCGTGATGTCGGTGGCGAACTTGACCACTTTGATCGGCTTTCCGCGCCGGTCGAAGATCGGGTTGTAGCTCGCCTGGATCCAGATCCGGCGCCCGTCCTTGGTGACCCGGCAGAAGTCCCGCGCCTGGAACTGGCCGCGGCGCAGGCAGTCCCAGAATTGCCGGTAGGCGGGCGACTCACGCTCCTCGAGAGGGACGAACTGACTGTGCGGCCGGCCCCGGACCTCGTCGAACGTGTAGCCGACGAGGTCGAGGAAGATCTGGTTCGCGCTCTGAACAGTTCCATCCATGCCGAACTCGATCCGACCCTGTGATCGATCGAGGGCGTCCAGTGTCGCGCGAAGGCCAGCCCCTAACATTGCCATCCTCATACCTGAATCCGAGGGCCGGTCGCCGAACCGTGATGGCCGACTTCGCTGCTGCCTTTGACAAATATAAAACATCAACTTCGGCTCAACGGCACTATTGATCCAGCAAATCTGTTAAAAAGAAATTAGCCAGTCTCAACGCGTCTCCGCAACCATCACAAACGCGTGAGCGTATAGTTCGCGGCGTCGGCTCGAACTTGCGGGTCGCACGCGAGACCCGGATCCCACGCGCGGGGATTCCCACCGCGGCTCACGGCTCGCACGATCCATGAACCTTGGCCGATACCTCGTGCGTTAGGCCGTCAATGATCGTTCGCGCCGTGCGGCGCTCCGATCGTTGCGAGACCGAGGGTTCCGATGCCGAATGTGCCGATGCTGCGACGCCTGTCCGATCGACCGACGATTCCGAATCCAATGCTCGAACGCATGAGATTGCGCACCGGGCGGCAGGCGCCGGCTCTCGCCGCCCTGCTGGGTGCCCTCCTCGTACCCGGCGTCGTGCTGGCGCAGGACGCCCCCGCCGCGCCGACCGCGACCCTCACCAAGGTGGCGAGCTTCGACCATCAGGTCACCGGCGTCACCGTCTCCAGGGACGGACGCATCTTCGTGAACTTCCCGCGCTGGACCGAGGACACCGAGGTCTCGGTGGCCGAACTGAGGGACGGCAAGCTGGTCCCGTTCCCGGACGCGGCCTGGAACTCCTGGCGCAACGCGCGCAAGGACGAGGTCACGGCCAAGGATCACTGGGTCTGCGTGCAGAGCGTCGTGGCCGGCCCGAACGGCAACCTCTGGGTGCTCGATCCCGCCGCCCCCGCCATGGGGGCCCTCGTGCCCGGCGGTCCCAAGCTCGTCGAGATCGACCTGAAGTCCAACCAGCCCGCGCGCACCATCGCCTTCGACGAGAGCGTGGCGCCGCAGGGCTCCTACCTCAACGACGTGCGCTTCTCCCCCGACGGCAAGACCGCCTACCTCACCGATTCCGGCGCCAAGGGCGCTCTGGTGGTGGTCGACCTCGACGGCGGCCACGCCCACCGGGTGCTCGACGGTGATCCATCCACGCAACCGGACAAGAGCGTCACCGTGACGTATGACGGCAAGCCCCTGCGCAGGCCGGACGGCCGGGGCGTCGAGTTCGCCGCCGACGGCATCGCGCTCTCCCCGGACGGCAAGACGCTGTACTGGCAGGCCATCAAGGGAAAGACGCTCTACAGCCTGCCCACCGAGACGCTGGCTGGGAGCATCACCACCGCGCTGATGCCGACGGCGCTCGCCGACAAGAGCGTGGCGGGCCGCATCGACACCGTTGGCGAGAACGGGCCGGCCGACGGCCTGATCATCTCCCGCAAGGACGGTCGGATGTACGTGACCTCGCCGCAGGACGATTCGATCAAGGTCCGCGACCTTTCGGCGAAGGGGAATGCCCTGAGCACCGTGGTGCAGGACAAGCGCCTGCGCTGGCCCGACACCTTCGCCGAAGGCCCCGACGGGACGCTCTACGTCACCACCTCGCACATCCAGGATTCGGCCTTCTACAAGCCCGATGCCCCAGCGGCCCTGCCGACGGAGCTGTGGAGCTTCAAGCCGGGGGCGACGGACGCCACGGGCTCGACCGCGCCGACCCCCGCCGCCCGCTGAGCCGCGCTGCGCCACCCCGTACCAGGGCGGCGCTTTCTGCCACGCCTGACGCCGATCGAGGATCGATGCCGACGATACGACGACGCGCCTTGCTCGCCGGCGCAGGCTCGGTGCTCGCCCTGAGGGGACGGCCGGCCGAGGCGACTCCGATCGTCCGGGTCGACGATCCGCGGCTCCGCGACGTGATCGATCCCGCCGCGCCCCTGCGCACGCTCTACGCGGGCGGTCGCTGGTGCGAGGGCCTGTGCTACGCACCCGGCCTCGGGGGGCTGATCGTCAGCGACGTCCGGGCCAACCGAATGATCCGGATCGCCGACGACGGCGGTGTAGGCGTGTTCCGCGATCCCTCGAACAACGCCAACGGCAACACCCTCGACGCCGAGGGCCGCCTCGTCACCTGCGAACATCGCGGGCGGCGCGTGGTGCGGCGCGAGCCGGATGGCCGCCTCACGGTGCTGGCCGACGCCTTCGAGGGCCGGCCCCTGAATTCGCCCAACGACGCCGCCTTGGCGCCGGACGGCGCGATCTGGTTCACCGACCCCGTCTTCGGCATCACCATGCCGGACGAAGGCCTGATGGCGACGCCGGCGCAGGACGCCCGGCGGGTCTACCGCATCGATCCGTCGGGCCGGGTCGAGGCCATGACCGATGCCGTCGGCCAGCCCAACGGCATCGCCTTCGGCCCGGACGGCACCCGCCTCTACGTCAGCGACACCAGCGCGGCCCTGAAGAACCCGGAGGGCGCCCGAACCGTCCTGGCCTTCCCGGTGACGGATGGCCGCAGGCTCGGCGCGCCGAAACCCTTCGTCACTGTGGAAGCCGGCGTGCCGGACGGCCTCGCGGTGGATGCCGACGGCCGGGTCTACGCCGCCTGCTTCGACGGCGTACGGATCTACGCCCCCGACGGCACGTCCCTCGGCCGCATCGCCACCGCGACCGACGCCGCCAACGTCGCCTTCGGAGGACCGGACGGCCGGCGCCTCTTCATCGGAGCGGGCGCGAACGTCCTCGCCATCGACCTGACAGTGCGCGGCGCCGCCCGAGGCTGACCCGCCGCTCCCCATGTCCCGCTCGACCGGATTCCGCCATGACGCTCGCTCGCCGTGACCTCCTCGCTGCCGGCCTCGCCGGTGCCGGCCTGACCGGCGCGGCCGCCCTCTCACCCTCCGGCGAGGCCGTGGCGGCCTCGCCGCCGGAGGTCGCCACCCGCCGGGCGGCGGGCGGGCTCGAACTCGCCTTCACGGCGAACGCGCCCTCGACCCCCACGGGCCTCGCCATCTCGGCCAGCGGCCGGCGCTTCGTGATGATGCCGCGCTTCAACGCGAAGGTGCCCTACACCCTGGGCGAGGTGCTGGCTGACGGCGAGGTCCGCCCCTACCCGGACCTGGCGACGAACCAGCCCGACCCGGAGCAGCCGCAGGCGCACCTGTTCCACGTGCCCAACGGCGTCTTCGACCGCGACGACACCCTGTGGTGCCTCGATGCCGGCCTGCCGGACGGCTCCGGCCCGCCGGTGAAGGGTGCCGCCAAGCTGGTGCAGATCGATCTCGCCGACGACCGCATCCGCCGCGTGGTGCCGCTGGAAGCCGGCGTCACGCCGACCTCGTCGCTCAACGACCTGCGGGTGGACATCCGCGACGGGTATGCCCGCGCCTACATCACGGACCAGGGCCAGGACGGGGAGGGCGCCATCCTGGCGGTCGACCTCGCCAGCGGCCGGGTGGTGCGGCGCCTCGCCGGCCATGCCAGCACCCAGTCGCAGAAGGGCCTTCTCAAGATCGTCGAGAACCGCCCCGTGATGCAGCGGAAGGGGGAGGGGCCGCCGCGACCGGTCCAGGGTGGCGCCAACGGCATCGCGCTGAGTCCCGACGGGCAGCGCCTGTACTACGCGCCCCTGATCGGTCGCCGCCTCTACGCGGTGGAGACCGCGGCGCTCCTCGATCCCGAGACCGGCGACGCGGCGGTGGCGGCCGGCGTCACGGACCTCGGCGAGAAGGGCATGACCGGCGGCCTCACCACCGATTCGAAGGACCGGGTCTACCTCGCGATGCAGGAGTTCAACGCGGTCGGCCGGCGCGACCCCGACGGCACGGTGGAGATCATCGCCTCGGACCCCCGCCTGATCTGGGCCGACACGTTCTGGATCACCCCGGACCGCTGGCTGCACATCTCGTCCGCCCAGGTGAACCGCCGCCCGGAATACAACGGCGGCGAGGATCTGCAGACGCCGCCCTACGCCATCCTGCGGATGCGGATCGACGCCGATCCGGCGTGAGGCGCGCGGGTCCTCGGCCCGGGACACGGCCGAACCGCTCCCCGGGATCACGCCCAGAGGTTGCAATGCAACCTTAAGGCTCAGTCCCTATGGTCGCCGCGTGTAGGCCGCACCGGGGCGAGGCATGCCGCAGCGAAGGACGACGATCGACGCCATCCGTGGCCTCTGCCTGATCAACATCTTCGTGAACCATATCCAGGACGGCGCCATCGCCGCCGTCTCGCCGTCCCGACTGGGATTCTCCGACAGCGCCGACATCTTCGTCCTGCTCAGCGGAATCTCCGTCGCCCTCGCGGGGAGCCAGTCATCGCGACGCCGCGTTCCGGACATCGTCGCCCATCTCTGGCGGCGGGCCGTCCGGATCTACGCCTTCGACCTCGTCATCATCCTGTCGACGCTCGGCATCCTGGCAGCCATCCTCGCCCTGCGCGGCGTCGCGGGCGTGCATGCGGAGGAAACCGGTCTGCTGCGGGACCATGGCGTCCCGAGCGTGCTCAGCCACGCGGTGAGCCTGCGCCAGACGGTGGGCTACTCCGGCGTCCTGCGCCTCTACGTCGCCCTGATGCTGGTCGCGCCCCTCCTCCTGCGCCTCGCCGGATGGCGGTTCTGGGCGCCCCTGCCGCCGGCGCTGCTCGTCTGGCTCGCGGCCGGTCACTTCGATCTGGTGGTGAACAACAGCCTCACGGGCATGCCCTTCGCCCTGACGGTCCTGCCCTGGATTCTCGTGTTCTCCCTCGGGATCGCGATCGGCCAGGGCATGGTCGGCGGCGTCGCCCTGCCGCGCAGCCGGTGGTTGACCGGTCTCGCGCTGGCCTATCTCGCCAGCTACCTCGTCCTGGCCGTCGTCCTGGTCCGCCTCTGGCCGCCCGCGGCGGACTGGGCCGCGACGCGCAACGACACCTTCTGGTTCGGCGCGAGCAAGACCTACCAGTCGCCCCTGCGCGTCCTGCACGTTCTCGCCCTGGCCTACGTGGTGATGGCCCTGCCGCGGGCTCCGCTGATCCGCCTGCTGCACCAGGTGCCGTACGACCACATCCTGACCCGTCTGGGCCGTCGTTCCCTTCCCGTCTTTACCGCCGGCGCGATCGGGGCCGTGGTCGCCAGCGAGGCGCTCGATCTCGCCGCCATTCCCCTCGGCGATGCGTGGCTCCCCCTGCTGCTCCTAGAGGCCGGCATGATCGCGCTGTTCGTCGGCCTCGCCCTGCGCATCGGCGGGCGTGCGGGCCGGGCGCCGCCCTCTCGCCCCGCGTCGCCGGACGGTCAGGCCCCGGCGCGGGATCTCCGAATTTCGGCCCAGCGAGGGGCCACGGCGATCGCCTGAAGCTCTATTCCGACCAGCGCAGGGCGGCAGCGGCGGCGAGCGTCCCGATCACGCCCGCGATCAGGCTCAGAGCGCCCAGAATGGCCAGGGGCGTGGTGAACGGGACGGTGCCGCCGAGGGCCGATTCGCTCGCCGAGACACCGAAGATCAGCGTCGGGATCATCAGCGGCAGCACCACGACCGCCAGGATGAGGCCGCCCCGGCGGATCGAGGCGGTCAGCGCCGCGCCCACCGCGCCCACGAAGGTCAGGGCCGGCGTGCCCACCAGCAGGGTGAGGGCGGTCGCCGCCATCGCCCGGCCGTCGAGGGCGACGAGGAGCCCGAACAGGGGCGAGGCCAGCGCCAGCGGCAGGCCGGTGGTGAGCCAGTGGGCCAGCACCTTGGCGAGCACGACGCCCTCCAGGGGAGCCGGCGAGCCGGTCATCAGGTCGAGGGAGCCGTCCTCCTCGTCGGCCTGGAACAGGCGGTCGAGGCCAATCAGGGTCGAGAGCACGGCGGCGAGCCAGAGGATGGCCGGCCCGATCCGCGACAGCAGGTTGAGGTCGGGTCCGAGCGCGAAGGGCACCAGGGCCACGATCATCAGGAAGAACACGAGGGAGAGCGCGCCCGAGCCGCCGACGCGGGCGGCGAGCGCGAGGTCGCGGGCGACGAGGGCCCTGAGGGCGCGCATCACCACCACACCTCGTCGGCGGCCGCCGTCGACCGGGCCATGGCCGGCGCGGCCGGCGCGTCGATCCGCAGGTCCTGGGCGTCGGCGAGGCCGAGCGCCTGGTGCGTCGCCGCGATGACGAGGCCGCCCTCCGCGCGATGCCGCGCCATCATCCCGGCCAGGACATCCTGCGAGGCGGCGTCGAGGGCCGCCGTCGGCTCGTCCAGGAGCCAGAGCGGGCGCCGGCAGACGAGGAGGCGGGCCAGCGCCACCCGCCGCCGCTGGCCGGCGGAAAGGTAGGCCACGGGAAGCCGCAAAGCGTGGCCGAGGCCGAGTTCCTCGAGGGCCGCGCGCGGGCTCGCGGTCGGCGCGCCGAGGAGGTCGCGGGCGAAGGCGAGGTTCTCCTCGGCCGTCAGCGGGGTCTTCAGCCCGTCGCGGTGGCCGACCACGTGCAGGCACTCGGACAGGGTCGCCTCGCCGACCCCGCTCACCGCGACCGTCCCGGCCTCGGGCTTGAGCCGGCCCGCCAGCACCGCGAGCAGCGTCGACTTGCCGGCCCCGTTGCGCCCGGTGACTGTCAGCGCCTCCCCCGGCCCGAGGGCGAAGGACAGGCCCGAGAAGATGCGGCGGCCGGAGCGGCGAACGGCGAGGTCTTGGGCGGTCAGCCGCACGGGGGGTCCTGCTGGAAGCGGAAAGTCCGCATATCCCGATCCCCGCGCAGCGTCCACGTGCATGCGCCGACCGAACAGATCCGATGTGCTGTCAGGCCCCCGGTAGCGGCCAGTTTCGAAGTGATCTATAACGCGCGCAGGCTGCGCCGCGCGAGTTTCAGGGCGTCCAAATCGCCCTTCGCGCATCATCCTCACTCGGGCACCCCCGGGGCGGCGCGCGCTTCACAGCGCTCCCAGCCGAACACGTGTTTTCGTGGCGCAGGTTATGCCTGCGCGTGTTCGACCAACCGCTCGCGAGGAATTACAACGCCGTGGCATCGCTCGACAGCTTCCAGTCTCGCCAGACCCTCACCGTCGGAGACAAGTCCTACACGTTCTACTCGATCCCGCATGCCGAGAAGGCAGGCCTCGCCGACGCCACCGCGCTGCCCTTCGCGATGAAGGTGCTGCTCGAGAACCTGCTGCGCTTCGAGGACGACCGCTCGGTCAAGAAGGACGACATCTCGGCCACCGTCGCCTGGCTCGGCAACAAGGGCAAGACCGAGACCGAGATCGCCTTCCGCCCCTCCCGCGTGCTGATGCAGGACTTCACGGGCGTGCCCGCCGTCGTCGACCTGGCGGCGATGCGTGACGCCATGGTGGCGCTGGGCGGCGATCCGCAGAAGATCAACCCGCTGGTGCCGGTCGATCTGGTGATCGACCACTCGGTCATCGTCGACGAGTTCGGCACCCCGAAGGCGCTGGCCGACAACGTCGCGCTGGAATACTCGCGCAACGGCGAGCGCTACACCTTCCTCAAATGGGGCCAGTCGGCCTTCGACAACTTCTCCGTCGTGCCGCCCGGCACGGGCATCTGCCACCAGGTGAACCTGGAATACCTGTCGCAGACCGTCTGGACCAAGACGGAAGACGGCGCGGAGCTGGCCTATCCGGACAGCCTCGTCGGCACCGATTCGCACACCACCATGGTCAACGGCCTCGCCGTCCTCGGCTGGGGCGTCGGCGGCATCGAGGCTGAGGCCGCGATGCTCGGCCAGCCGCTCTCGATGCTCATCCCGGAGGTCGTGGGCTTCAAGCTGTCGGGCAAGCTGCCCGAGGGCACCACGGCCACCGACCTCGTGCTCACCGTCACCCAGATGCTGCGCAAGAAGGGCGTGGTCGGCAAGTTCGTGGAGTTCTACGGCCCCGGCCTCGACGACATGGCGGTGGCCGACCGCGCCACGATCTCCAACATGGCCCCGGAATACGGCGCCACCTGCGGCTTCTTCCCCATCGACCAGAAGACCATCGACTTCCTCAAGGTCACCGGCCGCGCCGACGACCGGATCGCCCTCGTCGAGGCCTACGCCAAGGCGCAGGGCATGTGGCGCGATGCGGCCACGCCGGACCCCGTCTTCACCGACACGCTGGAGCTCGACATGGGCGACGTGCGCCCGTCGCTCGCGGGCCCCAAGCGTCCGCAGGACCGGGTGCTCCTCGACGGCGCCAAGCCCGGCTTCGCCCAGTCCATGGAGACCGAGTTCAAGAAGGCCGCCGACATCGCCAAGCGCTATCCGGTGGAGGGCGCCAACTTCGACATCGGCCACGGCGACGTGGTGATCGCCGCCATCACGAGCTGCACCAACACCTCGAACCCGAGCGTGATGATCGGCGCCGGCCTGCTCGCCCGCAACGCGGTCGCCAAGGGCCTGCGCTCGAAGCCGTGGGTGAAGACCTCGCTGGCGCCCGGCTCCCAGGTGGTGGCCGAGTACCTGGAGAGCGCCGGCCTGCAGAAGCCCCTCGACGCCCTGGGCTTCAACCTCGTCGGCTTCGGCTGCACCACCTGCATCGGCAACAGCGGGCCGCTGCCGGCCCCGATCTCGAAGGCGATCAACGACAACGACGTCGTGGCCGCCGCCGTGCTCTCGGGCAACCGCAACTTCGAGGGCCGCGTGAACCCCGACGTGCGGGCGAACTACCTCGCCTCGCCGCCGCTGGTCGTCGCCTACGCGCTGGCCGGCTCGATGCAGATCGACATCACCACCGAGCCGCTGGGGACCGGGTCGGACGGTCAGCCCGTCTACCTGAAGGACATCTGGCCCTCCAGCGCCGAGGTGCAGGCGTTCATCGAGGCCAACATCACCTCGACCCTGTTCAAGTCTCGCTACGCCGACGTGTTCGGCGGCGACGACTACTGGAAGGCCGTCGAGGTCACCGAGGCCGAGACTTTCCAGTGGGATTCGACCTCCACCTACGTGCAGAACCCGCCCTACTTCGTCGGCATGCAGAAGACCCCGGCGCCGGTGGAGGACGTGGTCGATGCCCGCATCCTCGGCCTGTTCCTCGACTCGATCACCACCGACCACATCTCGCCGGCGGGCAACATCCGGGCGAATTCCCCGGCGGGCGCCTACCTGCAGGAGCATCAGGTCCGGGTGCAGGACTTCAACCAGTACGGCACGCGGCGCGGCAACCACGAAGTCATGATGCGCGGCACCTTCGCCAACATCCGCATCAAGAACCAGATGGTCCGCGACGAATCCGGCAACGTGGTCGAGGGCGGCTACACCCTGTTCCAGCCTTCGGGCGAGCGGATGTTCATCTACGACGCCGCGCAGAAGTATCAGGCCGAAGGCACGCCGCTCGTCGTCTTCGCCGGGAAGGAGTACGGCACCGGCTCGTCGCGCGACTGGGCGGCCAAGGGCACCAAGCTGCTCGGCATCCGCGCCGTGGTGGCCGAGAGCTTCGAGCGCATCCACCGCTCGAACCTCGTCGGCATGGGCATCGTGCCCCTGGTCTTCCAGGGCGAGACTTCCTGGGCCTCGCTGGGTCTGAAGGGCGACGAGACGGTCTCGATCCGGGGCCTGTCCGGTGATCTGAAGCCGCGCCAGACCATGATCGCCGAGATCACCTCGGCCGACGGCACCAAGCGGGAGGTCCCGCTGACCTGCCGCATCGATACCCTCGACGAACTCGAGTACTTCCGCAACGGCGGTATCCTGCCCTACGTGCTGCGCTCGCTGGCGGCGTAAGTCCTCAGGCGTCTCGATGACGAGGCCTCGCCCGAAAGGGCGGGGCCTTTTTTCGGTTCGATTGTCTTGAAAGGCTTCTCTCAGGTTAATAAATCGGCGGATATCAAACCTAGAGTTTGAATCCTACCGGTATGCCGCGCGCGGTACCGGTCGACCGAGGAGCGAAACGATGTCGGCGATTTCCTACTCCTGCTACAAGGTCAAGAAGGACACGCGGGGTCAGTGGTACTGGGTCTACTACGCCAAGAACGGCGAGGAGATCTCGAAGAGCAGCGAGAGCTACGTCGCGAAGGCGGATTGCCTGCACGGCCTCAAGCTCAACAAGGGCTCGGGCAACGATCCGGTCCATGAGGTCTGAGGCGACAAGCCTGAGACCTGGAAGGGCACGTCGGCGCCATCCGCAGCGGCGTGCTCGCCCCCATCACGCTTGACGCCACGGCGCGCCCGGTCGAAACCGCGACGCATGACGATGCGCCCCATCCTCCTGACCAACGCCACCCTGTGCGACCCGGCCACGGGTCGGCAGGCGCCCGGCCATGTCCTCGTGCGCGACGGCCTGATCCACGACGTCGGCTGGGGCCCGCTGGCGGGCGTGCCGGACGAGGCTGAGACGATCAATTGCGGCGGCCATGTCCTCAGTCCCGGCCTGATCGACCTGCGCGCCTTCGTGGGCGAGCCCGGCGCCGAGCATCGTGAGACCCTGGCCAGCGCCAGCGCGGCGGCGGCCGCGGGCGGCGTCACCACGCTCGTCTGCATGCCGGACACCAACCCCGTCATCGACGGGCCGGCCATCGTCGACTTCGTGCTGCGCCGCGCGCGCGACACCGCCAGCGTCCACGTCCTGCCGGCCGCCGCCATCACCAAGGGCCTCGCCGGCCAGGAGATGACCGAGTTCGGCCTGTTGCAGGAGGCGGGCGCCGTGGCCTTCACCGACGGCCTCAAGGCGGTGCGCAACGCCCAGGTGATGCGCCGCGCCTTGACCTATGCCCGCGACTTCGGCGCCCTGCTGATGCAGCACGTGGAGGAGCCGGACCTCGTCGGCGACGGCGTGATGAACGAGGGCGAGATGGCCTCCCGCCTCGGGCTCCTCGGCATCCCGCGCGAGGCCGAGACGGTGATGCTGGAGCGCGACATCCGCCTCGTGCGCCTCACCGGCGCCCGCTATCACGCCGCGATGATCTCCTGCGCCGATTCGGTGGAGATCGTGCGCCGGGCCAAGGCGGACGGGCTGCCCGTCACCTGCGGCGCCTCGGTGAACAACCTCGTCCTAAACGAGGGCGACATCGGCCATTACCGCACCTTCTGCAGGCTCTCGCCGCCGCTCCGGCACGAGACCGACCGGCTCGCCCTGGTGGCGGGCCTCAACGAAGGCGTGATCGACGTCATCGTCTCCGACCACAACCCGCAGGATGTCGAGACCAAGCGCCTGCCCTTCGCCGAGGCCGCCGACGGGGCCCTCGGAATCGAGACGCTCCTGGGCGCGGCGCTCCGGCTTGTCCATACCGGCGACGTCGCCCTGCCGCGCCTGCTGGCGGCCCTGACCACGAGCCCGGCGGCCCTTCTCGGGCGCGCGGCGGGGCGCCTCGCGGCCGGCGCCCCGGCCGACCTCGTGCTGATCGACCCCGATCTGCCCTATGTCCTCGACAAGCGCGCGCTGAAGTCGCGCTCGAAGAACTCGCCCTTCGACGAGGCACGTCTGCAGGGGGCCGCCGTCCTGACGATGGTGGAGGGCCGCCTCGTCTTCCGCGCTCCCACAGAGATCGGGGCCGCCGCGTGAACGCTCTCGACGCACTGCCCTGGCCCCTCCTGCTGGCGGCGCTGGCGGGGGGCTACCTCCTCGGCTCGATCCCGTTCGGGCTGATCCTGACCCGCTATGCCGGGCTCGGGGACGTGCGGGCGATCGGATCGGGCAATATCGGCGCCACCAACGTGCTCCGCACCGGGCGCAAGGGCCTCGCGGCCGCCACCCTGCTGGGAGACGCCCTGAAGGGCACGCTCGCGGTGCTCCTCGCCGGACGCTTCGGGCCGGAGGCGGCCCTCGTCGCCGGCCTCGGCGCCTTCCTCGGGCACCTGTTTCCGGTCTGGCTCGGCTTCAAGGGGGGCAAGGGCGTGGCGACCTTCCTCGGCGTCCTCCTGGCGCTGAGCCCGCTGGGCCTGCTGGCCTTCGCCGCCATCTGGCTCGGCCTCGCCTTCACGCTGAGATACTCCTCCCTCGCGGCGCTGGCGGCCTCCGCCCTGACGCCGCTCGTCCTGTGGGTACTCGGACAGCCACCGGTTGCATTTCTGTTTCTCCTGCTCGCCGCCCTGCTATGGTGGAAGCACGCGCCCAACATCCGCCGGCTGATCGACGGGACCGAGGGGCGCATCGGGCAGAAGGGCTGAGGTCCGAACGCCCACTCCGGAAGGGGGAGGGCGATGCAGCTCACCGATGCCCAGCGTCTCGACTGGCTCCGCCTGATCCGCAGCGAGGGCATCGGCCCGCGCAGCTTCCGTACCCTGATCAATCGCTTCGGTGGCGCCGGCCCGGCTCTCGAGGCCCTGCCGAGCCTCACCGGTCGCAGCGGTCGGCGCATCACCCCGCCGAGCCGGGCCGAGGCCGAAGCCGAGATCGCCGCAGCCGGTCGCCTCGGCGCGCGTCTCGTCGCGCTCGGGGAGGCGGATTATCCGAAGCTGCTGCAGGCCGCCGATTCGGCGCCGCCGCTGATCGCGATCCGGGGCGAGGCCGCGATCCTGAATCGCCCCGCCATCGCCATCGTCGGCTCGCGCAATGCGTCCGCCGCCGGCCTCGCCTTCACCGAGCGCCTCGCCCGCGGCCTCGGCGAGGCCGGCCTCGTCGTGGTCTCGGGCCTGGCCCGCGGCATCGATGCGCGCGCCCACCGGGCCGCCCTGGTGCCCGGCACGGTGGCGGTGCTGGCGGGGGGACAGGACCGGATCTACCCGGCCAACCATGCCGCCCTGGTCGAGTCGATCCTGGAAGCGGGCGGGGCCGTCCTGGCCGAGATGCCCATGGGATGGGAGCCGCGCGGGCGGGACTTTCCCCGGCGCAACCGCATCATCTCGGGCCTCGCCTACGGCACCGTCGTGGTGGAGGCCGCCCGCCGCTCGGGCTCGCTGATCACCGCCCGCTTCGCCCTGGAGCAGGGCCGCGAGGTCTTCGCCGTGCCGGGCTCGCCCCTCGACCCACGGGCGGAAGGGACCAACGACCTCATCCGCCAGGGCGCGACGCTGGTCTCCGAGAGCAGCCACGTCACGGATGCCATCGCCCCCCTGCTGGCGCGCGGCGCCGATCCGCGCAGCGCCGAGGCCCTGGCCGTCGACCGGCCCGACCTCGCCGACGCACCGATCTTCTGGGACGAGCTCGACGTCGACGGCATCGTGCTGCCGATGCCCACCGAGGATTTCGCCGCGCCCGAACCTGCGGACGACCGCGCCCGCCTGATCGCCTATCTCAGCCCGACCCCGATCGGGACCGACGAGCTGGCGCGGACCGCCGGCCTCAGCGTCCGCGTGGTCCAGACCACCCTTCTCGAGCTGGAACTCGACGGGCGCATCGAGCGTCACGGCAGCGGAGCGGTGTCGCTGGTGGGCTGAAGGCCCTCACGCGTCGTCGTCGGGCTCCTCCTCGCCCAGCGCCCGGCGCATCTGATCGAGGCAGCCCTGCAGGATGTAGGCGGCGGCCAGCATGTCGACGACCTCGCCGCGCTTGGCCCGCGAGGCGTCCGCCGCGATCAGCGCGCGGGTGACGGCGGCGGTGGAGAGGCGCTCGTCGCAGTAGAGGACGGGGAGGGGCAGCAGCGGCTTCATGTTGCGCACGAAGGACCGGGTGGACTGGACCCGCGGGCCCTCGCTGCCATCCATGTTGAGGGGCAGACCGATGACGAGCCCGCCGACGGCGTGCGTCTCGCAGAGAGTCCGCAAGCGCGCGACGTCGGGGGTGAACTTCACCCGCCGGATCGTCTCCAGGGGCGAGGCGATCTGGCGCCCGACATCCGACAGGGCGAGCCCGATCGTCTTCGTGCCGAGGTCGATCCCGATCAGGCGGGGTCCGCCCTGCGACGCCTCCGCGAAGGCCCGCATCTCGGCCTCGTCCATGTCCGTCGCTCTCCGGTGATGGCGCCTCTCCTGCGCGATCCGGCCCCGGCCGGCAAGCCATACCTCCGGGTCGGGACAGGGTCTGCGAGTCAGTGCAGGCCGGCCGAGCCTTCGGTGCCGTCTCCGACGAAACTCGCGGGGAGGGGCTCGGCGCCCATGCCGAGGATGCCGCGCACCGCCGGTCCCTGGCTCCGCCGCATCAGGTCGACGAGGTCGGCCCCGCCGAAGCGCACCGTTTCGAGATCGGCACCCAGGACCCAGATCTCGTACTCCTCGCGCCCCGGCACCACGTCCCAGAACAGGAACTCGCCGGCCTCCGAGCGGCCGAAGAAGCCGGCCCGCTCGACCACGCTGGGATCGTCGCCCTCCACCTCGAAGCGGTGCTCGGGTCGGTCGCCGAGGACGGTGGCGATGCTGTGGGCGATCAGCTCGGCATGCGCGACGAGGTCGGTCTCCGGGGCCTCGCTCGGCACGGCCACCCGGAAGTAGCCGTTGGCGAGCCCGGCCCCGAGGGTTCGGCAGAAGGCGCGGTAGCTCTCCGGCAGGCCGAAGCCGAGTTCCGCCTCGGCCCGGTCGAGGGCCGCCTCGGTCGCCACCGGCCCCGGCGCGCAGGGCGAGAACACCGTCACCCACATGAAATCCACCTTCGTCTGGCCGTTAACCTTAAAGAAACGTTGTCATAGCCTTGCCGGGACCGGATCGGCCAGAGGATCGTTAATCGTTCGTTAAGACGCCGGATCCCGACCGCATGCCCGACCCGATCGCCCAGCCGAAACCCGCGCGACGCCGGATGCCGCTGCGGCACAAGCTGATGCTGGCGCTGGCCTGCGAGATCCTGCTCGTGGGCTTCCGCCAGGCCGACATCGTCCCGTCCAGGGCCGGCATCCTCATCGAGTCGCCGATCCTGCCCCATCACGCGATCGCCTGACGCGGCGGCATCCGCGCGGGGCGGCGGCCTGGAAAGAGGCCCGGCGTTGCGAGCGCGCGAAGGCGGGTGCTATAGCCCGGCCCGACGCCCCATCGCCCGCGGAACCCCGCCGGGCTGCGGTGGGAGCCTGAGGATCTGAAGACAGCATGTCGGTCGACGCAACGACGGTGAGGCGCATCGCGCACCTGGCGCGCATCGCGGTGAGCGAGGACGAGGTCGCCCCCCTGCAGGGCGAGCTCAACGCGATCCTGGCCTTCGTCGAGCAACTCGGCGCGGTGGACGTGACGGGGGTCGAGCCGATGACCTCGGTCACCCCGATGGCGATGAAGAAGCGGCAGGACGTGGTCACCGACGGGGCCAAGGCCGACGCCATCGTGGCCAACGCCCCCGAGACCGAGGACCATTACTTCCTCGTGCCGAAGGTCGTCGAGTAGGCGCACGCGCCGCCGACCCCGAAACCCGGCCGCCCCGAGGGACGGTCCGCCCGGCGCGCGAACGGCGACGGCGGCGGTTCCCCGGGACCCACCAGGACGAGCGCCCAGGACTCTGCCGCCCATGACCTCTCTGAACGAACTCACCCTGGCGGAGGCCCGCGACGGGCTCAAGGCCAAGGACTTCTCCGCCACCGACCTGACCCGCGCGCATCTCGATGCCATGGGGAAGGCGCGGGCGCTGAACGCCTATCTCATCGAGACGCCCGACCGGGCCATCGCCATGGCGGAGGCGGCCGACGCGCGGATCGCCGCGGGCCAGGCCCGTCCGCTCGAGGGCATCCCCCTCGGGATCAAGGACCTGTTCTGCACCGAGGGCGTGGCGACCACGGCCGGCTCGAAGATCCTCGAAGGCTTCACCCCGGCCTATGAATCGGCCGTGACCGCCAATCTCTGGCGCGACGGCGCGGTGATGCTCGGCAAGCTGAACCTCGACGAGTTCGCCATGGGCTCGTCCAACGAGACCTCCGCCTACGGCGACGTGGTCTCGCCCTGGCGCCGCGCCGGATCGGACGCCAAGCTGGTGCCGGGCGGCTCGTCGGGCGGCTCGGCGGCGGCGGTGGCCGCCCATCTCTGCCTCGGCGCCACCGCGACCGATACCGGCGGCTCGATCCGCCAGCCCGCCGCCTTCACCGGTACCGTCGGCATCAAGCCGACCTACGGCCGCTGCTCGCGCTGGGGTACGGTGGCCTATGCCTCCTCCCTGGACCAGGCCGGCCCGATCGCCCGCACGGTCCGCGACTGCGCGATCCTGCTCGGCTCGATGGCCGGCCAGGACGCGCGCGACACCACCTGCGCCGACCTGCCCGTGCCGGACTTCGAGGCCGCAATCGCCCGCGGCGTGAAGGGGCTCACCATCGGCATTCCGAAGGAGTATCGGGTCGAGGGCATGTCGGCCGAGATCCAGGTGCTCTGGGACCGGGGCGCGGCCATGCTCCGGGACGCCGGCGCCACGATGCGGGAGATCTCGCTGCCGCACACCCAGTACGCCCTGCCGGCCTACTACATCGTCGCCCCGGCCGAGGCCTCCTCGAACCTCGCCCGCTACGACGGCGTGCGTTACGGCCTGCGCGTGCCCGGCAAGGACATTGCCGGGCTCTACGAGAACACCCGCGCCGCCGGCTTCGGCCGCGAGGTGAAGCGCCGCATCATGATCGGCACCTACGTGCTCTCGGCCGGCTATTACGACGCCTATTACGTCCGCGCCCAGCGTATCCGCACCCTGATCAAGCGCGACTTCGAGCAGGCCTACGCCTCCGGCATCGACGCGATCCTGACCCCCGCGACCCCGTCGGCCGCCTTCGGCATCGGCGAGAAGGGCTCGGGCGACCCCGTCGAGATGTACCTGCAGGACGTGTTCACCATCACGGTGAACATGGCGGGCCTGCCCGGGATCTCGGTGCCGGCCGGCCTCGACGCGCAGGGCCTGCCGCTCGGGCTCCAGCTCATCGGCCGCCCCTTCGACGAGGAGACGCTGTTCGCCGCCGCCCAGGTGATCGAGGACGCCGCCGGACGGACCCGGCTGCCCGCCGCGTGGTGGGCATGAGGCGCACCCGATGACGGTTCCGGTCTATCCCTTCGACGTCTGGATCTGGGCCGCCTTCGATCCGGTGCTGATCGCCATCGCCCTGGTGATGGGCTGGAAGTCGGACCAGTTCGTGAAGGTCATCCTCGTGTCGCTGATGGCCTTCGCGGTCTCGGTCCTGGTGTCCTGGGGCGTGACCGCGATCGGCATTCCCTGGCCGGCGCCGGTGAGCCACGACGGGCCGACCTTCTTCCCCGTGCGCTGGATCGCAGGCTTCGTCTGGGGCACCCTGGGCTTCCTGGCCCACCAGCTCTATCGCCTGCGCGCTTGACCGCGCCGGCCGGCGCTTCCACCTTTCGGGTGCAGACGCGCGCCCCGCAACCTCTCCGGCGCGCATCCGCGCCCCGCAACGCTGAACTCGGGCCATCATGACCGCTGCCGTGAACCCCAAGAAGCTCATCAAGGGCGGCCTGCACGACTGGGAGGTCGTGATCGGCATGGAGATCCACGCCCAGGTCACGAGCCGCTCCAAGCTGTTCTCCGGCGCCTCCACCGAGTTCGGCGGCGAGCCGAACGACCACGTTTCCCTGGTGGACGCGGCGATGCCCGGCATGCTGCCCGTGATCAACGAGGAATGCGTGGCCCAGGCCGTGCGCACCGGCCTCGGCCTGAAGGCACAGATCAACCACCGCTCGGTGTTCGACCGGAAGAACTACTTCTACCCGGACCTTCCGCAGGGCTACCAGATCAGCCAGTTCAAGGACCCGATCGTCGGCGAGGGCGAAGTGCTGGTCGACTTGGCCGAGGGCGAGACCATCACGGTGGGAATCGAGCGGCTGCACCTCGAGCAGGATGCCGGCAAGTCGCTGCACGACCAGAACCCGACCCAGAGCTTCGTCGACCTCAACCGCTCCGGCGTCGCCCTGATGGAGATCGTCTCGCGCCCCGACCTGCGCTCGTCGGAGGAGGCGCGCGCGTACGTGACGAAGCTGCGCACCATCCTGCGCTACCTCGGCACCTGCGACGGCGACATGGAGAAGGGCTCGCTCCGCGCCGACGTGAACGTCTCCGTGCGCAAGCCCGGCGACCCGCTCGGTACCCGCTGCGAGATCAAGAACGTCAACTCGATCCGCTTCATCGGCCAGGCCATCGAGACTGAGGCCCGGCGCCAGATCGCGATCATCGAGGATGGCGGCACGATCAGCCAGGAGACCCGCCTGTTCGACCCGGCCAAGGGCGAGACCCGCTCCATGCGCTCGAAGGAAGAGGCGCACGATTACCGCTACTTTCCCGACCCGGACCTGCTGCCGCTGGAATTCGATCAGGCCTATGTCGACGCGCTCGCCGCCGGCCTGCCGGAACTGCCCGACGCCAAGAAGGCGCGCTTCATCGAATCCTACGGGCTGTCGCCCTACGATGCCGGCGTGCTCATCGCCGAGCGCGCCTCGGCCGATTACTTCGAGGCGGTGGCCAAGGGCCGCGACGGCAAGGCCGCGGCGAACTGGGTCATCAACGAGTTGTTCGGGCGCCTCAACAAGGAGGGCCACGGCATCGAGGCGAGCCCGGTCTCGGCTGACCAGCTCGGCGCCGTCGTCGATCTCATCGGTGAGGGCGTGATCTCGGGCAAGATCGCCAAGGACCTGTTCGAGATCGTCTGGTCCGAGGGCGGCGACCCGCGCCAGATCGTGGAATCGCGCGGCATGAAGCAGGTCACCGACACCGGCGCCATCGAGGCCGCGGTGGACGAGATCATCGCCAAGAACCCCGAGAAGGTTCAGCAGGCCAAGGAGAAGCCGACCCTGCTCGGCTGGTTCGTCGGCCAGACCATGAAGGCCACCGGCGGCAAGGCCAACCCGGCGGCGGTGAACGCCCTGCTGAAGGCGAAGCTCGGGATCGAGTAGGAATCCGGACCGCCTCCGACACCTCGGAGGCGGTCGAGACCGAGTGGCGAACCGGTGCATCCGACCAGCCGGGCGACGCACGAATCGTCCGCTGGGCGGGGTTCGCCACCTGCCGGCGGCCTGCCCGAGCGCGATACCGTGCGCCGTTCACGGGCTTTCAGGCATGGGTCAAGCCGCTCGCGCGGAAGCGCAGCGTCGAACCTTCGATAGACAAAAAGGGGGTGGCCGTCCGACGCGCAGTGCGCCCGCCAGCAAATGATAGGATCGGCGGCGGAAGCGGCCGAGGTGGGGCCTGGTGCATGTCTGACGTCGTGCCGTGCTGGCCGCGTCTGCGCCCCGGAGACCGCTTCCGTCCCGTAATTCGCGTCGTGCGCTGCTCAACGTCCAGGTCGAATCAGCCCTGGATGATCGCCGCAGCCGCCTGCTGGGGTGGAGTCATTCCCGCATCTCCTGCTTCTCGTCGGTCATGATCGCTTAACGATCAGGGCCTCCTCGTTGCTTGAGCTGTGCTTTGCCGTCGAAGCACGAGAACAAGGTGCGACCAGATCGGCGAAGCGTCAAGAGCCTATTTGCGCGAATTCGCGACTGTATTCATTCCCATCGCGGCGGCCTCGAAATCGTGTTGCGGCACAGGCCCTTGACCATCCCTGCAACCGGACGGCCCCGCACCACAGCCTACGGGGTGGGAGTGGCGGCTCCGGTGAAGCGGCTGCGCAGGCGGTCGAGCCAGTCCCGGCGGTGGGTGCCGGGCTCGCCCACCGAGACGGTGGCGGTCATGCCGGCGACCAGCGTCACGCCCTCGGGCACCTGCTCGATCCGGATGCGCACCGGCACGCGCTGGGCGAGGCGCACCCAGGTGTAGACCGGGTCGACGTTGGGCAGGCCCTGCGTGCTCGCGGCGGCGTTGGCTGTGCTGATGCCCAGGGTGATGCTCTCCACCGTGCCGCGGATCGGGGGATCGTAGCCGAGGAGTTCGGCCGAGACCGGATCGCCCACATGGATATGGGCCATCTTGGTCTCCTCGAAGTAGCCGTCGATCCAGAACGAATCGGTATCGATGATCGCGACGTTGACCGTGCCGGTGGTGGCGTAGTCGCCCGGGCGCAGGAGGAGGTTCGTCACCCGGCCGTTCACCGGCGATCGCACCTGGGTGCGTCGAAGATTGACCTTGGCCTGCGAGAGCTGCGCCTTGGCCGAGGCCACCGCCGCCTCGGCGATCTTGGCGGTGCCGGCATATTGCTGCTTCTCCTCGACGGAGGTCGAGAGGGTGGTCAGCGCCTCGCGCCGGGCGGCCTGGGTCTGTTTGACCTGCAGGTCGGCCTCCCGATTGTCGAGTTCGGCCCGGGCCGAGGTCACCGAGACCTCGAAGTCGAAGGGGTCGATGACGTAGAGGATGTCGCCCTTCCTGACGGTCTGGTTGTCGGAAACGCGCAGCTCCGTGATCTGGCCCGAGACCTGGGGCGCCACGCCGGCGACCTGCACGCGCACCCGCCCGTCGCGGGTCCAGGGGGCGGTGACGTAGAACTGCCAGACCAGGGCCGCCGCGACGAAGGCGCAGGCCAGGACGAGCCCGGTGACCAGCAGGCGCAGCACCCGTCGGCTGCGCCCAGGTGCGCGTGGGCTCGTATCCGGCCCTGAGGCGGATGGCCGGACCTCCGATCCTACGGCGGCGGTCTCGGCGGGCGGGTCTTGAGCCATCGTCACAGGAACACGATCAGGAGGGCGAGGATGCAGACGTAGAGACCGGCCTCCGCCAGGGGCGGGTTGGCGACGTAGCGGGCGATGCGCAGGCGCGCGAAGAGCAGCCGCAGGACGACCAGGATCACCAGCGCCCCGGCGGCGTAGGCCACGAAGGGCGAGAGCAGCACGCCGCCGAGATCGAGATCGCTGCGCATCAGGAGGCCCGGATGCCGAGACGGCGCAGGAAGCGCTCCTGGCCCTCGGCGACATGGGCGGCGGTGGCGAGGTCGCTCACCGCCCGGGCGAGGTTCAGGCGGGTGGCCGGAGCTGCCTGTGCGCCCGTGGCGAGGAGGGCCGCGGCCGCCTCCCGCATCCGGCCGGCATCGACGCTCGCGAGGGCGGCGCGGGCCCGGCCCGCCACCGCCGCGAGGGCATCGTCGCGGGCGAGGCCGCGCAGCTGCGCATTGGCGCGCGCGGCCGCAGATTCCATCCGGGCGAGATCGAAGGCGCGGTCGAGGCTCGCCCGGCGCACGGCGGCGCTGCCCGAGCTCCAGCGGGCGAATTGCAGCAGCCGGTCGCTGTTGAGGCTGGTCCGGGTCGTGGCGTCGCCGCCCCGGCCGGCCAGGGCCTCCACCAGGGCGCGACGGGCCGAATCGAGGGCGAAGGCCCGATGCCGGCAGTTCGAGACCGGCAGGATGACGCGGACGGTGAAGAACAGGATCAGGGCCGCGAAGACAACCAGAAAGGCGTTGGTGAGGAACCCTTGCGGATCGTAGCTCTGGGGGTTGGCGGGCGAGAGCAGCACGGGGAAGAACACCAGCAGGATGAAGCCGATCCCGAAGGTCGGCGGGTTGAGGCTGAGGAAGCAGGCGGCGAAGACCACCGGCGCCATGGCGATGGCCAGCAGGGGAAAGCCTTGCACGCCGGCGAGTGCCCCGAACAGGACGATCCCGGCGCAGAGGGCGGCGAGCGGCATCCCGATGAGCACGCCCCTGGCGAAGACGCGCGGGTCGGGCGTGGTCGAGGAGAGCGAGCAGGTCGCCGCCACCTGGACCAGGGCGAAGGAGGTGGCGGGCCAGCCGGCGGCCACGAGAAGGAGAGCGGTCAGGCCGAAGGCGATCACCACCCGCATCGCGCCGCGCAGGGCCTCGGGCACGTCGCGATGGGTCGGGAGCGGGACGTCTCGCAGGGGACGCCCGCCGCAGGCGAGGACGCGGTGACCGTCGGCGGCGAAATGGGCCGCGCGGGCGAAGTCGAGGGCGCGCTGCAGGGCCAGGAGCGCGTCGAGGGGTTGGTCATTCGCGCGTACGGCGTCCTCGACCAGGTCCGACAGGCGCGCCACTGTCCCCGCCCGATCCGCCTCCGGCTCGGTCAGGTTGAGGCAGAGGGCGCGCGCCTCCGCGACGGCGGCCGTCGGAGCGGACAGCCGGGCGACGGCCGCCCGAAGGTGGCGGGCGGCGGCCGCCATCACGTAGAGGGCCGCGATGGCGCTGCGGGCGCCGGCGGCCCGGTCCGGCCCGTCGTCGAGTTCGCCCGCGATGGCGCCGGCGTCGCCCCGCAGGGCGGCGATCCGGCGGATCAGCGCAGCCGTGCGCTCGGAGCCGGGATCGCCCCGCGTCAGGGTCTCGCGGGCGAAGGCCCGGGTCTCGGCGATGGCGTCGCCGAGAGTGTCGCGGACGGTTCGCCAGATGCTCGGCGAGCCGAGGGCATCGTTGATGAAGGTGATCGCCACGATGCCGAGGGTGATCGCCGCGACCCGGTCGACGGCCGCGTCGAAGGTGTTCTGCGGCGTGTCGATATGGGCGATGGCGATGATCGCCACGGTGTAGCCGGACAGCATGGCCCCGTAGGACCGCGTATCCTGCAGGAAGTGGGCTGTGAAGACGCACAGGCCGAGCCAGGTCGCGAAGGCGACGAGGAGCACCACCCGGTCCTGCGCGAACAGCGCCATCAGGACGAGGGCCACGGCCGCACCCACCAGGGTGCCGAGGAAGCGGTAGAGGGCCTTCGACAGGGCCTGCCCACGCTTGGGCTGGGCCAGGATCGCCACGCAGACGGCCGCCGAGGAGGCACTCGACAACTGCAGCCAGAAGGCCGCGTAGAGCGCGAGGATCATCGCGAGCCAGATCCGCACCGCGAAGGCCCAGGCGGCGGGCTCGGGGACCACGCGCTCGAAGGCGGCGAGCACCCGGTCCGGCAGGTCGGGGCGGCGATCGGCGAGAGTGCTCACCCGGCGACCCCGGGCGGCGACGCCTCGGGCGAGCGCGCCGCGATCCGGGCCTGCCAGAGGCAGAGCAGCGGGCTGACGAGGAGTTCGACCGCCAGCGCCGCCATCATCAGGAAGGAGGGCAGGCCGGTGAGCGCCCAGCCGAGCAATCGCGCGAGGCCGCCGAGCGCCACCACCAGGGTGAGGAAGCGGAACAGGGTGGTCTTGGCTTCGATGCCCGGCACGCAGGTCCAGAACAGGATGCCGATGCCCATGTGCAGGCCGGACAGGTACCGGAAGTGACTGTCGGCCGAGACGTCCACGAGGCCGCCGCGGCCGATCCCGTTGAGTCCGAACAGCACGCCGTAGAGGCCGGACGCCACCGGGACCAGGGCCATCACCGCCACCGCGCGCTGTAGCGCCTGCCGTTCCCGCATCGTCGCGTCCGTCCGGAGTCACCCTGCCAGGATCGGAAACCGGGACGGTCAGGCTTACGTTCCTCGGCGGTCCGCGAATGAGCCCGATCCGCCCGGAACCAAGGCCCGCGGCGGGGGCGGTTCAGGCCTTCACCTGCTTCAGCCGCTTCACGCACTTGCTGTAGTATTGCGGCCATTTCGGTCCCTGCGCGGCCTTGTCGGCGACCGAGAGGGCGCGCCACTCGGCGCCGCACTTCTTCTGGCGCTCGCGGGCCGCGCTCTGGCCGACGCTGAGCTCCTTGGCGGGCTTGGGCGCCGCGACGGCTTGCGCCAACGCACCGCCGGAGACGAGGGGACTTGTCACAACGAGGGGGCTTGCCAGGAGCAGCAAGCCCGCGAACAAAGCACTGGTGCGACGCGAACGGAACGACAGCATGACGACCCCCGGGACGTTTGGGCGCCGCCATCTGGCGGGCCGACCGCATCACAGCCACAACCCTGAGCGGGGGCAAGCGCCATCCGCACGGGTATCGGCACGATCCACCGTTCGTGCCGCCGGCACGGAGCCTGCAACCATCCGCTCGCGTCCCGGATTGTTTCGGGGCATCGAGCGAGCCTGAACTGGGTCGGAAGAAACCGCATGGCACACGCGCCGGGAAAATCCATCGACGTGCACACCTGGAGCACGCCGAACGGCTGGAAGATCCCGATCATGCTGGAAGAGTGCGGGCTGCCCTACCGGGTGTTACCGGTGAACATCGGCCGCGGCGACCAGATGGCTCCGGACTTCCTGAAGATCTCGCCCAACAACAAGATTCCCGCCATCGTCGATCCGGACGGCCCGGGCGGCAAGCCGATCACGGTGTTCGAATCGGGCGCGATCCTGCAGTATCTCGGGCGCAAGACCGGCTGCCTCTATCCCGCCGACGAGCGTGCCCGCGTGGCCGTGGACGAGTGGCTGTTCTGGCAGATCGGCGGCTTCGGGCCGATGCTCGGCCAGGTTCACCACTTCCGCATCTACGCGCAGCAGAAGATCCCCTACGCCATCGACCGTTTCACGGCGGAGGCCCAGCGCCTCTATGGCGTGCTCGACAAGCGTCTCGCCGACCGGGACTACGTGGCGGGCGACTTCTCCATCGCCGACATCGCGATCCTGCCCTGGGCCAAGTACCACGAGAAGCAGAGCATCGAACTCGCGAGCGTGCCCCACGTACGGGCTTGGCTCGACCGCGTCATGGCGCGGCCGGCCGTGCAGCGGGGCTTCGCGGCGGTCTGACTCGGAGCGCCCCGACGTGGGGCGCCGACACCCGAGGCGTCGTCACTCGGCCGGAGCGGCGGCCTTCGCCGCGGGGGCGGCCTTGGCGCCCTTCGGCGCGGACCGGGGTGCCGGGGCCGTCTCGGGCGCGGTCGCGGAAGCCTGCTGGTTCACGTCCGGCACCCGGGTCCAGGTCTGCGAGCCGCAGAGAACCCTCAGCAGGCAGCCGGAGACCGACAGCTCGGAGCTGCTCTCCCGCTCCAGGCTGACCTGGTACATCTTGCCCTCGTCGGCGTTGTAGATCTCGCCGGAGAACTTCGCTTCTTCGGGCTTCAGGTTGTCGAGGAGCGGCAGGCCGATCACCGGACGGCCGCGCTTCTTCGGATCGGGATTCTTGATGTCCGTACGCGGGGTGCCGTCCTCGTTGGTTGCGGTCTTGGCCCAGACCACCTTCCCGCAGATGTTGGCAGCACCCGGTCCACAGCGGTCGATGCGGACCTTGGCGCGGCCGTCCCCGGTGAGCCAAGTGCCCGACGGGTCCTGGGCCGGCGTGGCGGAGGCGGGGGCGAGGCCGGCGAGGATGAGGGCGGCAGTGAAGGCGACGCGCATGTCCTGGTCTCCATGTGGCGTGGCTGCGGCTGGACGCCGGCGGCCAGAGGGTCGGCAGGGATCGGTGGTTGCCCATCGGGGAGGGCCGTGATCGTCTGGCCACAGGAGGCGTCCGCATTCGGGCGTTTTTCCGGCGCTGTTGCGCCAAAGCCATGGCGGCGGAAAAACCGTCACCGGGGGCTCGCTTGTCCCCAGCGAATCCGCCTCGGGTTGAGGGCCGGGAGCCCGCCCGCTATAAGCCCGGCGCCGAAGCCATTTTCGGCTGAGCGATCACAACCGGACGGACCATGGCCACCGAGCGCACCTTCTCCATCCTCAAGCCCGACGCGACGAAGCGGAATCTGACCGGAGCGGTCAATGCCGTGATCGAGAAGGCGGGCCTGCGCATCGTCGGCCAGCGCCGCATCCAGATGAGCCGCGCCCAGGCCGAGAAGTTCTACGAGATCCACAAGGAACGCCCGTTCTTTGGCGAGCTCGTGGAGTTCATGACCTCCGGGCCGGTCGTCGTGCAGGTGCTCGAGGGCGAGAACGCCGTCGCCAAGTACCGCGAAGTGATGGGCGCCACCAACCCGGCCAATGCCGACGAGGGCACCATCCGCAAGACCTTCTCCGAGTCGGTCGGCGAGAACACCGTTCACGGCTCCGACAGCCTCGAGAACGCCAAGGCCGAGATCGCCCAGTTCTTCCAGGACGCCGACATCGTCGGCTGAACCTTGCAGGACGCCGACATCGTCGGCTGAACCTTGCAGGACGCCGACATCGCCGGCTGAACCTTGCAGGACGCCGACATCGCCGGCTGAACCCTTCGGTGCGCCGGAGCCTCGCGGAGGCTTCGGCGTTTGCCGTCCCGGTGTGGCTCCGGCGCCCTTGCGCGGCAGGGTCACGAACGTGAAACCGGTTCGTTCCCGAATCGCTTTCACGGACCCATCATTCCATGCGCTCCATCGCCCCGCGCACCGGCCGGCTCCTGCTCGCCGCCGGCCTGCTCTCGCTCGTCGCCGCCTGCAACGCCAACAAGGCCGGGCCGACCGCGTCGCTCGAAGGCTACACGCCCGATCCGGCCCTGAAGACGGCCTCCGCCGGCAACCTCACGGGCCGCGTGCGCCACGCCTGCACCGTCACCCAGGCCCGTCTGCAGAACGTTTCCGAGGTCTCCCTCGCGCGCCCCTGCGGCTGCTACGCGAACCAGACGCTCGCGAGCCTCGACAAGGGTGAGCTCGATGCCTACCGCAGCACCGGCTACTTCAACGATTCCGCCCGCGCCAAGGCCCTGAACGCCCTCGACAGCTGCAAGCTGCCGCGCCCGGCGTAAGGCGCAGCCCCTGACCCCGGGCCTCAGGCCCGGGGTGCCTCGGCGGGCTCCGCCTGCGTGAAGTCGCGCCAGAGCAGAATCAGCGCGGCCATCACCGCCGGGCCGAGGAACAGGCCGAGGAGGCCGAAGGTCTCGACGCCGCCCAGGATGCCGAGCAGCACCCAGAGGAAGGGCAGGCGGGTCGTGCCGCCGATCAGCGCCGGACGCACGAAGTGGTCGGCGACGAAGGTGACGACGAAGCCCGCCATCACCACGACCACCGCCGGCACCACCGCGCCGTTGGCAAGCAGGATCGCGGCTGCGATGCCGAAGATCAGCGGCGCCCCGAACGGGATCATCGCAGCCACCGCTGTCAGCGCGCCGAGCAGCACCGGGTGCGGCACTCCGGCGAAGTAGTAGACGATCCCCAGGAGCACGCCCTCGCCGAGGCCGACCAGGACGAGTCCGTCCACGGTGCCGTGGACCGAGGCCACCATCTGCCGCGCCACCCGCTCGCCCCGCGGGCCGAACAGCCTCGCGCTGGCGGTGAGCACCTGCGCGGCGACCGCCCGGCCGTCCCGGAACAGGAAGAACAGCGCCACCAAAGTGAAGCCGAACAGCACGATGCGCCGGACGATCTGCGCTCCGAGGCTGCGGGTCACCCCGATCACCGAGGAATTGTCGAAGCGGTGCAGGAGCTCGGAGCCTGCGGCGGGGTGGCTCAGGTTCTCCGTCCACCAGGCCTGCGCCTGCGCCGCGCCGAAGGGGAGGTGAGCAAGGAAATCCGGTACCGGGATGCCGGATTTCTCGAAGGAGCGCGCCCAGGCGACCACGTCGTGCGCCTCCCGCGCCGCCTGCACCCCCAGCACCACGAGGGGAATCAGGAAGACCAGGGCCACCGCAGCGGTGAACAGGAGGGGCAGCAGGATGTTGTGCCGGCCCGGCGGCCAGCGACGCTCGGCGCGGGCGTAGAGCGGCCCGAGGGCGATCGCCAGGATCACCGCCCAGACCAGGGCCGGGATGAAATGGTGCAGCACCCAGATCCCGAGCCCCGCGAGGGCGACGACCAGGGCGAGCCGGGCCAGGCTCTGCGCCGGGCCCGGCAACGGGTGCGCGTCCGCACGCGTCGGACGGTCGGGGGCCAGACGCGGGTCGGGCGCGCCCG
The DNA here is from genome assembly GCF_053345175.1 of Methylobacterium sp. M6A4_1b. Taxonomy (NCBI): domain Bacteria; kingdom Pseudomonadati; phylum Pseudomonadota; class Alphaproteobacteria; order Hyphomicrobiales; family Methylobacteriaceae; genus Methylobacterium; species Methylobacterium sp. M6A4_1b. Next base: position 83,295 of record NZ_JBKEZQ010000009.1, read on the forward strand.
CGGGCGGGGCTCCGGCCGGCGTCACGGAGGGAAGATGTGCCATCGTCAAGCTCGACCTCTCGGGGACCGCCAGCGGCGGCAGGTCCTGCCCGTGCATCTAGTCCATCGTTGCGGGATCGGAACGGAAGCGCCGGCCCGATCGCGACGCCGTGATGGCCAAGGTTGCCCCTCCTACACCCCTCGTGTAAGGGACCGCCTTCACTGTCCAGGGCGGCGGAAGCGCCGGCCCACGGGGCATGCTGCGCGACCGGGGGCACCGGGCATCATGCGCCGGATCGCTCCGGCCCCCGATCGGCACGGGCCGAATCCGGCGGGATACCCAGTCACACGGCGAGAACGCATGTCCGACCAGACCCACACCGCAACCTTCGACCGCGTCGCGGACATCATCGCCGACACCGCCGACATCCCGCGCGATACGATCACGCCCGAGAGCCACGCGATCGACGATCTCGGGATCGATTCGCTCGCCTTCCTCGACATCGCCTTCGCGGTGGACAAGGCCTTCGGCATCAAGCTCCCCCTCGAGCGTTGGACCCAGGAGGTCAACGAGGGCAAGGTGCCCGCCGAGGAGTACTTCGTTCTGAAGAACCTTTGCGCCCGCATCGATGCCCTGGTGGCCGAGAAGGCCGCCAAAGCCTGAGTTCGATCCGCCCGGTCCCCCTCGGTACCGGCGCGGTCCCTTCGAAACACCCGCCCGCACGGGACCCTGGGACGCCATGCGCCTCGAATATTTCGAGATGATCGACGCCGTGACCCGGTTCGACCGGGAGGCCGGCCGGATCGAGGCCCTGGCCCGCGTGCCGATGGAGAGCCCGGTCTTCGAGGGGCACTTCCCCGACCACCCGCTGGTGCCGGGCGTGCTGCTCACCGAGACCATGGCGCAGGCCTCGGGCTACCTCGTGCTCGCGCATCTGGGCTTCCGGCAGATGCCGTTCCTGATGGGCGTCGACAAGGCGCGCTTCCGCTCTTTCGTCGGCCCCGGCGCCGAGCTCCACATCGAGGCGAGCCTGGAGCATGACGGCTCGGGCTACGCGGTGACCAAGGCGGCGATCCGCCACGACGGCAAGCCGCTGGCCAATGCCGAACTGCGCTTCCGCACCATGCCATTCCCGGCCGGCCTCGACGCGCCCATGCGCGCGCGGGCGCGCAAGATCGGGCTGTTCGATCTCGCGGGCGAGCCCGCATGACCAGGCTGGCCCGCGACCGTGCCGACGTGAGCGTCCTGAGATGAGCGACGGGGTGAGATGAGCATTTCGCGCGACGTCGTCGTCACCGGCATCGGCCTCGTCTCCTGCGCGGGCGAGGGCATCGCGGCCCATCTCGCGGCCTTCGAGGCGGGCGTGCCGGCGCGCACCGACACCGAGACCTTCGCGCCCTACACGGTGCATCCGGTCGCGCCGCTTGCCCTCGACGGACAGATCCCGAAGAAATCCGACCAGCGTCAGATGGAACCCTGGCAACGCCTCGGCGTCTACGCCGCCGGTCTCGCCCTCGATTCTGCCGGGGTGAAGGGCGACGCCGACCTCAAGGGCCGCATGCACCTCGTGGTCGCCTGCGGTGGCGGCGAGCGCGACACGGCGGTGGACGGCGCCATCCTCACCGGCCTGCGCGAGGCGGCCGATCCGGGCGCCTACCTCAACGAGCACCTGCAGAACGACCTGCGCCCGACCCTGTTCCTGGCCCAGCTCTCGAACCTGCTCGCCGGCAATATCGGGATCGTCCACGGGGTCACCGGCGCCTCGCGCACCTTCATGGGCGAGGAGGCCGCCGGCACCGACGCCCTGCGCATCGCCCAGGCGCGGATCGCCTCCGGCCAGGTGGACTGCATGCTCGTCGGCGGCTCCTACAGCGCCGAGCGCCCGGACGTCATGGTGATCCACGAGATGGGCGGCTACCTGCGCGCCCGCGACTTCCGCCCGGTCTTCGACCGCGTGCCGGAGGACGAGGCCGGCTTCATCCTCGGCAGCGCGGCCGCCTTCCTGGTGCTGGAAGCCGCCGCGCACGCCGCCGCGCGCGGGGCGCGGGCACTCGCCCGCCTCGGCCCGGTGGGCAGCGAGCGCACGAAGCGCGCGCCGGGCAGCACCGAGGCCAGCCTCTCCGCCCTCTGGGCAGCGACAGGCGTCGAGGCTCCGGAAGCGGTTCTCGCCGGGGCCACGGGCGTCGCCCCGATCACGGGCGAGGAAGGCGCCGCTCTGGCGCGCCTCGCGCCGGGCGTGACCGTGACGGCTCTGGGCGATCTCACCGGCCACTCCCTCGAGACGGTGGCACCCTTCGGTGCGGCCCTGGCGGCGGCGCTCGTCGCCGAACGGGGGCTGCGCGAAGTGGCGGTGACGGTGGTGGGCCACCGCCGGGGCGAGGGCGTGATCCGGGTGACGGCGGCCTGACCCGGGGCGACCCCCGGGCTCCGGTCGCGGCGAAAAGAGTGTAGGACGGCGCGATGACGAACCAACCTCTCCGGGACACGAAGGGCCGGCCGCTGGTGGCGGTCACCGGACTCGGCATCGTCACCTCCCTCGGGCAGGGCCAGGCCGACAACTGGGCGGCGCTGACCGCCGGCCGGTCCGGCATCCACACCATCCGGCGCTTCCCCACGGAGGGCCTGCGCACCCGCATCGCCGGCACCGTCGACTTCCTCGACACCGACCCGCTCGTGGCGCCGGCCCTGTCGCAACGCTTCGCCGAGGCCGCCGCCGACGAGGCGATCGCGCAATCGGGCATCGGCCGCCCCGGCGATTTTCCCGGCGCCCTGTTCATCGCCGTGCCCCCGGTGGAGATCGAGTGGCCGCAGCGCCGGGCCCTGGCCGAGGCCTCAGGCCAGAACGGTCCGATCACCTACACCGACCTGCAGCGTGCCGCCGCGAGCCGGCGCTTCGACCCCTGGCACGACCTGTTCATCTTCGGCACCGTCGCCGACCACATCGCCGACCGCTTCGGCACCAAGGGCTCGCCGATCTCGCTCTCCACCGCCTGCTCCTCCGGCGCCACGGCGATCCAGCTCGGCGTCGAGGCGATCCGGCGCGGCGAGGTCACCGCCGCCCTCTGCATCGGTACCGACGGCTCGGTGAACCCAGAATCCCTGATCCGTTTCTCGCTGCTCTCGGCCCTCTCCACGCAGAACGACCCGCCGGAGGCCGCCTCGAAGCCGTTCTCGAAGAACCGCGACGGCTTCGTCATGGGCGAGGGCGCGGGCGCTCTCGTGCTCGAGGACGCGGAGGCGGCGCGCGCCCGCGGCGCGAAGATCCTCGGCTACGTGCTCGGTTGCGGCGAGAAGGGCGACGGCTTCCACCGCACCCGGTCGAGCCCCGACGGCGCGCCCGGCATCGCGGCCATCCGCGCGGCCCTGGCGGACGCCGGCACCGATCCGGACGCCATCGACACCGTGAACGCCCACGGCACCTCAACCCCGGAGAACGACAAGATGGAGGCGATGAGCTGCGCCGCCGTGTTCGGCGACCGCATCCGCGCCCTGCCGGTGTCGTCCAACAAGTCGATGATCGGGCATACCCTGACGGCCGCCGGTGCGGTGGAGGCGGTGATCTCGCTCCTCACCATCGCGCACGGCCGCATCCCGCCGACCATCAACTACGCGGTCCCCGACCCCGCCATCCCCCTCGACATCGTGGCGCAGGCCCGCGACGCGCCGGTGCGGCGGGTGCTGTCGAATTCGTTCGGCTTCGGCGGCCAGAACACCTGCCTCGTGCTGGCGGACGAGCCGGCATGAGAACGGACAGCAACGCGGAGCCCAACCGCCGCGTCCTCGTCACCGGCGGCGCCTCCGGCCTCGGCGCCGCCATCGTGCGGGCGCTCGCCGCCGCCGGCCACGACGTGGCCTTCACCTACCGCTCCTCCGGCGAGGCGGCCGAGCGGCTGGTGGCGGAGCTGTCGGCGGCCCATCCCGGCCGCGCGATCACGGCCCAGGCCCTCGACCTCTCCGATCGCGCCGCCGTCGAGGCGTTCTGCGAAGGGATCGAGGCCGGCGAGGGCTTCCATGGCTTCGTCCACAATGCCGGCCAGTCCTACGACGCGCTGGCGGCGATGCTGGACCAGGACCGGGCCGAGGCGGCCATGCAGGTGAACTTCTGGTCGCTGACCCGCCTGGCGAAGTCCCTGGTCCGCGGCATGATCCGGGCGCGCTGGGGGCGCATCGTCGCGATCGGATCGGTGGCCGCCCTGCAGGCCAATCCCGGCAATGCGGCCTACGCCGCCACCAAAGGGGCCCTGATCGCCTATTGCCGCACCCTCGCGGTCGAATCGGCCAAGCGCGGCGTCACCGTCAACGTGATCGCGCCGGGCTTCATCGACACCGAGATGATGGCGCCCTACGCCGCCCATCGCGCCACCATGGAGCGCCAGATCCCCGCCGGCCGCTTCGCCAGGCCAGAGGACGTGGCCGCCCTCGCGGCCTTTCTGATGGGCGAGGGCGCCGCCTACATCACCGGCGCGGTGTTGCCCGTCGACGGTGGCCTGACCGCGATGATGGGCGTCCACCGCTCCTGAGGCCGTGCCCGCCATGTCCCCGCGCCTCATGCTCCTGATCCTCGCCGCCCTGGCCCTCGTGCTCCGCGCCGCCGGCCCCACCGCTGCGGCCGAAGCGTTCCGCGTCGACGGCCTTCCGCGCGGCGAGACTCTGAGCATCCGCGAGACGCCCGACGCCGCCGCGCCCACCCTCGGCCAGGTCCCGGTGGGCGCCCGCCTGCGCGGCTTCGGCTGCACCGCCGAGACTCCGAGCGGGCTGACCTGGTGCCGGGTCAAGGCCGGCCCCATCCTCGGCTGGGCCCGACGGCGCTACCTGTCGCCGGAATGACGCCATCCCCGCGGGTTGATGCCTCGTCCCGCGAAGGCTAGCGAGAGGCGCATGAACCGCCCGGCCCTCGCGGGGGCATCCGCGGCGCCCCGCGAACAGAAGCGAGCCCCATGCAATCCCTCCAACTCCACGGCGACCGCGACCTGCGCCTCGAGGAGGTCGCGGAGCCCGCCGCACCCGGCCCCGGCGAGGTCCAGATCCGCGTGCGCGCGGTCGGCCTCAATTTCATCGACGTCTGGGGCTTCCGCGGCATGGCCTTCGCCAAGCGCAAGCTGCCGCTCGCGGTCGGGGCCGAGGCCTCGGGCGAGATCGTCTGCGTCGGCGAGGGCGTCGAAGGCTTGGCCGAGGGCGACCGGGTGGCGATGTACGGCGCCCGGACCTGCGGCCGGTGCAAGGCCTGCCGGGAGGGCCGCGACAACCTCTGCGAGGACGTCTCCGGGGTGATGGGGTTCCACATCGACGGCTTCGCCCGCGAGCGGGTGACCATGCCGGCCCGCCTCGTCATCAAGATGCCGGACGGCGTCAGCTTCACCGATGCGGCCTGTGCCCCGGTGGCCTTCGGCACCGTGCAGCACATGCTGTTCGACAATGCCCGCCTGGAGCCGGGTGAGAGCATCCTCGTCCATGCCGGCGGCTCCGGCATCGGCACCGCGGCGATCAAGATGGCCAAGGCCATCGGCTGCACCGTGTTCACCACGGTGGGCGACGATGCCAAGGGCGAGAAGGCCAAGGCGCTCGGCGCCGACCACGTCGTCAACTACCGCGAGGAGCGCTTCGAGGGCGAGGTCCGGCGGCTGACCAAGCGCAAGGGCGTCGACGTGGTGTTCGAGCATGTCGGACCCGATACCTGGAACGGCTCGCTCCTGTGCCTGAAGCGCGGCGGACGCCTCGTCACCTGCGGCTCCACCTCGGGCGTCTCGACCACCATGAATCTGATGCAGCTGTTCCAGCAGCAGTACCGCATCACCGGCTCGTTCGGCTGCTCGATGGCCAACATCCGCGACGCGATGGGCAAGATGGCCCAGGGGATCACGCCAGTGATCGATACGGTCCTGCCGCTCGCCGATTTCGCGCGAGGGCTCGAGCGGCTGGAATCGCGGAAGGTGTTCGGCAAGATCCTCGTGACGCTCTGAGTTGCAGCGCACACGGGTGCCCACCCGCGTAAAAATGAATTATGCCAGGAACCAGGGTCGTCGCCGGAACGTCCCGCGTCACGGGATTCGTTTTGCTTCGCCTCGCCCTCGTCCTGAAGCGCAACCTGCCACGCCTCGCCGGGCTCGCGATGATTCCCCTGATCCGGGGCCTGTTCTGGCTGGCGCGAAGCCTCGGGGCCGAGCGGGCGAGCGGGCTCGGCGGCCGGATCGTCCGGACGATCGGCCCCTTCCTGCCCGCTCACCGCACCGCGATGGCGAATCTCCGCGCCGCCTTTCCGGAGCGCGACGAGGCCGCGATCCGCGCCCTTGCCCTGGAGGCTTGGGACAATCTCGGACGTACCGGCGCGGAATACGCCCATCTCCATACCCTGATCGACATCGACCCGGCCGACCTCACGGCCAGCCGGCGCATCACGGTCGCGGGCGAGAACCACTTTGCCGACCTGCGCGATGACGGCAAGCCGGGCCTGATCTTCTCGGCTCACCTGGCGAACTGGGAATTGCCGGCGATCTGTGCGGCCCGCTTCGGCCTCGACGCCACCGCGATCTTCCGCCCCCCCAACGATGCGGCCTCCGCCCGCCTGGTGCAGGAGGTCCGGCGCCAGACCATGGGCGGCCTGGCTGCGGCGGGGCAGGGCGCGGTCTTCGCCATGCAGGGCGTGGTCGAGCGCGGCGGCCATCTCGGCCAGCTCATCGACCAGCACTTCACCCGGGGCGTCGTGGTGGAGTTCTTCGGCAAGCCGGTGCTGGTCAACCCGCTGCTCGGAAAGCTCGCCCGCCACTACGAATGCCCCGTCCACGGCGCACGCGTGGTCCGGCGCGACGGATCGGGCTTCCATCTCGAGCTGACCCCGCCTCTCGACCTGCCGCGCGACGCCTCCGGCGCCATCGACGTCCAGGGCGCGATGCAGGCGATGACGCGGGTGATCGAGGGATGGATCCGCGAGAATCCCGGGCAATGGCTCTGGATGCACCGGCGCTGGCGCCCCGCGATGCTGCCGAAGCCGAAACCGGCCCAGACGCCGGGGCCGGACGCGGCAGGGCCGGCAGGGGCCGGCGAGAATCGAGCGACCGTGATGACGGGGAATGGCCGGGCAGCGGTATCCTGATCCCATGAGCCGCGTCGCCACGCCCCTCTCGCGCCGGACCGCCGGCCTGTGCCTCGCCCTGCTCCTCGCGGGCGGCGTTCTGGCGGCGAACGCGACCCAGGTCCGGGCGGCCGAGCGTACGCCCGTGGTGATCGAGCTCTACACAAGCCAGGGCTGCGCCTCCTGTCAGCCGGCCTCGCGGGTTCTCGCCGAGTTCGCCCGCGAGCCCGGGATCATCGCCCTGACGTTCCCGATCACCTACTGGGACTATCTCGGCTGGAAGGATGTCTATGCCCAGCCCGCCTTCACGGCGCGGCAGCGGGCCTACGCGTCCCTGCGCGGCGAGCGGCAGGTCTTCACGCCGCAGGCCATCGTCAACGGCGAACCCTCGATGATCCGCTCGGACCGCAACTCCCTGGAGCGGGCCCTGCGCCGGGCGCGCGCGGCGAGCCCGGTCCAGGTGCCGGTGCGGAGCTGGGAGGAGGGCGACCGGATCTGCATCGACGTCGGCGCGAATCCCGGGGCCGAGGCCAAGGCCGAGCTCTGGCTGCTCCCGGTGATGCGCCGCCGCCGCATCGCCATCGGCGGGGGCGAGAACAAGGGGCAGGTGTTCGATTACATCAACGTCGTGCGCGGGATGCACCGGATCGGTCCCTGGACGGGACATGCCTCCCACTACGAGGTGCCGCGTCACGCAGCCCAGGTCGCCGAAGCCGATTCCTACGTGGTCGTTCTGCAGGGCGGCAGCGAGGGACGCCCCACCCGCATCCTCGGCGCCGCCAAGGCCCCGGGCTTCTGAGACGCCCCGGCGGGATGCGGACAGCGCCCCGGGATCGCTCCCGGGGCACCGTTTGACTGAGCGGCCAGTGTGATCGGGCTGGGGATGCTCAGGCCAAAGCGAGGTCCGGCGTCGGATCAGTACGAGCCGAACTTGTAGTTCAGGCCGGCCCGCACGACGGCGAACTCGTCGGAGCGGCGGCTGGTATAGCCCGTCGTGGCAGCATAACCCGTGCCGGACACGCTGTACTGGGTGCCCGTCGAATTCGAATAGGCGAAAACCCCGTTGGTGCTGTTGCGGTCGAGGCTGACATAGAGGCCTTCGACCTTCACCGTCACGGCGGAGGACTTGAAGAAGTTCAGGAACGAGTCGGTCGGCAGGGCGTACTCGATGCCGCCGCCGGCGGCCCAGCCGGTGCGGAACGTGTCGCTGGTGCTGTTGGGCAGGCCGAAGCTGGAGCCGCCCCCGCCGCCATAGGCGAAGCCGCCGGTGCCGTAGACCAGGGTGCGGTCGAAGGCGTAGCCGAGGCGACCGCGCACGGTACCGAAGTAGTCGAGGTTCGACAGGCCGTTCGGGTTGACGAAGGTCAGATCGGCATTGGGCGTGCCGACGAAGGACGCCGTGTTTCGGTCGGTGCCGAAGCCGAGATACTGCGCATCCGCCTCGACGCCGACCACGAAGCCGGAGCCAGGGGTGAGCTGGTAGTTGTAGCCGATCTGGCCGCCGCCGGTGAAGCCGTCATGGGCGTCGCGGTTGCTGAAGGCGACGAGGCCCGGTGCGGCGCCGTTGGCGATGATGCCCGAAGCGGCCGTGGTGCCGACGACGGTGGCGCCGCCGCTGCTGCCGGCATCGAAGCCGTAGCCGGCGTTGAGTCCCGCGTAGAATCCGGTCCAGCTGAAGACCGGGACCGCCGTGAAGACGGGCGGCGCCGCGCGGCGCGGAAGGTCGGCGGCGGAGGCCGCGCCGGCGAGCAGCGCGGCCATCGGGCCGGCCAGAACTAGGGTCTTGGTCATGAGATCCTCGTTGTCTCCCACGGGAGATCGCGAGCCCGGGCGATGGGTCCGATCCGCCGGCCGACGCAGGTCGTCCATCCCGGACGGCACAGACATACGCCCGGACGGTGTCGGGATAGACCGATTCGGTCATTGCATGCGTGCGTCGGCAAACGCGGAGGGCAGTGATCGAACGGTCCCCCGCATGCGGCCTCGGAAGCGGGTTCGGAGCATCGGCCCGTCAGGGCGGCTGCAGGTCCGTGGCCGGTGCGACCACAGCCCAACCATGCGTGGGAAAATTACCCACGTCAATTGAATCGCCAAGATCGGCGTGCGCTCGCACACGAGGGACGAACGCGGCCGATCGATCTCAGACCCGATCGGGCAGGCGGTGGCGGCTCAGGCCACCCACTCGCCCGCCCGCATCACCGGGACCGCCCGACCCTCGGCGGAGAGACCGTCGACGTCGATCTGGTCCGATCCGATCATCCAGTCGATGTGGATCAGGCTGCGGTTGGCCCCGCGCGCCGCGAGGTCGTCCTCGCTGAAATCCACGCCGCCGTTGCGGAAGCACTTGCTGTAGGCCTGGCCCAGGGCGATGTGGCTCGCGGCGTTCTCGTCGTAGAGGGTGTTGTAGAACAGGAGGCCCGAGGCGGAGATCGCCGAGGAGGCCGGCACCAGGGCGACCTCCCCGAGGCGGCGCGCGCCCGCGTCGGTCTCCAGCACCTTGGCGAGCACATCGCCGCCGGTGCGGGCGCTGGCCTCGACGATGCGCCCCCCCTCGAAGCGCACCTGGATGCCGTCGATCAGGGTGCCCTGGTAGGAGAGCGGCTTGGTGCTGGTGACGGTGCCGTCCACCCGGTCCTTGTGCGGGGTGGTGAACACCTCCTCGGTGGGGATGTTGGCGTTGCAGACGATGCCGTTGCGGGAGGCCGAAGCGCCGCCGCACCATTCGTGGTCGTCGGCGAGGCCCACCGTGAGATCGGTGCCGGGCCCGAAGAAGCGCAGGGCCGCGAAGCGATGGGCGTTGAGTGCCGCCATCCGGGCATGCAGGGCGGCGTTGTGCGCCTCCCAGGCCGCCACCGGATCGGGTCCGTCGACGCGCGAGGCCGCGAAGATCGCATCCCACAGGCGTGACACGGCCTCGGCCTCCGGCAGATCCGGGAACACCGTGCGCGCCCAGGGGGCCGTCGCCGCAGAGACGATGGTCCAGTTGGTCGAAAAGTTGGCGATGAGCTCGAGCGCCGGCACATAGGCCTTGGACCGGGCGCGGTTGGCGCGTGCCACCTTGGCCGAGTCCTGGCCGGCGAGGAGGGAGGGGTCGTCGCCCGCGATGGCGAGGCGGGCCGCGCCGTTGCGGTAGGCCTCGGCCATGCTGCTGTAGAGCCAGCCGGCGGCGGTGTCGAAGGCCGCGTCGGGGGCGTAGGCGAACCGCGCCAGGGTGGCGGCGTCGTCCGCGTAGAAGGTGGTGACCAGGGAAGCGCCGGCCTTGTAGGCCTGCTCGGTGATCAGCCGGGCCAGCGGCACCGTCTCGAGCGGGGCGGTGATCACGAGTTCCTGACCGGGCTGGAGGCCCAGGCCGACCTTCACGGCGACCTCGGCCAGCCGCTGCAGGCGCTCGGCATGCTGCCCTCCTTGCGGCGGCGCGGCTCCGGTCGGTGTGGATCCAGCGTTTGTCTGCGCGATCCCGTCCATGCCTGTCTCCCGATGCTGCCTTCAGCGACGTGCGCTCAAGATCAGGTCTCGGGACGGCAGGTCAACCCTCGGTGGGCGCAGGCCGGACGGGTTGGCCGTGGCGGCGGTTCAGGCGGCGCGGGACCAGGTGATCTCGCCGAGGTTCTCGCGGAAAGCGAAGCGCAGGAGATGGTCGGAAACCACGTTCTCCAACCGCGTCAGGGCAGCCGGATCGGGGGTCGCAACCCGCATCAGAAGGGCGTCGGGACCGGCCTCGAAGGTGCAGACCCGGTCCTCGCCGAAGGGCACGCGGCCGGCATCCTCGGTGGCTTCCACCGGGAACTTGTGGCTCCAATGACGGCAGAGCTGCTTGAGGTAGCGGCTTGCCTCGGCCGTCGGGACTCTCGCCTGGGAAGTCGGCATCGAACGTGTCTCCTGCTCGGTCTTCGATCGCGACGTAAGATCTGTTCTCTCTTTAGAAGAGGCCGGAAGGGTTAAGACCCGGCTAACCCACCGCACTGCAACCAGCCGTCCGTCGTTGTCGTGCAACCTGTTCCGCCCGGCGCGGAGCCGATTTATGGCGCATTGCCGTCCACAATCTGGCAAACCTTTGTGCGCCGCACAACATCAATCCTGGCAATGCTGGCTCGGTTCCGACTAAAATTTTGTTGAGCCTTCGGAAAAGCCGAATGACGCCACGCCGGACGCGACTTGCGCCTGCGGAGCTTCGTCCAACAGGATCTTGCCGGGATTCAGGATGTTGCCCGGATCGAGGGCGGCCTTGAGGCTGCGCATCAGATCGAGGGCGACGGGGTCGGCGTAGCGCGCCAGTTCCGCGCGCTTGCGCAGGCCGACGCCGTGCTCGGCCGCGATCGAGCCGTCGAGCGCCGCGACGACGTCGTGGACGATCCGGTTGAAGCGATCCCAGGCGGCCAGGAAGGCGCCGGTGTCCATCCCCACGGGCTGGCTCAGGTTAAAGTGAATGTTGCCGTCGCCGAAATGCCCGAAGGCGCAGACGCGCAGACCCGGCATCTCCGCCTCGCAGGCTCGCGTCGCCCGGGCGAGGAACTCGGGCAGGCGGGAGAGCGGCACCGAGACGTCGTGCTTGATCGAGGCACCTTCGGCCTTCTGCACCTCCGACAGGCTTTCGCGCAGTTCCCAGAAGGCGTTCGCCTGCGCTTCGCTCGCCGCCAGGGCGGCGTCGTCGAGGAGCCCCTGGTTCTGGGCCCGGGCAAGGAACGCCTCCATCGACGCGCCGGCATCCTCGCCGGGGCGGGGGGTCGAGAGCTCCACCAGGGCGTAGGCCGCGTGCAACCCGGCCAGCGGCCGGCGCGCCCCGGCCCGATGGCGCAGGACGATCTCCAGGCCGAAGGGCGCGATGTACTCGAAGGCTGTCAGGCCTGCACCGGCCTCGGCCCGCAGGGATCGGAACAGGGCGAGGGCGGCCTCGGTCGAGCTGAGCCCGACGAAGGCCACGGACCGAGAGGCCGGCCGGGGGTAGAGCTTCAGCACCGCCGCCGTGATCAGACCGAGGGTCCCCTCCGAGCCGAGGAACAGATGCTTCAGGTCGTAGCCGGCATTGTCCTTGCGCAGTCCCTTCAGCCCGTTCCAGATCCGGCCGTCGGCCAGCACCACCTCGAGGCCGAGGACGAGATCGCGGGCATTGCCGTAGGCGAGGACCGCCGTGCCCCCCGCATTGGTGGAGAGGTTGCCGCCGATCCGGCAGGAGCCCTCGGAGGCGAGGGAGAGCGGGAACAGCATCCCGGCCTCCGCGGCGGCGGCCTGCACGTCGGCCAGCACCATCCCGGCCTCCACCGTGATGCTGGCATTGACGGGATCGAGCGCGCGCAGCCGGTTCAGCCGCGCCAGGGAGAGGACGATGCCTCCCTGTGGCAGGCCGCCTCCGACGTGGCCGGTGTTGCCGCCCTGGGCCACCACCGGCACTCTTGCCTCGGCGCAGGCGCGCGCCACCCGGGCCACCGCCTCCGTGTCGGCGGGCCGCACCACTGCCAGGGCATGGCCGCGCTGCAGGCCGCGGGTCTCGGCGAGGTAGGGCGCGAGGTCGGCCGGGTCCGTCAGGACATGGTCGGCGCCGAGATGCGCGGCGAGTTGCGCAAGCAGGCGGGAAGGGTCGGTCACCACGGGTCTCGCAACGGCAGGCCGCGGGTGGCGGCGGGATGGCGCGGCCGGGCCTCCCGCCTATGATAGGGATGGCGCGGCGTCCTGTGCAGGGCGAGCGACGGGGCGCCGCGCCGCATCGGCCGAGAGAAGAGGTTGGAGAGACCCATGCTGTCCGTGATCCCGAATCCGCCCCGCACCGCCTTGCCGATCGTCGGCAGCGACGATTTCTTCCCGGTCCGGCGGGTCTACTGCGTCGGCCGCAACTACGCCGCGCACGCTCGCGAGATGGGCAAGGACCCCGATCGGGAGCCGCCCTTCTTCTTCATGAAACCCGCCGACACCCTGCAGATCGTGACCGGCGACGCGGCGGCCGACCATCCTTATCCGCCGCGCACCGAGAACTACCATTTCGAGGTCGAGATGGTGGCGGCTCTCGGGCTGGGCGGCCGCGACATCCCTGAGGCCTCCGCCCTCGACCACGTCTACGGCTACGCCGTCGGCCTCGACATGACCCGGCGCGACGTGCAGGACGAGGCCAAGCGCCTGGCGCGGCCCTGGGACCTCGCGAAATCCGCCGACGCCTCGGCGCCGATCGGGGCGCTCCATCCGGCCTCGGCCATCGGCCACCCGGTGCGCGGCGCCATCACCCTGGCGGTGGACTCGGCCGAGCGGCAGCGCGGCGATCTCTCCGAGATGATCTGGTCGATCCCCGAGCAGGTCGCGCTCCTGTCGACCTATTTCGAGCTGCAGCCGGGCGACCTGATCTTCACCGGCACGCCCTCGGGCGTCGGCGCGGTCCGGCGCGGGGAGACGATGGCGGCCGCCATCGACGGACTCGGCGCCATCCGCCTGCGCGTCGTCTGAGCCGCATGCTCCTCCAAAAACCCTGGATGCGGCGCCTGATCCACTACGGCGCCCTGGCCACGCGCGGCATGACGCTGGGCGTTCGGGGGGTCGCCATCGACGGGGAGGGGCGGGTCTGCCTCGTCCGGCACACCTACGTGGCGGGCTGGCACCTGCCGGGCGGCGGCATCGAGGCGGGCGAGAGCGCGGTGACGGCGATGGTCCGGGAGTTCCGCGAGGAGGCCGAGATCGTGGTCGATCCCGGCCGTCCGATGCAACTGCACGGATTCTACCACAACCTCTCGGCGGTCGGCCGCGACCACGTCGCCCTCTACGTAGCCACCGGCTTCTCGGTGCTGGCCCCGAAGCGCCCCGATCGCGAGATCGCGGCCTGCGGCTTCTATCCCCTGGATGCGCTTCCGGCCGAAACCACCGCCGCCACCCGGGCTCGCCTGCGCGAGATCCGCGAGGGCCTGGCTCCGGCCGCGCATTGGCAGCCGTGATCAGCCGGCGTGACGCCGGCAAACGGTCCCGGTCGTCGGCGCGGGGATTCAGCGCTTGCAACGCCCGGCGGAATGGTGTTTAGAGACGCCGTCCGGGGCCGTCGGCGGGTTCTTTCCCACCAGCGGCGCGGTTGTGAGCGGGTGTAGCTCAGGGGTAGAGCACAACCTTGCCAAGGTTGGGGTCGAGGGTTCGAATCCCTTCGCCCGCTCCAATTTACCGAACGAGACGACCGGAGCGACAGCCGCTGAGAGGCGGTTTTTTGCTTCGTTGAGACGACGAACCGTCCCGGCGCGAGGGTCTCCTCGGGCATGACGGGTGTGAGCGGGTGTAGCTCAGGGGTAGAGCACAACCTTGCCAAGGTTGGGGTCGAGGGTTCGAATCCCTTCGCCCGCTCCAAATTTCCCAACCAGGACCAACCGATCCAGCGCTCTTCGGGGCGTTTTTGCGTTTCAGTGCCGTGGATTGGCGGCGGCACCTCACGCCGTTTCGAAATCCGCGATACGGCCGGCCCGGTAGGCCGCCGGGGTCACCGCGAAGCGGCGACGGAAGTGCCGGCGCAGGCTCGCGGCCGTGGCGAAGCCCGCCGCCTCGGCGATGGCCTGGAGCGGCTCGTCCGCCTGATCCAGCAGGTCCCGGGCGCGGGCGAGCCGCAGGTCGAGGAGCCAGCGGGCCGGCGTCGTGCCGGTGGCGGCGGAGAAGCGCCGGAGAAGCGTCCGCGAACTCATGCCGGCGCGGTCGGCGAGGTGGGCGACCGGCCATTCGCGGGCCGGCTCCGCCCGCATCGCGTCGAGCAGCGGGCCGATCCGCGCCGCCTCGTGGAGCGCCGGGACCGCCCCCGCGACGACCTGGGCCTGGCCGCCGTCGCGGTGCGGCGGGACGACGAGGCGCCGCGCGACGTCATTGGCGGCGGACGGCCCGAAATCGCGGCGCACGAGGTGCAGGCAGAGGTCGATCCCGGCAGCCGAGCCGGCGGAGGTCAGGATCGCGCCCTCGTCCACGTAGAGCACGTCGGGGGTGAAGCGGATGCCGGGATGGCGTGCCGCCAGCGCCGCGGCATGGCGCCAATGCGTGGTGGCGCGGCGCCCCTCCAGGAGGCCCGCCGCGGCGAGGACGAAGACGCCGGAGCAGATCGACAGGATGCGCGCTCCGCGGGCGGCGGCCCCGCGCAAGGCGGCGGCGAGGGGCTCGGGCACCGGCATCTCCGCGCCGCGCCAGCCCGGAACCACGATGGTGCCGGCCCGGTCCAGGAGATCGAGCCCGCCATCGGCGAGGAGGCGCACCCCGCCCTCGGCCCGCATCGGACCGGGATCGACCGCGGCCACGGCGAAGCGGTACCAGTCCGGTCCCATTTCAGGGCGCGCCAAACCGAAGATCTCCACGGCGACGCCGAACTCGAAGGTGCAGAGCCCGTCATAGGCCAGCACCACCACGAGGCGGTCGGCGGGGGCGAGGCGGGCCAGCGGGTTTGGCATGATCGGGACGCTAACTGGCAATCCGGCCCGCCGCCAAGTCCCACGCCCGCTGCTAGGTCTGTCCGGCCCCGAGACGGAGACCGACGATGAGTGCCGTGACCGCCATCCCCGCCTGCCCGCCCGCCATCGCGCGCGATCACTTCCGGCGACGCCTTGCGCTGGAGACCGACTGTGCCGACGTGGCATCCGCCCTGGCGGCCGATCCGGCCGACTTCGTCCTGCTACACGCGGTCGGGTCGGAGGCGGCGTTCCGGCGCCGTCATATCCCGGGCGCGGTGCACCTGTCGCACCGCCTGATCACCGCCGAGCGGCTGGCCGCCTGGCCCGCGGACACGCTGTTCGTGGTCTACTGCGCCGGCCCCCACTGCAACGGGGCCGACCGGGCGGCCCTGCGGCTCGCCGAGCTCGACAGACCGGTCAAGCTCATGCTCGGCGGGCTCACGGGCTGGGCCGACGAGGGCCTGGCCTTCGCAGAAGACCTTTCGCCGATGGGTGAATCCTGAAACTGGGCAGCAGCGGACAGTCGGCTCTTCAACCTTCCTTTACCATAGGGAGAACAAAGTTGCCGTCGGGGCGGCGCCTGGGTCCGCCCCCAGCCGGACGGCCATGTTCCTGTTCACGACGCCTCCCGCCAATGCCCGAGATCCCGGTGCCAGCCGGGACCTGGGTACGCGCGACAGCGCTGCCGGGCGCGCGGGCGCGCAGGGCGGGGTCGTCGACGCGATCCGCGACGGGGCGCAGACCTCCGGCGCGGGCTTCGACTATCTCCTGGCCACGGCGCAGCGGGAATCCTCCCTCGATCCCTCCGCCAAGGCCGCGACCTCCTCGGCCACCGGGCTTTTCCAGTTCATCGAGCAGACCTGGCTCGGCACCATGAAGACCGCCGGGCCCCGGCTCGGCCTCGGAACCTATGCGGACGCGATCACCAAGGGGGCCGACGGCACCTACACGGTGAGCGACCCGGCGGCCAAGCAGACCATTCTGGACCTGCGCCGCGATCCCCGCATCGCCGCCACCATGGCGGGCGCTCTCACCGAGCGGAACCGCGAGACCCTGACCAGCGCCCTCGGGCGCGAGCCCACCGGCGGCGACCTCTACGCCGCCCACGTGCTCGGCGCGCGCGGAGCCGCCGCCCTCATCGCCACGGCCCAGGCGAGCCCCGCCCGGGCCGCCGCCCTCGACATGCCGGAGGCGGCCGCCGCCAATCGCGGCCTGTTCTACGACCGGACCGGGCGTCCGCGCGGCGCGGCCGAACTCTACGCCCACCTCGCCACGGCCCGCTCGGGCACCGCGCCGAGCACGCCCACCGCCACGATCGCGCTGCCCGAAGGCACCACCGCCTACGCCTCCCTCAACGAGGGCGGCCTGCGCTCGATGTTCCAGACCGATCCTCGGCAGCAGGGCGGCGTCTCGGCCGGGGTCGCGCGCCTCTGGCAGGGTCGCGGCGCCGGGCAGGAGGCGAGCCGTCCGGAGCCCGCTCGCGCCGCACCGACCTATTTTCCGCGCTCGGACGGCACCGAAGGCGCGCCCGCGCCCCTCGCCGCCCCGGCCGTCGCCGCCAGCGCCGCTCCCGCCGCTCCCGCCGCCACGGCGGCCCTCATCGGAACGCCGCTGCCGCCGCGCCGTCCGGCGGAATTCGGCGCCTCCGCGCAGCCGGCCCGCGCCGGCGCTCCCCTCGACCTGTCCCTCTTCACGATCCGGAGCGGCTCATGATCATCCGCCAGTTCCTCGCCTGGACGCAGCACACCTCCGCGGCGCGACGGGCGGAGGCCGCGGGTGCCCTGGCCCGCGCCTATCTCTATGGCGGTCTCGGCGAGGACGTGGCGTGGGAGGCGGAAGCCGCGCTCCTCGCCCTCCTCGACGATCCCTCCAGCCTGGTGCGCCGGACCCTGGCCGAAGCCTGCGCGGCCTGCGCGAACGCTCCGCGCACCCTGATCGTGGCGTTGGCGGGCGACCAGGCCGAGATCGCCACCCTGGTGCTGGCCCGCTCACCGGTGCTGAGCGATGCCGATCTCGTCGACGGCGTCGCCATCGGGTGCGTCGCCGCTCGCCGCGCCATCGCGAGCCGGATCGACCTGTCACCGGCCGTCGCCGGGGCGCTTGCCGAGATCGCCGAGGCCGAGGCTCTGGTCGTGCTGGCCCGCAACCGCAGCGCCCACATCACCACCGGCAGCCTGATGCGGATGGTGGAGCGCCATGGCGACGTCGCCGCCCTGCGCGAGGCGGTCCTGGCCCGGCCCTACCTGCCCCTCGAGGTACGCCAGAGCGTGACCACGCGCCTCGCCGAATCGCTCTCCGCCTTCGCGGTGTCGTCCGGCTGGCTCACGCCGGCCCGCAGCGCGCGCGCCAGTCGCGAGGCGCAGGAGCGAACGACCCTGGCCTTCTGCGCCGAGGCCCATCCCGTCGACCTCGCCCGCCTCGTCGCCCACCTCAAGGCCGAAGGCCAGCTCAATGCCGGCCTTCTGCTGCGGGCGATCCTCTCCGGCAACATGGCCTTCGCCGAGATGGCGCTCGCCGACCTCGCCGGTCTCCCGGTCCGCCGGGTGGCCGGGCTGATGCACGATGCCTCGAGCGCCGCCTTCGCGGCCCTGCACCGCAAGGCCGGACTGCCGCCGGTTCTGCTGCCGGCCTTCAGCGCGGCGCTCTCGGCCTGGCGCGAAGCCGGGCAGGGCACCATCACCAGCGCCGGGGCGGGCCTGTCGCGTCTGATGATCGAGCGGGCGCTGACCGCCTGCGAGACGATGCCCTTCGCCGAGGCGCAGAGCGTCATGGCCCTCCTGTCCCGCTTCGAGGCGGAGGCCGCCCGCGACGAGGCGCGGGTGCTGGCCCGCGAAATCGCCGCCGAGGCCGAGCGGAGCGAGATCCTGCGGATCGAGCGCGAGATCCTCGACGGCGAGTGGCGAGAGGCCCAGCGTCAGGTCCTCGTGGACTGGGACGTCCCGCAGGCGGTGGAGACCGCACAGGCTCAAGCGGCCCCCGAACACGGCGCCGAGAAGGCCGGGGAGATCACGGAGGAAATCGCGCAGGAGATCCCGATCGTGGCGACCGTCCCGGCTCTGGAGGACCTACCAACGGTGGACAACCTGCCAACGGTGGCGGAAGGGTCGGTCCCGGAGGCGCCGGTGGAAGCGGACGCCGTCGCGGATGCAGAGATCCAGGCCGCCGTTCCGGGCCGGGCACCTTCCGGCGACGAGGCGACCCGGACCGATCCGGTGGGCCTGATCCTCGACGGTCTCTCCGACGCGCTGCTCGCCGAGTTCGAGGGAAGCCGCGCGCGCAACCGCGCACTCGCCACGGAGGTCGTGCTCGATGCGATCCCCGAGGCGCTGATCGCGAGCTACCGGGAGGACCGGGCGCGGCTCGCCGCCTGACCGGCGATCAGCCGAACTGCTCGCGCAGGATACGCTCGTCGAGGCTGTGGCCGGGGTCGTGCAGCAGGGTCAGGCTGGTGGCATGGTCGAGCCAGGTCTCCACCGTGCAGACCCGCCGGAACTCGGTGTGGTCGGCCACCGCCGCCACCGGCCGGTGCGCCGCGTCGAGCACCTCGATGAGGATGCGGGCATGATCCGGCAGCAGGGCCCCGTGCCAGCGCCGGGGCCGGAAGGCCGAGATCGGCGTCAGGGCCAGGAGCCGGGCGTTGAGGGGCAGGATCGGGCCACCCACCGACAGGTTGTAGGCGGTGGACCCGGCCGGGGTCGCTGCGAGCACGCCGTCCGCGATGAGCTCCGGCAGGCGCACATGGCCGTCAACCGAGATCCGCAGCTTGGCGGTCTGGTGCGTCTGGCGCAGCATGTAGACCTCATTCAGGGCGCGGGCCTGATGCCGGCGCCCCTCGGTATCCACGGCTTCCATCATCAGCGGATGGATGATGCTGCGCTTGGTGCTTTCCAGGCGCTCGATCAGGCCGTCCTCGCGGAACTCGTTCATGAGGAAGCCGACGGTGCCACGGTTCATGCCGTAGATCGGCTTCCCGGCATGCATGAAGCGGTGCAAGGTCTGGAGCATCAGCCCGTCGCCGCCCAGCGCCACCACCACGTCCGCCTCGTCGGGCGGCACGTGGTCGTAGCGGCGCATCAGGGTCGCGGCCGCCTGGCGGGCGTCCTCCGTGGGACTCGCGACGAAGGCGAGCCGTTCGAAACGCCGGGCCATGGGCTCACATCCGCCTTGCCGACCACCTTGCCGACGCGGAGCATTCGCTCCAGCGTCCCGATTCCAGTCCTGCCGGCATCCCCGCCGGCCCGTTCCCGCCGGTGGAGCGGCAGAGCCCTGGTCGGAGACCCATAGCATGGAGCGGCCGCTTCTCGTCTACACCACCTTCCCCGATGCCGGTACCGCCCTGACAGTCGGAGAGGCGCTGGTGCGGCTGCGCCTCGCGGCCTGCGTCAACGTCCTGCCGGGGATGCTCTCCGTCTACGCCTGGAAGGGCGCGGTGGAGCACGGATCCGAGGTCGTCGCGATCCTGAAGAGCCGGGAGGGCCTGGCGGAGGCCTTGAGCGAAGCCCTGAAGGCCCGCCACCCCTACGAGACGCCGATCATCCTGCACCTGCCCGTGGCGGGGGCCGACCCGGATACCGCGGCCTGGATCGCGGCAGAGACTCAAGGGCCGCCGATCGGGTAGCTTCGACCCTTCCACAGGGGCGTGCCGCTGCCCTTGCGCCGGAGGAGGGCGTTCCACTGGATCGCCAGGGCGACGAGGACCGTCGCCGGATGCAGGAGAATCGTCCCCAGGGGCTCGCGGGTGACGAGCGTGATCGCGGCGCGGGTCGCCAGGGAGGCGAGGGCGGCCGCGAAGGCCAGGAACGCGGCGTGGCCGGATCCGAGACCGAGCAGGCCCGCCAGCAGCAAGAGCCACGGCAGCACGTGTCCGCCGGCCAGCAGCAGGGTCCAGACCGGCAGGGCCCGCGGCGTCGCCATACCCTCGTGGGCGTTCTTCGAGAAGCCGGCCCAGCTCTGGTCGAAGCCACGGTACATCCGGCAGGTCGCCAGGGCGTGGCCGGCGACGAGATCGGTCGGGTAGCCGGCCTGGCGGAGGCGGCGCGGCAGCACGACGCCGTCGTGCAGGCTGCCGCGCACGGCGCCGTGGCCACCGATCGCCGCGTAGGCCTCGCGCTCGACGAGGACGAGCTGGCCGCAGGCGGCCCCGAGGCTGGGGCGGAGGGACGCGCGCATCATCGCCATCGGCAGGTAGCCGAGAAGCAGGAAGTTGATCATCGGCACCGTCAGGCGCTCGCCCAGCGAGCCCATGCGCTGCCGCGGTACGCCGCTGACCAGGGCACTCTCGGTCCGTCGTGCATGGGCGGCGAGGGAGGCCGCCGCCGCCGGTGCGAGGGTCACATCCGCATCGACGAACAGGAGATGTGTCCCGGTCGCGGCCTCGGCCAGGCGCGCGCAGGCGTGGTTCTTCCCCGTCCAGCCCTCGGGCAGGGGTGGGATGGGAACGAGGCGCAGGCGCGGATCCTCGTCGGCGATGGCGGAGACGATGGCGGCGGTCTCATCGGTGGAATGGTCGTCGCCGACGAGGACCTCGAGGGTGACGCCGGCGCTGCCCAGGGCCGCCCGCACCGTCGCGGCGATCACCGCGGCCTCGTTGCGGGCCGGAATCAGGACCGAGACCCGGGCCCGGACGTCGAGGTCCGGCTCGGGCGTCCGCAGGATCGAGAGGTTCACCCAGGCGACGAGGGCGGGCAAAGCCGCGCAGGCGAGGGCCAGGATCGCGAGACCGAGCATCACGGAACCGGATCTCCCTTCTGGCGGTGGGCCGGTTCGAAGCGCCGCCCCGCGAGGACCGCGGCGAGGCGCCGCCAGAGATCGTAGATCCCGCCGATCCCCTTGGCACCGGACGCGAGCGGCGTGAAGCGGCCCGCCTCGCGCGCGATCACGTCGGTGCCGAGGCGGTCGAGGGTCGCGGTCAGCTCCGCCTCCATCCGGGCGAGCCGCTCCGGCCGGGGCAGGGCGAGGAGGGCGGCGCCCGTCACCGGCGTGCCGAAGGCCGCGAAGGCTTCGCCACCGCGCTCCTCCCAGAAGGCGTATTCGAGAGCCAGCGGCACGAACAGCGCGTCGGGGGCGATCTCCGGCAGGCGGCCGACGCCGGCGCGCAGGGCCAGCGGCCGGGCACGGACGTCCTGGAAGCGCCCCTGCGCGGTGATCCAGATCATCCGGTTCGGCGCCCCCAGGATGCGCCGCGTCGCCTTCAAGAACTGAGCCGCGCCGCGGGCGGATTCGAGGTTCACCGCGAAGGCGCCCATCCGGGCGAAGACCGCGTACTTCTCCAGCATCCGCGCATCGAACGGCGCGTAGCTCTCGCGACGGGGGAACAGACGCCCGGCGAGCAGGATGACCACGGCGGCGTCCCACCAGGCCGGATGGTTGCAGTAGACCACGACCGGGCCGGGATGATCGGCGCAGGCCGGCACGCCCCAGCGGGCGAGCCGCAGGGCGTTGAGGTGGCGCCGCACGTAACGGTCGAAATACCCGACCATGAAACGCCACAGGGCAGGCGATCGGGCGGGGCCGTCCTCGCGGGACACGGGACGGCCCTCAGGCGCTGGCGCGCTCCTCGCCCCGTGCGTCGGTGTCGAGGGCATCCGCCGCGATCCAGCCCGACATCATCACCATCGGCATGCCAGGGCCCGGATGGGCCGCGCCGCCGGCGAGGTAGAGGCCGCGCACCTGCCGCGAGCGGTTGCCCGGCTTGAACGCGCCCATGAACTTGCCGTGGGAGGCGAGGCCGTAGATCGCGCCATTGAGCACCTTGTAACGCTCGTGGATGTCCTGCGGGGTCAGATGGCGCTCGACGACGATACGCTCCTCGAGGTCGGGCATGTTGGCCGTGCGCTTGAGCTTGTCGAGGATGACCCGCCGGTAGGCCGGGAACATCTTCGACCAGTCGTGATGCGGGCGGAGATAGGGCGTGTGGACGAGGACGTAGAGCGCCTCGCCGCCCTCGGGTGCCACCGATGGGTCGGTGGCGGAGGGAGCCGCCAGATAGGCGGTCGGGTCCGGGGCCGGCTCGCCCTTGTGGTAGATGTAGTCGAACTCCTCTTCCGGGTCGCGGGAGAAGACGAAGTCGTGGTGGTTCAGGTGCTCGTAGCGCTTGTTCAGCCCGAGATAGAGCACCACGCCGGAGCAGGCCGGCTCGAAGCTCTTCTTTTCGTAGGATTTGCCGACGTCGCCGCCGACGAGTTCGCGGTAGGTGCGCACCGAGTCCATGTTGGAGATCACCGCGTCGACCGGGGTGATGCCCGAGGCGGTCTTTACTCCCTTGACCGCGCCGCCCTCAATGGCGAGGCCCGAGACCTCGTCGCCGGGCCGGAGGGTGGCGCCGAGCTCGGAAGCCAGCTTCGTCAGGGCCTCGGCCACCGCGCGGGTGCCGCCCATCGGGTACCAGACCCCCTCGGCGGTCTGCATGTGCGCGATGGCGCAGAGCACGGCCGGGGCGCCGTAGGGCGAGGAGCCGACATACTGCACGAAATGGTCGAGCATCTGCGCGAGGCGCGCATCCTTCACCTTCGAGCGGATGGTGCCCGCCACCGACGAGCCCATGCGCAGGGACAGCACGTCCCGCAGGGTGCCGGGATTCATGTTGGCGCGGATGTTGATCGTGTCGAACAGGTCCTCGACCGGCTTCCAGAAGAAGAACTTGTTCGAGACGTCGTGCAGGTGCTCGGAGATCTCGAGGAACTTCTTGTAGCCCTCGCCGGCGCCGGTGCCGGGGGCGAAGCGCTCCATGTCGGCGGCCATGGTCGGCACGTCGGCCATCAGGTCGAGCTGGGTGTTGTCGTCGAAGAAGCAGCGCCATTGCGGATCGAGGCGGCGCAGGTCCAGGTAGTCGCGGATGTCGCGCCCGGCTTCCTGGAAGATCCGCTCCAGCACCTTCGGCACCGTGAGGATGGTCGGCCCCATGTCGAAGCGGAAGCCGCCCTCGTGCAGGACCGCGGCCTTGCCGCCGAGCCAGTCGTTCTTGTCGTAGAGCGTGACTTTGTGGCCGCGCGCGGCGCTCACGCAGGCAGCCGCCAGGCCGCCCAACCCTGCGCCGACGACGGCGACCGAAGACCCAGCCCGCATGTTCGTTTCACTCCCCGGGCCGGTCCGAAAGCCCATACCATGCATGAAGCTAGACCGGATCGCCGCGCGGTCAACGCGCTAACCGGTCGCGGCACGGACTGACGCCGTCTTCGCCCGTACCATCCTAGATCGTTCGCCGCGACACCAGCCCCAGCGCCATTCCCAGGCCCACCACCGTCACGGCGGCCATCACGCCCCAGGCGGGCAGGGCGGCGGCCCAGCCCTCGCCGAGGGCGTTCTGGTAGCCCTCGATGGCCCAGGCATTGGGGGTGAGCCAGCCGGCCGCCTGCAGCCAGGGCGGCATCAGGAAGCGGGGCACCATGCTGCCGCCCACCGCCGAGAGGAGCAGCACGCCGAAGGTGGCCGCCAGATGCGCCTGCTGACGGGTGGCGGAGGCCGCGCAGGCGGCCAGCGCGAGGCCGGCCGCCATGGCCGAGACCAGGACGGAGGTCACCAGCCAGGCGCCCGCATGAGGCAGGATGTCGACCCCGTGCAGGATGGCGGCGGCGCCGAAGATCAGCCCGGCCTGGACGAGACCCTGGCCCACCAGAAACAGGAAC
This sequence comes from Methylobacterium sp. M6A4_1b, assembly GCF_053345175.1. Classification (NCBI taxonomy): domain Bacteria; kingdom Pseudomonadati; phylum Pseudomonadota; class Alphaproteobacteria; order Hyphomicrobiales; family Methylobacteriaceae; genus Methylobacterium; species Methylobacterium sp. M6A4_1b. The sequence goes on from NZ_JBKEZQ010000009.1 coordinate 107,352, forward strand.
TTGCCGAGCACCACCACGGCGAGGCCGCCAGGCCCCGCCATGAGCCGGTCGGCGAGGCCGGACTGGCGCTCGTCCACGAGGGAAAGGGCGCCCTGCATGGCGGCGAAAAGCAGGAACACCGCCGTGATCGCCCCCGCATAGTAGCTGACCCGGTCGTTCGTCGCGCCCGAGGCGGTGCTGCGCCGCTCCACCAGGGACGCGAAGGCGAAGGGCTCCTTGCGGGCGCGCTGTTCGGCGAAGGCGGAGTTGAGGAAGGCGCGCTCGTCCGGGCCGATCTTACCCGAGCGCTCCACGTCGGCGACGATCCGGGCCAGGACCACGTCGGGGAGGGCCTCGTTGAGGACGCGCTGGAGCTGTCCGAGAGCGATCGGGGTGGCCAGGGCCTTGGCGGGGCTCTCGATCAGGACCACGGGCTGGTCGGCACGGGTCGAGCCGGCATCGAGGTCACCGCGCAGCACCAGCGCGACATCGACCTCGCCCCGGCGCACCGCCGCGACGGCGCCATCGAGGTCGGCGGCTAAGAGGCGCCCGACACGCAGGGACGGATCCGCCTCCAGCGCCTGCATCAGGCGCTGCGTCGTCGCCGTCCGAGCCAGGTCGAGCAGGCCGACATGGATGCGGATGCGGTCGCCCAGTGCCCCCGAGAAGATCGCGGCGAAGATCGTGAAGATCACGGTGGGCAGCACGAAGGCCATGACCAGGGCGGCGCGGTCGCGCATCAGGCCGAGCAGCATCACGCGGAAAGCGGCCGAGATCATGCGGCGGTCTCCCGCATACCGGCTCCATCGCCTGCCAGCGCCTCGCGATAGACCGCCTCCAGCCCGGGGGCGCGGATGCGGATCTCGGCGATGGGCACGCCCGCGTCCCGGAGGGCGCCGAGCAGGTTCGCGCCGTCGCGCAGCGAACCGCTCAGGCGGCGCGCCCGCCAAGTCGAGCCGGTATCGACGGGGACGAAGCCCGTCCGGCGCAGGACCGTGTCCGCCGCCGCATCGGCGGGAGCGGCGAGGACCGCCTCGTGCTCGGGTGCATCGGCGCGGATGCGGGCCAGGAGGTCGGACAGGCGGCCGTCGGTGACGATCCGCCCGCGGGCCAGGATCGCGACCCGGTCGGCGAGGCGCTCGGCCTCGGCGAAGTCGTGGGTGGCGACGAGGAGCGCGGTGCCGGCCTCGCGCAGGCGCCCGAGTACCGCGTGGATCGCCGCGCGGGCGTGGAGGTCGACCCCCTGCGTCGGCTCGTCGAGGAGGACGAGGCGCGGGCGTGCCATCAGGCTGGCGGCGATGTTGACGCGGCGCTGGTAACCGCCCGAGAGCAGACCGACCGGGCGCCGGGCGACCTCGGCGAGGGCGCAGAGCGCGATGCCGGTTGCCACCGCCTCGGCGCGCTCGCGTCGGGCGATGCCGGCGAGCTGGGCGAAGACCGACAGGTTCTCCGCGACCGAGAGGCGGGGATACAGGGCGATCTCCTGGGGCACCCAGCCGATGGCCCGGCGCGCCGATGGAGTCCGGTGCGGATCGTCGCCGGCCACGCGGACGCTGCCGGCCTTCGGGGCGAGCCGGCCGGCCACGAGGCGCATCAGCGATGTCTTGCCGGCGCCGTTGGGGCCGAGGAGGGCGAGGGTCTCGCCGGCGCCGAGGGCGAGGTCGACGCCCTCCAGCACGCGAGTGCCCCGATAGGCGAGGGCGGCCCCGGCCACGCGCAGGAGCGGCTCGGAACGGACGCTCATGCAGCGCTCAGCGAGGCGGCAGGGCGCGCGACAGGCGAACCCGCACGCCCACGCCCGGCTCCCGCACGATGAAGCGGGCGCGCGCGAAGTCGGGGCGGGCGGAGCGGGACGACTCGCCGGAGAACCCGTAGGGCTCGAGGGGCAGGCCGAGGCCGGTCCGGTCGAGGCGGCCATTGCCGTTGGTGTCCTGGTAGGCCACCGCCGCGTAGATCCCGGGCGCCACGTTCTGGAACACGAAGCGCTGCGCAGCGGCCCGGGGCGGCGCCTGCTGCCCGATCCGGCAATCGGCCTCGGACAGCCCGTCCTGGCACAGCGCGACGGAGAGGAGGCCGCCGGGCTCGATGCCCTCGACCTCCAGCGCCACGGAGGCGGCCCGGGCCGCCCCCGAAACGAGGAGGAGGGCGCAGCCGACCGCCAGGAGCCGCGGCGACCGCCTCAAGTGGCGTCGCCCGAGGCGGCGAGCGGTGCGGTCGTGGGAATGCCGGCGCTGGCGGCCCCGACGCGTCCAGCCGAGAGTTCCTCGATGAGGAGGCGGGCGGTGATGCGCGCTCCCTCGTAGATCACCGGCAGGCCGGAGCCCGGATGGGTGCCGCCACCGACGAGGTAGAGGCCCGGCCCGAAGCGGTTGTGCGGGCGAAAATAGAGCATCTGCATCAGGTCGTGGGCGAGGTTGAAGGTCGCGCCCTCGTGCACGAAGAAGTCGTCGCGCCACTCCGTCGGGTCGACGATGCGCTCGTAGCGGATGCGCTGCTCGATATCGCCGAGGCCAAGGCGCTTCAGGCGGTCGAGGACGAGCTGGCGATAGCTGACGCGCAAGCCTTTCCAGTCGATGCCGGCCTTCAGGTTCGGCACCGGCACCAGCACGTAGAGGCTGGTCTGGCCGGGGGGCGCCATGCCGCCGTCGGTGAAGCCCGCATGCTGCACGTAGAGCGAAGGCTGCATCGGCAGGATGCCGTCGGTGATCTCCCGGATGTTGCGGGCGTAATCCTCCGACAGCAGGATTGTGTGGTGGCCGAGCGCCTCAGGCATGGGCCCGTCGAGGCCGAGATAGAGCATGAAGGTCGAGCAGGAGAGACGCGCCTTCTCGATCTTGGCGTCGCGCCAGCGCGGGCGGTGCTGCTGCGGCACGAGATCCTGGATGACCTTGGCGAAGTCGCCGTTGATCACCACCGCATCGGCCTGCAGCGTCTCGCCGTTGCAGACGACGCCACTGGCGCGCCTGCCGTCGAACAGCACCCGCTCGACGCCCGCCCCGAGGCGGATGTCGACGCCCATCCGGCGGGCGAGACCCGCCATCGCCTCCGAGACGGCGCCGCAGCCGCCGACCGGATGATAGACCCCGTGCTCGTATTCGAGGAACGACAGGATGGTGAACAGGCTCGGGCACCGGAACGGCGACATGCCGAGGTACTTGGTCTGGAATGCGAAGGCGAGACGGACCCGCGGGTCCTTGAAGTAGCGCCGCAGGTCCTTGTCGACGCTGCGCCCCGGATGGAGGTGGGGCAGGGCGGCGATCATCGCCGGGGAGGCCATGGACCGAAGGGTGTGGAAGGCCTGCTCCAGGACCGGCTTGAAGAACTTCAGCTTGACCCGGTTGTCGGCGAAGAACTTGCGCACGTTCCTGGCGTCGTCGGGCGCGATGCGCGCCACCTCGGCCTCGAGCCGGTCCATGTCGTTGGTGGCGCGGATCTCGCCGCCCGCCTCGAACACAAGGTGGTACTGCGGATCGAGGCGCTCGAGCTTGACGTGGTCCTCGAGGCGCTCGCCGCAGGTCTCGAAGATATCGGCGAGGATCTGCGGATAGAGGAAGAAGGTCGGGCCGATGTCGAAGCGGAAGCCGCCGGGGGCCTCGACGGTCTTCGTGCGTCCGCCCACTGCCGGATCCTTCTCCAGCAGCGTGACGTGGACGCCGGCACGGGCGAGGAGGAGTGCGGTGGCGAGGCCGCCGGGACCGGCACCGACGATGATGACGCGGCGTCCGGACAGGGTCCGTAAGCCGTCCCGTGACTGCAACAACGCTCGCAACTCCCTCGTCTGCGCTCCATCTCTAAGCGCATGTGGCGCGCAAGAATGGTCCGTCCAGGGCTCGCAGCGCCCGGTGCGTAATCTTGACCGTAGCGGAGCGCGCGGCAATGGGGACGCAGTGTCGCGCGTGAAAGCTCCTTCGCAGCCGGGTCGTCCGCTCCGCGCTATCCCGTCCGGGCGAGGTGATGCAGGGCGATGGCGCCCGCGGTCGCGACGTTGAGCGAATCGAAGTCCGCTGCCATTGGAATCCGAAGGGTGCGCAGGCGCACCATCAGGTCGGACGGCAGGCCCGGCCCCTCGCTCCCGAGGAGGAGCAGGGATCGGTCAGGGGGCGCCAGGGACGCGAGGGTCTCGGCCCCGCCGGGGCTCAGGGCCAGGGGCTCCAGGGCGTGGCGCGCCGCGAAGGCGAGGAGCGCGTCGGCGTCTGTGAGTCGCAGGAAGGGCACGATCAGCGCGGCGCCGGCCGAGACGCGGATCGCCTTGCGGTAGAGCGGATCGCAGGTGCCGCCGTCGAGGAGCACCGCGTCGGCGCCGAAGGCGGCGGCGTTGCGGAACAGGCCGCCGACATTGTCGTGGTTGGTCAGGCCGACGAGACCGACCACGAGGGCCGGCGCCGGAGCGGGCGGCAGGAAGGGGAGCGCGTCGCCAGGCGTCTCCCCCCCGCGCAGGCCGACGCCGAGGACGCCGCGATGGATCGGAAACCCTGTGATCGCGCTCATCACGGGTTTCGCCGCTGTGTAGACGGGGACCGTCTCGGGCAGCCGGACCAGGGCCGCCTCCAGGCCGGCCAGCCGCTCGGGCGCCAGCAGAACCGACTCGAGGCCGAATCGCGCCCGGCCCGACAGCATCACCCGCAGGGTCACCTCGCCCTCGACGATGAAGCGGCCGGCACGCCCGACGAGGTCGCGCTCACGCATCGCCGTGTAGGGCGAGAGGCGCGGGTCTGCGGGATCGTCGATGGCGATCGGCGCGGACCGGGGCGGGGCGGCCAAGGCGGGCGTCAGGCGCTCGCCGGACGCCCGCCCATGCGCACCGCGAGCGGATCGGCCTCCGCCTTGGTCGGCACCTTCACCAGCGCCTCGCCGTCGAGGACGACCTCGCCGGCGACCGAACAGGTGCATTTCAGGCGGGCGCGACGGCGCTCCGGCACCAACTCCGCCACCTCGACGGTGACCTCGACCGTATCGCCGATGCGCACCGGCGCGCGAAAGTTCAGGGTTTGGCTGATGTAGACCGCGCCGGGTCCGGGCAGGCGGGTGCCGAGCACCGCCGAGATCAGGCCGGCGGTGTAGAGGCCGTGCGCGATGCGGGTGCCGAAGGGCGTGCGCGCCGCGAAATGCTCGGACAGGTGGATCGGATTGCGGTCGCCGGTGATCTCGGCGAAGCCCACCACGTCGGAGGCGGCGATGACCTTGTTCAGCGTCTCGGACAGGCCGACTTCGAGATCCTCGAAGTACAGGACGCGCAGTTCGGGCATCATCGGCGTTTTCCCCTGACATTGGTTGGTTGCACGCAGGTCTCGTGCGGCTTGGCTTTTCGCCTCGCACAGGCGGCGGGCCAAATCCAGTATCCGGCGCGTGAAAAGCACCGGGCCGGATCTTGAGCCTCGACAGCCGGAGGCATCTCGCGCCATGGAGACCGTCGTCGCGAGGTGCCGCGCCCGGGTACGGGCCGATCTCTCCCATCAGCCAGGTCGAGCCGCCGCTTTGTCCGCCACGCCCACCCCGTCCGCCACCCTGCGCCCGGTGGTCGCCCGCGTCGCCGGGCTCAACCTCGCATATTTCGGCATCGAGATCAGCGTCGCCCTGGCGATCGGGTCGCTGGCGCTCATCGCCGACAGCCTCGACTTCCTCGAGGACGCGGCGATCAACCTGCTGATTTTCGCCGGCATCGGCTGGAGCGTGCGCAACCGGGCCCGGCTCGGAGCCGTCCTCGCCGTCATCCTGCTCCTGCCGGCCCTCGCCACCGCCTACGCCACCTGGGTCAAGTTCGCCACGATGGCGCCCCCGGCCCCACTTCCCCTGACGCTCACGGGCCTCGGGGCGCTGGCAGTCAATCTCACCTGCGCGATGATGCTGGCCCGGCACCGCGCGGGCGGCGGCAGCCTGACCCGAGCGGCCTATCTCTCGGCCCGCAACGACGCCTTCGCCAACCTCGCGATCATCGCCGCCGGCCTCGCCACCGCCCTGACCCTGTCGGCCTGGCCGGATCTCATCGCGGCCGGCGGCATCGCCATCCTCAACGCGGATTCGGCCGGCGACATCCTGAAGGCCGCGCGCGCCGAGTGGCGCGCGGCGAAGGCCGCGCCCGAGAACCCGGTTCCCTGAGAGGCTCCACGCCCAGCATGCGCCTGTTTCCCATCTCCGACCTGCACCTGGAGCGCCGGCGCCTCGACGTCATCCCGCGCCCGAGCCAGCCCTTCGACGTCCTGGTCTGCCCCGGCGACCTGCACGAGGGCCGGCCCGAATCGGGGCTCGCGGCCCTGATGACCCTGGCGCAGGGCCGCCCGATCGTGCTCGTACCGGGCAACCACGAGCACTACGCGCCGACCGGCGACGGGCGCACGGCACCGGAACTCCTCGCCGCCCTGGAGGCCGAGGTCCTGCGCCTGAACGGGGAGGGGGCCGAGATCCACCTGCTCCAGCGCGGATCGGCCGTCGCGATCGACGGCGTGCGCTTCGTCGGCACCACCCTGTGGAGCGACTGGTCTCTGGCCGGGCTCTGGCTGGACGGGCGCATCGCCGACGCGCCGGAGGACCCGATTGCCTACGCGACCGCGCGGATGACCGATCCGATCACCGGTTCGCGCGAATTTCTGGGCTCGATCCGCAACGGCGACGGAACGGTCTGGTCGCCCACCGACGCGATGGCAGCACACGACCGGGAACGCGCCCTGCTGGCAGCCTCGCTGGGGCAGGCCCATGACGGGCCGACCGTCTGCGTCACCCATCACCCGGCGAGCCCGCGCGCGGCCAATGCGTTCCGGGATGTCCCCGGCGTGCCCTGGTGGGTCCCGGCCTTCTACGCCACCACCGTCCTCGAGGATCTGCCCGAGGCGGTCCGACCGAACCTCTGGGTCTCGGGTCATTTCCATGCCGGGCACGACATGCGGATCGGGCGCACCCGCTGGGTCGCGAACCCGGTCGAGGGGCGGGACTTCTCTGCCGATCACGTTCTCACGATCGAGTGAGACCGGACGCCGCCCGGCCGCGTACCTCTCGGGCATCGCCGCGCCGGAGATCACCCATGAGAGTTGGCCCATGAACGCCTTCATCGCCGTCGTCCTCGTCTGTGCCAACGGCATTCCGATCGAGGCCTGCACCGACGACAAGGCGAGCGAGGTCCGCAAGGTCCGCGTCGCCAACGAACTCGGCTGCACCAACGGGTGGCAGGAGATCATCGCCCGCACCGATCTGCGGGACGAGGTCGGCAAGACGAGCTACCTCAAGACCGAGTGCCGCCGGGTGAAGCAGGCCGACTGAGCGGCCGCCCGGATTCAGCGCTCGTACTTGATGTAGGCGAAGCGCGCGTCGGTGGGCGTGCCCTCCAGCGCGCCGCCCTCGGTGCCGGGTTGCCAGCCGACCACCTCCTCGATCTTGGCGGCCAGCGCGAAGTCCTTCTCGGTGATCCCCTTGGCGGCATGGTTGGTCAGCCGCACCTCGACCCATGCGTAGGAGGCGGTGATGTCCGGATGGTGCCAGGCGGCCTCGGCGAGATGGCCCACGGTGTTGATGACCATCAGCGTACCCTTCCAGCCAGCAGTCTTGTAGGTGCGCCGGATCCAACCGTCTTCCAGGCGCCAGGCCGGCAGCTCCCGCGCCAGGCGCTCCGTGACGGTGGCGTCGTCGATCACGTCGTCCCGCGTGCCGGCCATGGTCTGAAATCCCCTCGAACAAGCATCGATGCCGAACAGGCTGAAATCCTGCGCCGCCCCCTTGCCATGCGCAAGGTATCTGAGCCCGTTCGGAGAGATCTGCGGTTCCAGGGGCGACCATCCGCCCGGCGGACTTGCCAATTCGTCCTGTGGACGCCCTGTGCCCGACCTCCTATGAAGATTGCCAACCAGCGCCGGCCTTCACGGGACAACCCGAGCGTTCGATTTCGAATCCAGGGAGAGTCCCTCATGCTGTCACGGCGCGGATTGCTCGCGACGGCGGCACTGTTGCCCCTGCCCTGGAGCCTCGCCCGTCCGGCGCGGGCGGCGGGGCCGGCGTTCCGGGTCGGCAGCCTGCCCTTCGGCACGGTCTCCTGGGAGGCGGCGGTGATCAAGGCGCGCGGCCTCGACAGCGCCAACGGCTTCACCCTCGACGTCGTCAAGCTCGCCGGCAACGACGCCGCGCGGATCGCCTTCCTCGGCGGCCAGGTCGACACCATCGTGGGCGACCTGCTCTGGGCCGCCAGGCTCGGCAACGAGGGACGCGCCATCCGCTTCTTTCCCTACTCGACCACCGAAGGCTCCCTGATGGTGCCGGGCGACAGCCCGATCCGCACGTTGGCCGATCTCAAGGGCAAGCGCCTGGGCGTCGCCGGCGGCCCCCTCGACAAGAACTGGCTCCTGCTCAAGGCCCAGGCCCGGGACACCGCCGGAATCGACCTCGAGACCCAGGCCACCATCGCCTTCGGGGCGCCGCCCCTCCTGGCGCTCAAGCTGGAGCAGGGCGAGCTCGATGCCGGGCTCCTGTACTGGACCTACTGCGCGCGCCTGGAGCCCAAGGGCTTCCGCCGCCTGATCGGATCCGACGACATCATGCGCGCCTTCGGCGCCACCGGTTCGATGGCCCTGATCGGCTATCTCCTCGACGACGCCACCGTGAAGGACAAGGGCGAGGCGGTCATGGGCTTCACCCGCGCTTCCAAGGCCGCCAAGGAGATCCTCGCCAACGATCCCGCCGCCTGGGACGTGGTACGCCCGCTGATGTCGGCCGAGGACGAGGAAACGTTCCAGGCGCTCAAGCGCAACTTCCTCGCCGGCATCCCGCGCCGGCCCCTCGCCACGGAGCGCGGCGACGGCGAGAAGCTGTTCTCCGTCATGGCCCGCCTCGGCGGCGAGCGCCTCGTCGGCGCGGGCACGACGCTCCCCACCGGCCTGTACTTCGACGGCTCCGGCAATGGCTGAGGCCACCCGGCGCCGGTCAGCCGCGCCCCCGACGCCCTGACCCCATGGGCTTTGCCACCCGTCTCGCCTCCGTGCTGGTCCTCCTCGCGGGGTGGCAGATCGCGGCCTCGGCCGCCGGCTCACGGCTGCTGCCGGCGCCCCTGGCGATCCTCGACTTCATCGCGCGCGAATCCGCCACCGGCGACCTGTGGTGGAACGTCGGCATCACCCTGTCGCGGGTGGGCATCTCCTTCTTCCTGGCGATGACCCTGGGGGTGCTCCTCGGGATCGCCCTCGGGCGCTCGCGTCGGTTGAACCTCGTCCTCGACACGCCGCTCCTCATCCTTCTCAACACGCCCGCCCTGGTGATCACGGTGCTGGCCTACATCTGGGTCGGCCTCAACGAGGCGGCAGCCATCGTCGCCGTGGTGCTGAACAAGCTGCCGAACGTCGCCGTGATCCTGCGGGAGGGGGCCCGTGGCCTCGACCCGCAGCTCGAGGAGATGGCGCGCAGCTACCGCTTCGACCGGCGGACCTGGATCGCCCACGTGCTGGTGCCGCAGCTCCAGCCCTTCGCGGTGGCCGCCGCACGCTCCGGCCTGTCGCTCGCCTGGAAGATCGTGCTGGTGATCGAGCTGCTCGGCCGCCCCAACGGCGTCGGCTTCGCCATCAACTACTACTTCGTCCAGAGCCTGAACGTGGCGGCGATCGTCGGCTACAGCATCGTGTTCATGAGCGTGATGATCGCCATCGACATCCTCATCCTCCAGCGGCTCGAAGCCTATGTCCGGCGCTGGCGCTGACGGCAGGGCCGTGCCCGGCCCCGACGGAGCAGCTCTCCGGGTCGAGATCGTCCGCAAGGTCTATGGCGGCGGCGGCCCGGAACCGGTGGAGGCGGTGCGTGGCCTCGCCTTCACGGTGACGAGCGGCGCGATCACGTGCCTGATCGGCCCGTCGGGGGCTGGCAAGACCACGACCCTGCGCATCCTCCTCGGTCTCGACCCGGATTACGAAGGCAGCATCACCCCGCCGCCCGACGAGGCCGGCATCGCCATGGCGTTCCAGGAGCCGCGCCTGTTGCCCTGGCGCACCGTCGAGCAGAACGTCCGCCTCGCCCTCCCGAGGCCGGCGCGAGAACAGAACCTCGACGCCCTGTTCGAATCCCTCGGGCTGGCCCCCTGGCGCGGACGCTATCCCGGCGCGCTCTCCCTCGGCATGGCTCGACGGGTCTCCCTGGCCCGGGCGCTCGCGCAGAAGCCGCGGATCCTCGTCCTCGACGAGCCCTTCGTGTCCCTGGACGACAACGCCGCCGCCGCCCTCCGCGGCCTCGTGGTCGCGGCGGTCGGAAATTCGGGCATGGGCGTCCTCATGGTCACCCACAACGTCGCCGAGGCTCTCGAGATCGCCGACCGCCTGCTCCTGGTCTCCGGACGTCCGGCGAGCCTGCTCGGCACCATCGCCCTCGACAGGCCGCGCGGGCAGCGCAACCGCGCCTGGACCGAGGCGAACCGCGCCTCCCTCGCCGAGCGCTTTCCCGGCGTCATCGCGGGCTGATTCGCCGCTGATCTGCGTCCAGGCGACGAGATGGGCACCTTTCCCCGGGGTCGGATGCGGCGAGACCGCGCATCGGATCGTCGCCACGCTTCATCGGCGCTCCAAGAAACCTGCGGGCATTCCCGATCCAAAGCGCTCGATATTCCTGCATTATATAGCTGTTTTAGAATTTTATTTCTTTACGATCGGCTCGTCGAAGGGGGAATCGAACGGTCAGGTCGCGCCACCGACATGTCGCTCGCTGCCTAGCTACGATCCCATGCGCATGCTGCATGAAGATCCGGCAAAGCTGTTCAAATCGCTTTGTCTTACCACTTCGAGATATTGCGTCGCACAATCTTATGGTGCGAAGCGCGAGCCTGTTCGAATGTCGTCGGAACGCTCACGAGGTCTTGTGCAAACCCTGGAACCACGGTGCGCAAGCGTGTTGACGCCGCCCGAATTTTTCTTAGAGTTCGTTCAAGCTTCGGTTTCGAGGGGCGCCGCAAAGGGATAGCGGCCCCTGACCACACAAACCCAGCACCGACCTTTGCAGGTTTGGTTTCAAAGGTTTGGCGTCCGCTACCGTGGCGAACCTATCCCTGTCGCAAACAGTCAGATCACAGCGTGATCCTGCGGATTTTCTGCATGATGACGGCTGCAAGATCTGTCGGAGGAATCCATGAGAGCGGTACATCTTCTCGCACTCGGCGCCGGCATGGTCGCTTCGACCACGGCGTTCGCCAACGAAGACGTCCTGAAGCGCACGGCCAACCCGGCCGAGCAGGTCCTTCAGACCGTCGACTACGCCAATACGCGCTATTCGAAGCTCGACCAGATCAACGCCAGCAACGTCAAGCAGCTCCAGGTTGCCTGGACCTTCTCGACCGGCGTGCTGCGCGGCCACGAGGGCTCCCCGCTCGTCGTCGGCAACATGATGTACGTCCACACCCCCTTCCCGAACATCGTCTACGCCCTCGACCTGGACAAGGACGGCGTGATCGCCTGGAAGTACGAGCCCAAGCAGGACCCGTCGGTCATCCCGGTGATGTGCTGTGACACGGTCAACCGCGGTCTCGCCTACGCCGATGGCGCCATCATCCTGCACCAGGCCGACACCACGGTCGTCTCGCTCGACGCCAAGTCCGGCAAGGTGAACTGGTCCGTCGTCAACGGCGATCCCAAGAAGGGTGAGACCAACACCGCCACCGTTCTTCCGGTGAAGGACAAGATCATCGTCGGCATCTCCGGCGGCGAGTTCGGCGTGAACTGCCACGTCACCGCCTACGACGCCAAGACGGGCAAGAAGGTGTGGCGCGGCCACTCCCAGGGCCCCGACGCCGACATGCTGATGGATCCCGAGAAGACCACGTCGCTCGGCAAGCCGGTCGGCAAGGACTCCTCGCTGAAGACCTGGGAAGGCGATCAGTGGAAGACCGGCGGCGGCTGCACCTGGGGCTGGTTCTCCTACGATCCCAAGCTCGACCTGATGTACTACGGCTCGGGCAACCCCTCGACCTGGAACCCCAAGCAGCGTCCGGGCGACAACAAGTGGTCCATGACCATCTGGGCGCGTAACCCCGACACGGGCGCCGCCAAGTGGGTCTACCAGATGACCCCGCACGACGAGTGGGACTACGACGGCATCAACGAGATGATCCTCACGGATCAGAAGGTTGACGGCAAGGAGCGTCCGCTCCTGACCCACTTCGATCGTAACGGCTTCGGCTACACCCTCGATCGCGCCACCGGCGAGCTCCTGGTCGCCGAGAAGTTCGATCCGGTCGTGAACTGGGCCTCGAAGGTCGACATGGACAAGGGCTCCAAGACCTACGGCCGCCCGCTCGTCCAGGCGAAGTACTCCACCGAGCAGAACGGTGAGGATACGAACTCCAAGGGTATCTGCCCCGCCGCTCTCGGCACCAAGGACCAGCAGCCTGCGGCCTACTCGCCGAAGACCAACCTGTTCTACGTGCCCACCAACCACGTCTGCATGGACTACGAGCCGTTCCGGGTCTCCTATACCCCGGGTCAGCCCTACGTCGGCGCGACGCTGGCCATGTACCCGGCCCCCAACAGCCACGGCGGCATGGGTAACTTCATCGCCTGGGACGGCGTTGCTGGTAAGATCAAGTGGTCGAACCAGGAGCAGTTCTCGGTGTGGTCGGGCGCCCTCGCCACCGCTGGTGACGTCGTGTTCTACGGGACCCTCGAGGGTTACCTGAAGGCCGTCGACTCCAAGACCGGCAAGGAACTCTACAAGTTCAAGACCCCGTCGGGCATCATCGGTAACGTGATGACCTACAGCCACAAGGGCAAGCAGTTCGTCGGCATCCTGTCGGGTGTCGGTGGCTGGGCCGGCATCGGCCTCGCGGCCGGCCTGACCGACCCGAACGCCGGCCTCGGTGCGGTGGGTGGTTACGCCGCCCTCTCGAACTACACCAACCTCGGTGGTCAGCTGACCGTCTTCTCGCTGCCGAACTAATCGGTCGCACGTTACGGTAAGACTTGGGGTGCCGGCGCGGGTTTCCGCGCCGGCACCTTTATGATTAGAGTTGGAAGAACAAGATGTGAAACACGCGGCTGTTCGGCCGACGTGGAGTTCCTGGGAGAAACGTCGTTGCACACCCTCAGCAAAGCCGCCATCCGTCCTCTCGTGGCGGCCCTCGCCTTCGCCTCCATCTCGACCCTTGCCGTGCAGGCACAAGATGCGAAGAAGGCTGATCCGGCACTGGCCAATCAGCTCGACCCGAATGCGGCCGAGAAGGATGCCAAGCTGATCGACAAGTTCGCGGCCGTGAAGGTCGAGGACGGGAAGTATCAGGACGCAGACGGCCATCCGACCTTCCACATCACCAACGATGGCAAGAAGTTCGACTGGTATGCCTATTCGGGCTACCGCCGCTACCACGCCGAGTGCCACGTCTGTCACGGTCCGGATGCGATGGGCTCGACCTACGCGCCGGCCCTGAAGGACTCGCTCAAGACCATCGGCTACGAGGAGTTCATCGGTATCCTCGCCGGCGGCAAGCGCGACTCGCAGGCCGGCCAGGAGCGGGTCATGCCCGCCTTCGGCGATAACAAGAACGTCATGTGCTACGCCGACGATCTCTACGTCTACCTCAAGGCCCGGGCCTCCGGCGCGATGCCGCGCGTGCGTCCGACCGACAAGGAAGAGAAGCCTGAAGCCGCCAAGACGGCCGAGAAGGAGTGCCTGGGCGGCTGATGGCGCGCTCACGCACTCGGACACGTCTCGCCCTCGCGCTCCTGCTGGTGTCGGCAGGGGTGCGAGGCGCCTCGGCGCAGTCGCTGCCCGACCTCGTCACCACGGACACCCTGCGCGTCTGCGGCGACCCCGGCAACATGCCGTTCTCCGAGCGCAAGGAGGATGGTTTCGAGAACCGGATCGCGGCGATCATCGCGGACGAGCTCAAGGTCAAGATCCGGTACTACTGGCTGACGCAGGGTCCGGGCTTCGTCCGCAACACCCTCGGCACGGGTCTGTGCGACATCATCATCGGCTCCGCCGCCGGCGGTGAGCTCGTCCAGCACTCGAACCCGTACTATCGCTCCGCCTACACGCTGGTCACCCGCATGGGCGAGTTCGACGGGGTCACCCGCCTCGACGACCCCAAGCTCAAGGGCAAGTCCATCGGCGTCATCGGCGGCACGCCTCCGGTGAACCGCATGGGCGAGGTCGGCCTCGTCAGTGCGATGAAGGCCTACGCGCCCTACCAGCTCGATCCGGCCCGCAAACACCAGACGGTCTCGGCCGAGGTCATCGCGGATCTGGCCGAGAAGCGCATCGACGCGGCGATCCTCTGGGGACCGGCCGCCGGCTGGCTCGCCAGGCGGAGCGGCGTGCCGATGGCCGTCGTGCCGTTGCTGCAGGAGCCGGACCGGCCGCCGCTGACCTTCCGGATCGCCCTCGGGGTTCGCCTGGAGGAGAACGACTGGAAGCGGACGCTCAACACGATCCTGCGCAAGCGGCGAGCCGATATCGAGAAGGTGCTGCGCGACTACGACGTGCCGCTTCTGGAGGAGGAGGGCAACAAGCTCCTCGACGCTCCCGCTCCCTGAGATGGTGGGCACCGACAGGACAGGAAGACCGCGATGGCGGCGGCGGATCGGCTCCGGCGCCGCCATCGTCGTTCTCGCCCTGCTCGCCCTGATCGTCGTCGACCAGCGCCAATGGCTGCGGGTCGAGCCGGCCCTCGTGCCCGAACCGGACCGGGCCGACCGCATTCTCGTGGAGAAGGCCGCCCGGCGCCTGACGCTGCTGCGCGACGGCCGGGTCCTCGCCACCTATCCGGTCTCCCTGGGCTTCGCGCCGGAGGGCCAGAGAAGTTCCGCGAGGGCGACGGGCGCACGCCGGAGGGTATCTACGCGATCGCCTATCGCAACCCGCGCAGCGTCGCCCACCTTTCCCTGAAGGTCTCGTACCCGACGCCGGATCAGGTCCGCAGCGCCGCGGCCGCGGGCCGCGGCCGCGGCGGCGACATCATGATCCACGGCCTGTTCAACGGGCTGTCCTGGCTCGGTCCCCTGCATCGGCTCGTCGGTTGGACCAACGGCTGCGTCGGCGTCACCAATGCCGAGATGGCGGCGTTCTACGCCCGGGTCGACACCGGCACCCCGATCGAGATCCGGCCCTGATCAGGCCCGCACGATGCCGCGGGCGTCGAGCTTGGCCAGGGCCTCGGTGACCGTCTCGGGCCCGATGCGCAGGTTGGGGGCGATCTCGGCCAGGGGCACCAGCACGAAGGCGCGCTCCCGGACGAAACGGTGCGGCAGGATCAGGCGGGCATCCGAGATCGCTGCCCCTTCGTAGGACAGCACGTCGATGTCGATCACCCGCGGCCCCCAGCGGCGCTCGCGCACCCGACCCATGGCGGTCTCGATGCCGAGGCCCGCCTCCAGGAGTTCGTGCGGGGTCAGGCTGGTCTCGATCCCGATGGCGGCGTTGAGGAACCAGTCCTGGTCGGTGTCGCCCCAGGGCGGGGTGCGATAGTCCGACGAGCGCGCGGTGACGCGGATGCCCGGCGTATCGGCGAGCCGTGCCACCGCATCGGCCAGGGTCGTGGCCTTGTCGCCGATGTTGCTTCCGAGGCCGAGATAGGCGGCGTGCATGTGGGGGCCGACGCTCATCGGGTGGCCTCGCGATGCCGCACGATCTCGATGGCGACGCCGTCGATCACCGCCGGCACCGGCGCGCTCGGCTTGTCCACGCGCACTCGGACCTCGGTGATGGAGGGGTGCCGGTCGAGGATCTCGTCGGCGATGGCCTCCGCCAGGGCCTCGATCAGGGCGAAACGCCGCTGCGTGGCGATCCGGGTCACGATCTCGGTGAGGTCGGCGTAGCTCACGGTCCGGGTGACGTCGTCGGAGCGCCCGGCCGCGCCAAGATCGAGGCGCACGTCGAGAGAGACGTAGAAACGCTGGCCGAGGCGGGCCTCCTCGGGCAGGAGGCCGTGGAAGGCGAAGACCGCGATGCGGTCGACGAGGATGCGGTCGCTCATGCGGGTCGTCCCATCACGGCGTCGACCACCCGCAGAGCATCCACGTGCGGGCGGACATCGTGGACGCGCACGATCTGCGCCCCGAGCGTGGCGGCGAGCACGTGGCTGCCGATCGAACCGAAGAGCCGGTCCACCGGCTTGGTCTCGGCATCGTGCAAGCGTCCCAGGAGCGACTTGCGCGAGACGCCGACGAGGACCGGAAATCCGAGGGCCACGATCTCGGGCAGGCACCGCAGGGCTTCGAGGTGCTGAGCCCAGCTCTTGCCGAAGCCGATGCCGGGATCGAGGACGATGTCGCCGTCGCGGAGGCCGGCGGCCCGAGCGATGGCGAGCGAGCGCTCGAAGAAGCGCAGCATGTCGGCGACGATGTCGACGGCCGGATCGATGGTCTCGCGGTTGTGCATGATCATCACCGGCGCACCGTGGTCGGCGGCGACCCGGGCGATGTCGGGCTCGCGCTGCAGGCCCCAGACGTCGTTGACGATGCGGGCGCCGGCCTCCAGCGCCACCCGCGCGGTCGAGGCCTTGTAGGTGTCCACCGAGATCGGGACGGACAGGCGTGGGGCGAGATCGCGGATCACCGGCAGGATGCGGGCCTGCTCCTCCTCCGCCGAGACCGGCACGTGGCCGGGGCGGGTGGACTCGCCGCCGATATCGACCAGTGCCGCGCCCTCCGCCACCAGGGCCTCGGCCTGGACGCGAGCGGCCTCGAGGCCCGCGAAACGGCCGCCGTCGGAGAACGAATCGGGCGTGACGTTGAGGATACCCATCACGAGGACGCGCCGCCCGAGATCGGGCAGGAGCGTCGTCAGCGGGGCCGGCAGGTCTGGGGGCACGGGATGCTCGGGTTCGAAGGCGGGCGGTCCGGGGCGTGTCCTCGGCCGGGATGCCGCTGTCTTGAACCCATTGCCGGGTCGGAGCAACGCCGATGCCGACGCCGGACGGGAACCCGGTGATGCGCCGCCGCGCCGGGCAGCGACGCCGTGAGGTCCGAAGGCCCGGTCAGGTCCCGCCGCGGTAACAGCGGATCTCGGCCTCGGCCTGGGCCCGGCGGAGTTCGGCCACCTGGTCGTCGAAGACCTTGGTCGACTTGAACGCGGTGGTACGCTGTCCGATGCCCTGGCGAAGCGACAGCACGGTGCTCGCCTGGACGTACTTGTCGTAGGGCAGCAGAGAGGCGAGGGCGTCGAGGGAGCAGGAGCAGCGCGACAGGGACTCGCGCGACTGGCCGTTGGCGGCCATGCAGCCGAAGATGTAATCGGCCCGCGCCTCGGTGGGGTAGTCGTTCTCGGGCTCGGCCGCGGCCGCCGCACCCGCCACGAGGGCCGCGGCGCAGGCGCCGGCGACGAGGTGCGGAAGCCGCTTAACCAGCGTTCGGATCATAGGTCAGGTTCTCCTGCAGGAGTTCGCCGCCTTCGGCGTTCTTGGAGCTCGCCTCGATCGAAACGAGTTCGCCGGGCACGGCCTCCGACGTGACGAAGGTGTATTTCAGGTTCTCGAAACCGCGCATGCGCTCCTTCATCTTGTCGTCGAGGAAGGGCTGGGTCTCGATGCGCCAGCCGGAGACTGTGCGTCCCTTGTAGTCGACCTGCGTCGGCGTCACGGTGGCGTTGTCGCGCAGGCCCTTCCGGATGGCGTTCTTGATGTAGCGCGGGTTGGCCATCAGCACGCGGGCGAGGTCGATGAGATGATGCTCGAGGAAGAGCGTCATCACCGGGTTCCCGGGCATGTCCTCGAACGGACCGGCCGGGAAGCGGTTGGCGCCGGAGAACATCTCCACGCGGATGCTGCGGTTGTCCGCCGCGTTGCCGGGCTCCACCCCGAGCTTGATCGTATCGTTCAGCGGCGGCCCGAACGGGCCCTTCGAAATGCCGCTGCGGCGCAGGTAATCGTAGGTGAGCTTCGTCCCGGGCGGAACGTTCTTCATCTGCGGCTGCTCGAAGAGCAGGTCCGAGGCGTTCGGAGGCGTCGCGGTGTTGGCCTTGGTGACGGCGGGCGCCTCGGGCGCGGCGGGCGCGGTCTGGGCAAGCGCAGGCGCGCCCGCGAGCATCAAGAACGCGGCAAGTGTGACGGGCTTCAAAGCGGCGCTTCCTCATTCAGCGGCGTACGCACATTCGGCTGCACGTTACTGCCGATGGTCCGGTAGACGTAGTCGGGCGGCGTCTCGGCCGCCTCCTCGGTGGCGAGATCGCGCACCTTGGCGTGGAGCGGCGAGAGGGAGCAGGCCGGGTCGGTGGCCGCCGCATCCCCGGCCAGCGCCAGGGCCTGGCAGCGGCAGCCGCCCCAATCCTTCTCCCGCCGGTCGCAGGAGCGGCAGGGCTCCTTCATCCAGTCCGTGCCGCGATAGGCCGTGAAGGCCGGGGCGTTCGCCCAGATGTCGCCGAGCGAATGGTCGGACACGTACCAGAATTCGAGGTTCGGGATTGTCTCGGCCGCGTGACAGGGCAACACCTTGCCCTGGGGCGTGACGTTCATGAGCTTGCGGCCCCAACCGCCGGCGCAGGCCTTCGGATACTTCGCGTAATAGTCGGGCACAACGAGGTCGATGACGAGCTGCCCCTTCAGGCGCTCGCGGGCGGCCTCGACGATGCGGATCGAGCGGTCGACCTCGGCCTTGTTCGGCATCAGGGCCGCGCGGTTCACGTAGGCCCAGCCGTAATACTGGGTGTGGGCGACCTCCAGGCGCTTGGCGCCGAGCTTGACCGCGAGGTCGATGAACCCCTCGACCTCATGGATGTTGCCTCGGTGGATCACCGCGTTCAGCGTCAGCGGCAGGCCGAGCTGGGTCACCCGCTCGGCGAAGGCGAATTTCTGCGGCTGGGCGTTCTTGAGCCCGCCGATCCTCTCCGCATTGGCCGCGTCGACGCCCTGCACCGAGAGCTGCACGTGGTCGAGGCCGGCGTCGTAGAGCGCATCGAGCTTCTGCAGGGCGCCGCCGACACCGGAGGTGATGAGATTGGAATACAGGCCCAGCGTCGCGCAGGTCTTCGTGATCTCGACGATGTCGTTGCGCGCCGTCGGCTCGCCCCCCGAGAGGTGGACGTGCAGCACGCCCAAGGCCGCCGCCTCCGTCAGCACCCGCTGCCACGTCGCGGTGTCGAGCTCGCCCGAGCGCCGGTCGAGTTCGAGCGGGTTCGAGCAGTAGGGACAGCGCAGGGGGCAGCGATGGGTGAGCTCCGCGAGGAGCCCGACCGGAGCCGGCAGGGCGGGGGCGTTCGGCGTGATCGCGTTCATCGCTCCAGGACCCGTTTCGTGGCCAGATCGTTCAGCATCACGAGGATGTCGGCCTCGATCACGGTCACGTCCGCCGTGAACCTCTCGCCCAGCACCTCGGCGATGTCGCGCACGGACCGTCGGCCGTCCACCAGTTCCAGGACCATGACCGCGTTGGCGTCGAGGTCGAAGGTGCGCTCGGGCGCCAGGAGGACATGCTGGTCGCGCACGGCGTCGTGGCGCAGGCGCACGCCGCGCGGCAGGCGCGGCACGTCGTGCGCCGTGAGGGTGCCGGTGCCGGCGGCCGGCGTCCCGGAAGCCTGGGACGCCGGCTCGGGCACCAGTCCGGTGCCGGGCGTCCAGGCATCGGGCGGGATCAGGCCGGGGGCGACGTAGGCGAAGTACAGGGCATCGAGCTGCGTCCAGAGCACGTTGCACTTGAACGTCAGCGCATCCATCGCCTGGCGCTGCAGCGCCGGCGTGGTGGCGTGCTCCTTGACGTAGGCGATGGCGAAATCGGCGTCGCGCGGCGCCTGCGTCAGGCGCTTGTCGAAGTAGGCCAGCGTGTCCTTGGTGATGAAGTCGTAGTTCTTCAGCATCCCGGCCACCCGCTCCGAGATGATGGTCGGCGAAAACATCTCGGTCAGCGAGGAGGCGATCGCCTCCAGGAGCGAGCGCTCCTTCACGAAGTGCACGTAGGCGTCGACCGAGAACCGGGTCGCCGACAGGATGCCTTGCGTCGATTCCACGTAAGTCCGCGCGAAGCCCACGCCTTCGGCGAGCTTGAGCCAGCGCTCGATGCCGCCGTCGCCGGGCGCGTCGCCGTCATGGTCGACGATGCGCTGGCGCCAGACCCGGCGCAGCGACGCGTCGGTCATGCGCGCGAGCACGGCGGCGTCCTTCACCGGGATCATCGCCTGGTAGTAGTAGCGGTTCAGCGCCCAGGCCCGGACCTGATCCTTGTCGAGCTTGCCATCGTGCAGCAGGCGGTGGAACGGGTGAAGGTTGTGGTAGCGGCGCGCCCCGATGTCGCGCAGAGCCGCCTCGAGTTCCTCGGGCGAGAGCAGGCGCAGGGCCTCGTCGGCCTCCAGCGTGTGCACGGGTTTGGGCGTCGGGAAGGGCGCGGTCATGGCGTGGCTCGCGGATCAGCGGGGAGCGGTTTTAGGAACTTTTCTTATCAATCGCGCCGCGCCCCGTGAAGGGCGCCGGCGCGCGGACACAATTCAATCGGACACGATGTATGTCCTCGGCACTAAACTGCCAGATGGACGCATCACGAAAGGGTCAGCGTCAAACCGTCATGGGCCACCGCCCAACCCGCGGCTTCGACCTGGCGGCGTTCGTCGGATCCTTCGACCAGCACCGGATTGGTGTTGTTGATGTGGACGAAGACCCTTCGGCCGATCGCCACGTCGGACAGGGCCGCGATGGAGCCGCCCTCGCCGGTCATCGGCACGTGGCCCATGCGCCAGCCGGTCTTGGTGCCGACGCCGGCGCGGATCATGTCGTCGTCGAGGAGCACGGTCCCGTCGAACAGCAGGGCGTCGACCCCGTTGATGCGGGCCTTCAGGTCCTCGGTGACCCGGGCGCAGCCGGGGATGTAGGCGAGGCGCCGCCCGTCGGCCTCGATCATCGCGCCGACCGTGGTCTCGGTCTCGGCGCCGATCTCCAGGGTCTCGTCCTCGAGCCACAGGGGCACCTTGCCGGGTACCGCGAACAGGGTGACGTGCAGGCCCGGTATCGGCTCGAAGCGCCGGTCGAGGCCGATCGGCTCGCGGGCGACGACGCCGGCGGCCATCACGTCGAACACCCGGTTGGCATTGACCGATTCGAGGATTCCGCTGGTCCCGTACAGGGTGAAGGGCTGGCCCTCGCGCAGGGTCAGCAGGCCGGCGACGTGATCGACGTCGCCGTTGGTCAGCAGCACCGCATGGATCGGCGAGTGCCGCAGCCCGGTGCGCGGGTGCATCGCCGGGTTGTCGAACAGCTGCTGGCGGATATCGGGGGAGGCGTTCACCAGGAGCCAGCGCTCTCCATCGGGGGAGACGGCGATGCTCGACTGTGTCCGCGGCCTGACGCGGGTCTCGTCCTCGCGGGCGAGGGCGCAGATCGGGCAGCGGCAATTCCACTGGGGAAGGCCGCCGCCCGCGGCCGAACCGAGGATCAGGACATGCATGGTGGAACCGACGCTGCCTTGAGATCCTCGGGTTCGACGAAGACTGAGTTGCGAAGGCTCAGTTGAAGGTGTCGATCTCAGCCGACTCGTAGCTGGTGACTTCCATGCCGACGCAGATCTCGGAAACGATGGGGGCGGCCCAGGTCATGGTGTTTCTCCTGAAAGTTTCTTCTGAACGTCAGCAGCATCCCGATCGCCTCTAAGAAGATCGTAAGACACTGACGGCGCAGTGATTTCTGTCGCCGGGTTGATATCGACAATTTGGCTCGGCAGTTCAAGCGCTAAATTGCCGGTTTCTCCCAGCCACCCCCGCGAATTCGCTGCCGCCGTTAACGCGCGGTGCCGGAATCAATGCCGGAAATCCTGTCCCTTGAGGTCGAGCATGAAGCCCTTGCCCCGTACCGTGACGATGGCCGGACCGCCGAGCCGCACGAAGTCGGAGAGCTTGGTTCTCAGGTAACCCACGTAGACATCAACGACATTCAGCGAGAGGCCGCCCTGGCCGGCCCAGAGCTTGTCGAAGATGTCGCCCCGGGAAACGGGGTGGTTGGCGTTGTCCATCAGGAGCGCGAGGAGCTCCGCCTCACGGGGGGTGAGGCGCGCCGTCGCATCGGCGAATCCCACCTGCCGGATGGTCAGGTCGAGCATGAGCTTACCGGCGGTGACGATGCTGCGCGGCTCCTCCGAGGCCTTGCGGCGCAGGAGGTGGGTCTGGAGACGGGCCAGCAGCTCGTCGAAGACGAACGGCTTCACGATGTAGTCATCGGCCCCCAGCGCCAGTCCCTCGGCGCGGTCGCGCACCTCGTCCCGGGCCGAGAGGAAGAGGATCGGCCCCGGATAGCCGCCCTCGCGCAGAGATCTGCAAACGTCGTGGCCCGAGCCGTCCGGGAGGGTGATGTCGAGCACCACGGCCTCGGGAGCCTCCGCGCGGGCGGCCGCGAGGGCGTCGTCGACCCGGCCGGCGACGCCGACGATGAAGCCCTCCGCCTCCAGCCCGCGGGCGAGCATGGCGCGGATGTCGCTGTCATCCTCGACGATCAGTACGCGCGTCATGCCACGGTCTCCTGGGCGCCCGTCGGGTGCGGCGAGGGGGGAAATTCGGCGTCGCCGGCGAACAGCGCGGGCAGGTCCAGGGAGACCTGCGCACCGCGCCCGCCCGGACCCGCCCCGAGGCGGATGGTGCCATCATGGCGCTCGACGACCCAGCGCGCCAGGGCCAGTCCGATGCCGAAGCCGGCCTCTCCCGTCGGACTGTCGCGGCGGAAGCGCTCGAACAGACCGTCTCCAAGGTCGGGAAAGCCCGGCCCGTCATCGGTGATGGTCACCGTCGCGTGCCCACCCTCCACCGGCGCCAGGGCCACCACGACCCGGGTGAGGCCGGTGGCGTGGCGCAGGGCGTTGTCGATCAGGCTCTCCACCACCTGACGCAGCCATTCCCGGTCGGCGAGCAACGTCGGGTCGGCCTCGGCCGGATCGAGGCTCAGCGCCACGCGGCGGCGGGCGGCCTCGGAGGCCATGCCGTCGACGGCGTCGGCCAGGATCTCCCGCGCCCCCACCGGACGGCGGTCGAGTTCGATCTGTCCGGATTCGGAGCGGGCGACGCGCAGCAGGTCCTCGACCCGGCGTTTCAGGCGCAGAGCGCGCTTGCGGATGGTGGCGAAGACGGGCGTGACGTCGCGCTGGCGCCCGGCCGAGCGGGCCGCGATGTCACACTCGCCGAGGATGACCGTGAGGGGCGTGCGCAACTCGTGGCTGACATCGGCGAAGAAGCGCCGGCGGGAGCGGTCCACCGCCTCCAGCCGGGCATTGGCGGCGCGCAGATCCAGGGTACGGGCCGCCACGGTGTCCTCCAGGGCGGCGCGGTCGGCGGCGAGGCGCCCCTCGCGCCGGGCGAGGCGGGCGGCCATGCGGTTGAAGTTCGCCACCAGCAGGCCGAGCTCGTCCCGGGTCGCCACGGAGAGGCGGGTATCGAGCTCGCCGCGGCCGACGGCGCTGGCGGCGCGGCGCACCGCCTCGATCCGGGCCAGCACGGGGCGGGTCACCGCCCGGTAGAGCAGGAGCACGATGGCGAGCGCTCCCGCGACGGCGGCGAGCGAGGCGATCCGGAGGGTGCTGGAGAGCGCGCGCGCCGCGTCCGAGCCGGCGATCATCGAGCGCCGCTCCACCTCGATCAGGAAGGAGAGGGGCTGCCCGGTCATGGCGCCGAAGCCGTTCAGGGCGCCCCGGATCGCCGCCTTGCGCGACTCGTCCTCGGACTGACGCAGCACCTGGGTCACCTGCCGGTCGAGGACCGCGCGCGCCGCGCGCAGTTGCGCCAGGGGCCGGGTGCGCGCGGCGTACTGGGTGCGGTCGAGGGGATCGTCGCTGGACGCGATGGAGCGCCCGAGGGCCTCGTCCACCGCCACCAGGGCCCGGTCGACGTTGGTGCGCGCCACCGCCAGGCCTTCCGGCTGGGCGTCCGGGTTGCTCACCGCCTCCAGGGCGGCGAGGCCGTACTGGGTCATGCGTCCCGACAATTCGACGAGGAGTTCCAGGCGCCCCTGCGCCGCGAGCGTCCGGTCGATGGTGCGCTCCGCCGCGTTGATCGAGGCGAGCACCCCGAGGGCGGCCAGGACGACGAGGAGCGCGGTGGCGCCGAGGAGCAGCGCGAACCGGACCTTCAGCGAGCGCATGGGTCTGCCAGCCTATCCTGCGTTCGTCCCGACGCGTTCCGCGTCCTGCCGGATGCGCCGATCCGTTCCGTCCCCGGCAGGATCTCTAGGCCGAGCCCCGCCGAAGAGGCAAGGCGACGCGGTTCGGCCAAAGCCTCAGACCCCTCGCCCGCGCCCCTTCACAGATCGCGCGGCTGGCTGCCCCGGACGGCGCAGCGCCACTTGGTGACGTGCCATTCCGGGTGCTCCTCCTGCCACTTGGCGAGGGCGCTCTGGGAGTTGCGCAGGCAGACCGTGGGGCTGCGCGCCTCGAATGAGAGGTCGATCTTGTCCTCGCGGCATTCCGAGGGCTGCGCCAGGAGGCAGATCGAGAGCAGGATGAGCATCGGTGACGCCGGGTTCACGCTGAGGATGCGCGGGAGGTCGGCATGATGGGGCCAGCCCGCGGACGATGAAGGTCGTCCGATCGGGAGGATTGTGCAAGTCCGGCGGTTCGATCGCCCGGATCGTGAGGGTCCGGGTGCCCTCAGGCGGCCGCCACCCACAATTCGCCCTTGCCCAGGGTCGCGAGGTCGCCCGAGTAGCGCGTGAGCGCGCCGGCCGCGAGGTCGGCATGGACGGGGCTCAGGGGCCGGAGCGAGCGGGCCAGCAGCCGCAGGAACACGAGATCGTGCGTGCCGGTCTCGACGAAGCTCGGGGTCAGGGCGCCGACTCCGCCGGCCAGGATGGTGCCGCGGCGCATGCCGAAGCCCGGATGGTCGCCGAGGCTGGTCGCCGCGATGGTGCCGGCGATCATCCGCGCGCCCGCATAGGCGCCGGCCCGGCCCACCAGGATCAGGCCGCGCCGCATGCGGTCGCCGAGATAGTCACCCGCCGAGCCGTGGATCACCAGGGTGGCGCCGTCGAGCCCGGCCTTGGCCGCGTAGACCGCGCCGCCGGCATGGTCGCCGGCATCGCCCTCGATCGTGATCGTGCCGCCGGTGGCGCCGGAGCCCGCGAAGGGGCCGGCCGAGCCCGTGACGGTGACGGAGCCCGACCGCATGCCCACCCCGAGGCGCTGGCCGACATCGCCGAGCACCCGGATGCTCCCACCGCTCAGCGAAGCCCCGACCCGGTCGAGGCGCGACGAGCCCCCCTGGATGACGAGGTCGTCCGAGCCGTCGAGGGCGAGCGTGAAGCAATCGCCCAGCGTCAGGCCGCGCCGGCTGGTGCCGACGGGAAGCCTGGCCGCTTCGGCCTCGCCGAGGCCGCTCAGGGACAACGGGTTGACGTGCAGGAGGTCGAGCCGCTCCGGCGGCTCCTGGCGCAGGGTGAGGGTGCTCATGCCGGTCCGGCCTCGCTGCCCGGCTCCTTCGAGAGCAGGTTCTTCAGGTGATAGTGATGGCGGCCGAGATTGCCGCCGTAATTGCCGGCCGTGACCGCGACGAGGCCGTGGGCGGCCCCGGCCTCGGTGGCCGCGTGCAGGGCCGCGCGCATCGAGTCGGCGACCGCGTCGGAGGTCAGCGCGTCGATGACGATCTCCAGCACGACGCCGACCTCGGCCGAGAGTTCGGTGCCGGCCCGGCCCTTCAGGGTCGGGCAATAGGCGTCGTTGGTGGAGGCCATCATGCCCTTGGTGCGGGCGCCGACCTTCGAGCCGGAGCGGACGATACCGCCGGGGAAGGGCAGGATCGCCCCCGGAACCGCGCGGGCGGCCTCGACCGCGATCTCGGCGACCTTGAGGGTGTCGGCGTGCTTGCGCCCGAGGAACAGCAGGTTGCCGCCCCCGACCGCGCCATCCACCGCGCGGACGAAGTCCTCGCACAGGAACTCGCCGTCCATGACGGGGATGCGCCAGTAGCGCCGGGCCTTGCCGGTCACCGGGTCGGTCAGGCGCTTGGCCACGGCGAACCCGTCGCCGAAGTAGCGGATGGCGCCGCCGAGTTTTATCTTCGTGGGGCCATCCACACCGGCGTAACACGCGGTGCCCGGGCAGGTGAGGATGCACTGGCCGACGCGCTTGAGAAGCTGGTCCTTGAGGCCGTTCGGCTCGAAGCCGAACAGCAGCACGCGCACGCCGGGGCGCCCGTCGGGAGTCTCCTCGGGGGAGAGCTCGCAGTCGATCCCGGCCTCGGCGCCGCAGCCGATCACCGAGGTGGCGAAGCCCGTCATCACGGTGGCGGCGATCATCGCCCATTTGGGCGTGTCGTTGGTGATGACGATCGCGGTGCCGGCGACGTCGAACGCCTCCGCGAAGGTGTCGATCACCGGAATGCCGTTGAGGGTGAGGTCCGTCATCTCAGTCACCGGTCCCCACGCGACGCATTTCGATCAAGCCCGGCATGGTTCTCAGGTCCGACATGCTTCTCAAGTCCGACATGCGACCTCCGTGAACACGTCCGGCTTCGGGAAGGCCTCGTCGGGCACCGCGAAGCTCTTGAGGCCGGTGCCGAAGCGGTCCTGCAGGTAGGTCTCGGAGCGGGCCACCATCGCCTTGTCGGATTCCACGGTGAGTTCCAGCGTGCGGCCGGAGCGCCAGGCCACGACCTCGCCGTCCTCCACGATGGTCTCGCCGTCCTTCAGGACCAGCTTGGCGCGGGCGAACATCGCCGTGCGGTCGGGGTCGTCGCGATAGACCGCGACGTCCGCCCTGGCGCCCTCGCGCAGGTGGCCGCGGTCGGCGAGGCCGAGGAGCTTGGCGGGTCCCGAGCGGGTGAGCTGGGCGATCTCCGAGAAGCTGTACTCGCGCTCGATGGCGCACAAGCCGGAGCGCTCGGCGATGACCTTGTGCAGGCCGGCGATCTCGCGATCGCGCTCCTCCTTGTCCATCAGGAAGTGGATGATCCGCGGGTAATCCGTGAAGGGACCGCCGTTCGGGTGGTCGGTGGTCAGGATGGTGCGCTCCGGCTCCTTCGAGAGGAGCATCAGCTCGAGGCCGATCGCCCATTGCAGGGAGCTGACCGGGCCGCGCGGCTTGTAGAGGAACGGCACCACGCCGCCGCCCTCCGCGTCGCCCGCGGTGACGATCCACTTCTTCGGGTTGGCGCCCTTGCGGCCGGCGAACTGGCGCAGGATGTCCAGCGAGATCGTCACGGTCTGACCGAAGGCGACCTGGCCGACGTCGTAGGTGGCGTTCGGGTGCGCCTCCATCGCTTCCGTGATGCGCTCGGCCGCCGAGCGGAACCCGCCGGTGAGCGGGTTCTCCGGGTCGGCAACGCCGTAGCCGTAGAACTGGGCGTGCGCGAAGTGGATGCGCCGGCCCTCCGCCGCCTCCAGGGTCGCCACGAAGGACTCGTCGGCACCCGGGATGCCGAGGTTGTTGCAGTGGACGTGCAGCGGGTGCGGCACGCCGATCTCCTCGACCGCATCGAGGAGCGCGCCCATGATCTTGCGGGTGGAGAGGCCGTAGACCGGGATCTCGTCGTCGAGGCTGAGCTTCAGCATCCCGTCCTTGAAGGCCGAGGCGCCGCCCGCATTGATGCACTTGACGCCGAGGCCGCGCGAGGTGGCCACCGAGAGGGCGACGAGGTCGCGCACCGCCGCCTTGCCCTCGCGCGCCCGCAAGAGCTGGAGCAGGTGGTCGTCGTTGCCCATCACCGTCAGGGCGCCGCGGTCGAGGAGCGGGATGTCGGCGAGTTCGAGTTGCGTCGCCAGCGCGTTGGACGGCGGCATCGCCGGCTCGACCGCCAGGGTGTAGCCCATCCGCGCGTAGTTCGCGCCGATCCAGGCGGCTGAGCCGCCCGCATGGGCGAAGGGATGGCCCTCGGGCGCGGCCTCGCTGGCGTAGAGTTCGGGCAGGAGCAGCCGGCTCATCACCACGTTGCCACCGGCGATGTGCGAATGGACCTCGACGCCGCCCGCCATCACCACGCAGCCGGTGGCGTCGATGGTCCGGTCCGGCGCGCGGTCGGACGGCGCCACCACGCGGCCGTCCTCGATCCAGACCTCGCCGACCGCGTCGCGGCCGGCCGTCGGGTCGACGACCCGGCCCCCGTGAATCCGGATCAGCATGCGGCGGCCTTCTTCTGCATGAGGCGTTCGTGGATGGCGGTGAGGATGCCGGCCGCGCTCAGCTCGGCCGTCTGGCCGGAAGCCGGCACGTAGGTGATCGCGGCCCGGCGCTCGTCCCACAGGCTGCCGCCGGCGGTCTCGCCGGGCACGCCCACGGCGAACACCACGTCGGCGACGTCGCCGCCGGCCTCGGGGCTGCCGACGCCCACGATGGCGATGCTCGGCAGGGTCCCGAGCCAGTCGGGGCGCGGGGCGGGGAGGGAGGCGAGCCACAGGGCGGCGTCGGCCTCGCCGGCCGCGATCTGGCGGGCGCTGTCGAAGCGCCAGGGATCGTGCTCGGGCACATGGCGGCCGAATCCGACGCGCGGGGCCTGGCCGGTGGTCCAGGCGGCGAGCTGCAGGAGGGCGCGGCCCTGGAACGGATCGGAGAGGGGCAGGCCGAAGAAGCGCGTGACCTCGTTGAGGTCCTTCACCATGCCCTGCAGCATCTCGACGCCGAGTTCGCCGATCTCGGCCGGGTCGTACAGGACGACGCCGTACTGCGCGGTGCTCAGGCGCCGGGCGAGGTCGGCATAGGCGGCCTCGCCGCCGAGATTGCCCTTCAGGAAGGCGCGCAGATGCGCGATCGAGACCGCGAGGCCGCCGGCCTCGGCCGGGTAGGCCACGTGGCGGGTGGCGCCGTTGCGCGGGCCGCCGAGGGACAGGATGACCCGCTCCGAGCCGGCGGCACGGCCGCGGGTCGCCTGGGAGCCGGCGATGTCCTGGACGATCGGGCGGTCCCAGGGCGCGTTGCCGACCATGAGGACCGCGTCGGCCCGGCCGACGGCCTCGGCCGGCGTCGTCGTCATCGCGCCGGTGCGGCTCAGGGAGCCGAGTTCGGCATAGAGGCTCGGGCCGGCCACGGGATCGACGGAGGCGCCGAGGGCGTCGGCCAGGTGATAGGCCGCGCGCACCGCGCTCAACTCCGCGCAGAGACCCGCCAGGACAGCCGTCTGTGCTGAAGCGAGGAGCGTGGCGGCGGCCTCCACCGCCGCTTCCGCATCCGTCGCACCACCCTTCACCCAGGCCGCCATGCGTTGCACCTTGGAAATTCGAGGGCCCGGCGCGCACCGTATTCGGCGTCGCGCGCGGCGGGACTGAGCCAGTCCATGTCGTTGGGGCGGCACGTTTGCATCGCCGCCGTCCCCCAGGCAACCCCCCGGAACCGTCCGGCGCGAATCAGGAGCCCGGCTCCGCGGGAAGAGTCTTCGCGGGAGGAGTCATCGCGGGAGGAGTCATCGCGGGAGGAGTCATCGGGACCGCGGCGCCGCGCCGGGAGATTTGCCCGATGCGCTTGCGACGGGTCGGCCCTCCGTGGGAGAAGCCGGCGGCGCGGGATCGGCGGCCCGACGGGGCACGAGGCCGTATGGAACGGGAGGACGGGTCGCGATGGAGGGGATCGACGTGATGCGGCCCCCGAGCGGGCCGGGCGAACCCGGCACCGGCCTGCGCGTGCACGCCCCCGCCCGCCTGCATTTCGGATTCCTCGACCTGCATGGCGGCCTCGGCCGGCGCTTCGGCAGCATCGGCCTCGCCCTCGACGCCCCCGCCGTGACCCTGGCGGCGCGGCCGGCCGGGCGCCTCGACGTGACCGGGCCGGAGGCGCGCCGCGCCGCAGCCTATGCGCTCGCCGCCGCCGGGCATCTCGGCATCGCCGGTCACGCCGCGCTCACCATCGAATCCGCCATCCCCGCCCATGCGGGCTTCGGCTCCGGCACCCAGCTGGCGCTCAGCGTGGCAGCGGCCCTGGCTGGCCTCGCCGGGCGGCCCTTCGCGCCGGAGGACTTCGCCAATGCCCTCGACCGGGGCAACCGCTCGGGCGTCGGGCTGGCGGCCTTCACCCAGGGCGGCCTCATCGTCGATGGCGGGCGTGACCCCGACGGCAATCCGCCGCCGGTCATCGCCCGGCTGGCCTATCCCGAGGCCTGGCGCGTCGTGCTGATCCTCGACACCGGCATGACCGGCGTCCACGGCACCCGCGAGGTCGCGGCCTTCCGCGACCTGCCGCGTTTCCCGGAAGCCCAGGCCGCCGAGATCTGCCGCATCGTGCTGATGCAGGTGCTGCCCGCTGCGGTCACGGCCGAGCCGGAGGGGTTCGGCGCCGGCATCACCCGGATCCAGCAGCTCATCGGCGACCACTTCGCTCCTCATCAGGGCGGCCGCTTCGCCAGCCCGGCCGTGGCCGAAGCGCTCGCCGCCATCGCCGAGTTCGGGATCATGGGCTACGGCCAGAGCTCCTGGGGACCGACCGGCTTCGCCCTGATGCCCTCGGAGGCCGAGGCCCGCGCCCTCGTGGCGATGCTGGAGCGACCCGGCCCACTGAAATTCCTGGTCGCCCGGGGGCGCAACACCGGCGCGACGGTCACCGCGCTTTAAGACGAAGTCCGGTAGAGCCGAGCTTCGAGCCGCCCGCCTCGGGCAGGTTTTGACAATTCGACGCCTCGGCGCACGATCGGGCCGCGTCACAGCACGAAGGGAGTCCGACGATGGCCCGCTCGATCCTGCACATGATCACGCCCCTCAAGCACATGAGCCCGTTCGACGTGAACATGGCCGTGGATGCGGGCTTCGAGACCATCGCCACCTACGCGAATGCGACGCTGGCGGACGTGACGACGCTCGTGCAGGATTCGATCTTCTCGCGCGCACCCCAGGACGGCGTGCGCACCGGGATCTTCATCGGCGGCAAGAACGCCGAGGAGGCCCTCGACATGATGGACCGGGCCAAGAAGGCCCTGGTGCCGCCCTTCGCCAACCACATCTTCGCCGATCCCGCCGGCTCCTTCACCACCGGCGCCGCGATGGTCGCGGAGGTGACCCGCGCCCTGAAGGCGAAGTTCGACACCGGTCTCGAAGGCAAGCGCATCGTCATCTTCGGGGGCGCCGGCGTCGTCGCCTACGTCGCCGCGGTGATCGGCGCCCTGCACGGCGCCAAGGCCGTCCTCGTCGGCCATGACGGCGAGGAGCGCGTCAGCAAGATCGCCAACACCATGCGCTGGCGCTTCGACGTCGAGGTCGAGGCGGTGGACGGCACCACGGTGGCCGCCCGGCGCGCCGCCATCGTGAACGCCGACGTCATCCTCTCGGCCGGCCCGGCCGGCATCCCGATCCTCACGGCAGAGGACCTCGAATCCGCCCCGAAGCTGCTCGTGGCCTCCGATGTCAACGCCGTGCCGCCCGCCGGCATCGCCGGCATCGACGTCAACGCCGTCGACGTGCCCCTGCCCACGGGTCGGGGCGTCGGCATCGGGGCACTGGCGGTGGGCAACGTGAAGTACCAGACCGAATCCCGCCTCTTCCGCCGGATGCTGGAGGCCGACGAGCCGCTCTGCCTCGACTTCCGCGACGCCTACACGCTGGCGGTCGAGGTGGCGGGCTGACGCCCGGCCCGTCGGAGCCGGCACCGGCCCTCGCCGGTCGAACCCTCCTGATCGCCGCCCAGTCCGGCCGCGCCCTCGCCCAGGCGGCGCGGCGGGCGGGCCTACGGCCCCTCGTCCTCGACCTGTTCGGCGATGCCGACACGCGTTCCCTGGCCGAAGCGTATGAACAGGCCGAGGGCCGGCTCGGGGCCGGGCTCGTGGGCGAAACACTCCTCGCGCGTCTGGACGCGCTCGCATCCCTCGGCGGGGAAAAAACCCTCGGCCTCGTCCTCGGCAGCGGCTTCGAGGCCGCCCCCGACCTGATGCGGGCCATCGCGGGACGCCACCGCCTCCTCGGCGCGGGGCCGGATTGCGTGGCCGCCCTCAAGGACCCCTTCGCCTTCGCGGCGCTCTGCCGGGCGCAGGGCGTCCCGCACCCGGCCGTCACCCGCGATCCCGTGCCCAACAGGGCCGCCTGGCTCCTCAAGCGGGCGGGGGGATCGGGCGGCACGCATATCCGCGCCGCGCCGGGCGGCCCCGCGCCGCCGGGCGCCTATTTCCAGGCCCGGGTGCCGGGACGGGCCGTGTCGCTGGCGATCCTGGCCGACGGCGCCGCGATCCAGGTGGTGGGGGTCACCGAGCAGTGGAGTGCCCCGTCTCCCCTCCGGCCCTACCGCTACGCCGGCGCCCTGGAGCGGGCGTCCCACGAGCCGCCGGTGCTCGAGCCGGGGCTGTCGGCGGCGATGGCGGCCGGGATCGGCCGCCTCGCGGCGGCGACCGGCCTCAGGGGACTCGCCAGCGCCGACGGCCTCGTGGATGGGCAGGATTGGTGGCTCACCGAGATCAACCCGCGACCGGGCGCCACCCTCGACGTGCTGGACCGGCGCCGAACGCCGCTCCTGGCCCTGCACATCGCGGCGAGCCTCGGCCGTCTGCCCGATCCGGAACCCGCACCGATGGATGCGGCGGCGTCGGAAATCTGCTACGCGGCCAGCGGCTACGCGCCGATGCCGCCGATCTCCTGGCCGGATTTCGTGCGCGACCGCCCAAGACCCGGCACCACGGTGGCGCGCCACGCACCGCTGTGCACCCTGTTCGCCACAGGGCCGGACTCGGCCGCCACGAGAGCGATGTTGCGAAGCCGGGCCGCGGAACTGCGGACCTTGCTCGCCCTGACGGAGGGACACCCATGACCACCAGCCCGAGCGGCGCGAAATTCCCGTTTCCGAGCGTCAACGCCCTGACCGCCCCCCTGGTGGAGCGGCTGGTCGCCGATGCCGAGGCCCTGCGCCTGTCCGTCACCACCGAGAACGGCGCCCGCATCGTCGACGCCGGCGCGAACGTGCGCGGCTCCATCGAGGCTGGGCGTCGGATCGCCGAGATCTGCCTCGGCGGCCTCGGCACCGTCTCGATCGCGCCCTCCGGCCCGATCACGTCCTGGCCCTACTCGGTGATCGTGCACGCCGCCGATCCGGTCATCGCCTGCTTGGGGAGCCAGTATGCCGGCTGGTCGCTCGCCGACGAGACCGGGGATTCCGGGTTCTTCGCCCTCGGCTCCGGCCCCGGCCGCGCCGTCGCGGTGGTGGAGGACCTCTACGGCGAGCTCGGCTACAAGGACACGGCGACCCAGACCGCCCTGGTGCTGGAGGCGGCCGGCGGACCGCCGGCCTCCGTCGTCGCCAAGGTGGCCGAGGCCACCGGCCTGGCGCCGGAGCAGCTGACCTTCATCTACGCCCCGACCCAGAGCCTGGCCGGCTCGACCCAGGTCGTCGCCCGCGTCCTCGAGGTCGCCCTGCACAAGGCCCACACCGTCGGCTTCGACCTCCACAGAATCGTCGACGGCATCGGCTCCGCCCCGCTCTCGCCGCAGCACCCGGACTTCATCCAGGCCATGGGCCGCACCAACGACGCCATCATCTACGGCGGCCGCGTGCAGCTCTTCGTCGAGGCCGACGACGCCGATGCGCAGCAGCTCGCCGAGCAGATCCCCTCGTCGAACTCGGCCGACCACGGCGCCCCCTTCGCCGACATCTTCGCCCGGGTGAACGGCGATTTCTACAAGATCGACGGCGCCCTCTTCAGCCCGGCGGAGGTGATCGTCACCTCCGTCACCACCGGAAAGAGTTTTCGCGGCGGCCGGCTGATGCCGGAGCTGGTGGAAGCCTCCTTCCGGTAGAGAGCCGACGCATGAACCCTCCTCCCTCTGCGGGGGAGGGTGCCTGCGGAGCAGGCGGGAGAGGGGGCGAGGTTTCCGGAGGGGGCGCTCCTCCCTTGCGGGACTTCGTCCCGGCCCGTTCCGCTGACGCGGGCCACCTTCTCCCGCCGGGGGGAGAAGGGTTTTCACGTTCGAGGTTTGCGAAAGACAATGCGGATCGGGCTCGCGGCCGACAACGGCAACTGGCACAAGGCGCGCCTGAAGGCCGCCCTCGAACAGCTCGGCGCCGAGCCGCTGCTGTTCTCCATGGCCGACGTCGCGGTGGTGACGGGGGGACCCGAGCCCCTGCGCGTGCCCGGTTTCGAGGCCCTGCCGGACGGCGTCCTCCTGCGCACCATCGCGGGAGGCACCTTCGAGGCGACGACCATGCGGCTGGGTGTCCTGCACGCCCTGGTGGCCGCCGGCACCGTCGTGTGGAATTCCCCCGGCGCGATCGAGCGCTCGGTCGACAAGGCGATGACGAGCCTGCTCATCGCCCGGGCCGGCCTGCCGACCCCGGAGACCTACGTGCTCTCGAAGCGCGAGGCCGCCGCCGAGATCGTGGCGCGGGAGGCGCGGCCCGGCCGTCCCCTGGTGCTGAAGCCGCTCTTCGGCTCGCAGGGCGAGGGACTCCAGCTGATCGAGCGCCCGGAGGACCTGCCCGGCGAGGAGGCGGTGTCCCGGGTCTACTACCTCCAGCGCTACGTCGCCCGCAGCGACGGCCTCTGGCGCGACTACCGGGTCTTCGTCTGCGAGGGCCGCGCCATCGCGGGCATGATCCGCGAGGGTGACGGCTGGATCACCAACGTCCATCGCGGAGGCCGGCCCCTGGCCTGGGCGATGCCGCCCGCCGCCGCCGAGCTCGCCGAGCGGGCGGCCGCCGCGGTCGGCGTCGACTATTCCGGCATCGATCTCGTCGAGGACGGGCAGGGGGGCTACCTCGTCCTGGAGGTGAACTCGATGCCGGCCTGGTCCGGGCTGCAGCGGGTCACCGAGGTCGACATCGCGCTCGCCGTCGCCCGCGGCTTCCTCAACGCCGTGCGTGCGGCCCGCCCGCCCCGGCTCGTCTCGGCCCTCGGATGATCGCGCCCGAGGCCATCGCCGCCGCCTATCGGGCGAGCTGCCTCGACGAACTCGACGCCCTGAAGCCCGGCAACGTCCACGCCTTCGCCGACGGCCACCGCATGGCGGTGGCGGATTTCGTGGCGAGCGCGGAGGTCTCGGCCCCTGCCCTCGCCGAGGCCGGCGCAGCGGTCGGCCGGCGCGTGCTCGGGGCGGTCGAGGCGACGATGGACCGGGTCGGCCAGAACACCAATCTCGGCATCCTGCTCCTCTGCGCGCCCCTGGCCCTGGCGGCCGAGGCGGGCCCACCCCTCCGTCCCGCCCTCGCGACTCGGCTCGACGGCCTCGACGCCGCCGATGCGCGCGACGTGTACGCCGCGATCCGCCGGGCCAATCCGGGCGGTCTCGGCCGGGCCGAGCGCCACGACGTCACCGATGCGGCGGCCCCGGCCTCGCTCCGGGCCGCCATGGCGGACGCCGCCCCGCGCGACGCCATCGCGCGAGCCTACGTCACCGGATTCGCCGATCTGTTCGCGATCGGACTGCCGGCCCTGGCGGCCGCCCGTGCGCGGGGCCTGGCGCCGCCCTGGTGCACCACCGCCGTCTACCTCGCCTACCTCGCCCGGGTGCCGGACAGCCACGTGGCGCGCAAGCACGGCCCCGGCCGGGCGGAGGCCCTTCGCGCCGAGGCGGAGGCGCTGCTCGCCCTCGACCTCGAAACGGCGCCTGTGGAGGCCCTGCTCGACCGGGACCGGGCCTGGAAGGCGGCCCGCCTCAACCCGGGCACCAGCGCGGACTTCACGGTGGCCACGCTGTTTCTCGCCCGCCTCCTCGAAGCCGACAGCAAAAACGCTCGGCCCGGTGAAGATTTCGCCGCCTCAAACGAAGGTTCCGGCCGGCGATGAATAAATTGCCAGGCCGTACGCCCCGCGCAGGGTTGTTCCCGGCAAGGCCCCAGAGTAGGGTCCGCGCCGCGATCCGGGCTAACCGGTCCGGTCCCTCGATGGACTGGACGCCGTGAACAAGGATAGCTGCCGACCGCGCCTGAAGCTCGGGGGCGGTCACGTCTTTTCAAGACTTTGGGAGAAACCCCACATGGCGAAGATCAACAAGGTTCTGGTCGGCGAGGCCCTCGTCGGCGATGGCAACGAGGTCGCCCACATCGATCTCATCATCGGACCGCGCGGTTCGCCGGCCGAAGCCGCCTTCTGCAACGGCCTCGTGAACAACAAGCACGGCTTCACCAGCCTGCTCGCGGTCATCGCGCCGAACCTGCCCTGCAAGCCGAACACCCTGATGTTCAACAAGGTCACCATCAACGACGCCCGTCAGGCCGTCCAGATGTTCGGCCCCGCCCAGCACGGCGTGGCCAAGGCCGTTCAGGATTGCGTGGCCGAGGGCACGATTCCCGCCGACGAGGCCGACGACCTGTTCATCCTGGTCGGCGTGTTCATCCACTGGGAAGCGGCCGACGACGCCAAGATCCAGAAGTACAACTACGATGCCGTGAAGCTCTCCATCGAGCGCGCCGTCAAGGGCGAGCCCACCGCTGCCGTCGTCACCGAGCAGCGCAACTCCGCTTCGCACCCCTTCGCGTCGAACGCTTAGATCGGGGGCAGTCCTGGGCAGAGCGCGCCTCCGCCCGCACCGCGGGGCCTGCTCCAGCGACTGGCTTCCATCTTCCTCGGACGATGAACACATGGCGGGGCGGCCTTCGGGCCGCCCCTCTCTTTTGCGCGGCGTCAGACGCGCAGGCCCCCATTCTGCAAGGCCCCGTCATGGATGGCGGAGGCCACGAGGGCGCCGGCCACGCCCCGGTCCCGCAGGGCCGCGATGTCCGCCGGCCCCCGCACGCCACCGGCCGCGTAAAGGCGGGTCCCCGGGCTCGCGGCCGCC
The DNA here is from genome assembly GCF_053345175.1 of Methylobacterium sp. M6A4_1b. Lineage (NCBI taxonomy): Bacteria > Pseudomonadati > Pseudomonadota > Alphaproteobacteria > Hyphomicrobiales > Methylobacteriaceae > Methylobacterium > Methylobacterium sp. M6A4_1b. The sequence goes on from NZ_JBKEZQ010000009.1 coordinate 143,827, forward strand.
ACCGCCGCCAGACGGTCGAGGTCCGGCCCGGCTCCGACGCCGATCCGCCCCAGCGTCATCACGATGACGTCGCGCGGCCAGTGCGCCGGCGTCTCGTGCAGGGCGGCCGGCCCGAGGGCTTCGCCGTCCCGCGTGTCGAGGGAGAACACCGACCGGTCGCCCAGGGCGCGCACGAGCCCGGCATCCGTCTGGCTCTCGCTCCCGATCACCGGCCGGCCGAGCCCGGCGTTGAGGAAGGCCTCGACCCCGGCCGCCTCGGCGAATCCCGCATCGACCCAGAGGATGGTGCCGGGGCAGGCGGTCGCGATGGCGGACAGGCTCGCGTGGTCGGGCGCGGCCCCGTCGACGATCGCATCGAGGTCGGCCACGTAGAGGATCCGGGCCGGCACGGCCCCCAGGAGCCCGCGGGCCACGTCCGCCGGCGCCGACCCCTTTGCCAAGGGCGTGACGATCGGGGCATAGGAGGCGCGGTCCCCGGCCCGCGCCCGCACCACGACTCCGTGGCGCAGGTCGATCACCGGAATGATCTCGAATTCGTCCGCCATCCGGCTTCCTCCCGCGTTCAGGCCCGCCCGTGACACCACCGTCTGGATCTCCTGCATCTGGATTTCCTGCATCTGGAGCGCCCGCCGATGCGCCCGTGATCGGCTGGGATCTCGGCGGGGTCCATGTCAAGGCGGCCCTGGTCCGCGACTCCCGCGTCATCGACGTGGTCCAGGCGCCGTGCCGCCTCTGGCGCGGCCTGCCCGCCCTCGACGAAACCCTGGCGCAGTTGCCCGACTGGGCACGCGGAGCGGCCGACCACGTCGTCACCATGACGGGGGAACTCACCGATTGCTTCGCCGGCCGAGCCGATGGCGTGCGGCAGATCTCCGCCTGGGCCGAGACGCGCCTCCCGGGGCGCGTCCGGATCTACGGCGGACGCTCCGGCCTCCTCGCACCGGCCGCGGCCGCGGCGCACGCGGCCGACATCGCCTCGGCGAACTGGCACGCCACCGCGGCCCTGATCGGCCGCCACGTCGCCGACGGGCTCCTCGTCGATATCGGCTCCACCACGGCCGACCTCATTCCGATCGCGGCCGGGGCGCCCGTGGCGGCCGGCTACAGCGACGCCGAGCGCCTGGAGACGGGGGAACTCGTCTATACCGGCGTGGTGCGCTCGCATCTCGTCGCGCTGGCCGACCACGCCCCGTTCCGGGGCCGGCGCACCGGGCTGATGGCCGAGACCTTCGCCACGGCCGCCGACATCCACCGCATCCTCGGCGACCTGCCGGAGGGCGCCGACCAGCAGCACAGCGTCGACCTCAAGGGCAAGTCGATCCCCGAGAGCGAGACCCGGCTCGCCCGCATCATCGGCCGCGACCGCGACGAGGGCAGCGCCGCCGAGTGGCGCGCCCTGGCAGCCCATTTCGCAGAACAGCAACTCCGACGTCTGCACGATGCGGCCGCCCTGGTGCTCTCGCGCCGGCCCCTGCCCGACGCGGCGCCCGTGGTGGTCTGCGGCGCCGGCCGGTTCCTGGCCGAGCGCCTGGCCGCCCGCCTCGGCCGGCCGGCCCTCGCCTTCACCGGCCTCGTCGCCGGCCCCCGCGCCGAGGCCGCGACCGACTGGGCCTCCACCTGCGGCCCCGCCGTCGCCGTGGCGCTGCTGGCCGCCGACCCATCCTGATTTCCCGGAGAGAGATCCCCGCATGAGCACGCCCCAGAAACTCGCCCGCATTCTCGCGAGCCGCTCCAGCGGCGGCATCGAGCTGGCCATCGCCACCGAATCCGGCCAGACCCTTCGGGTGCTGGCGACGCAGGACCAGATCGACATGCTGGTGGACGAGCTGGAGGACATCCTGAACTCGCCCGAGGAGCCCGAGTCTCCGGAGCCGCCGGCGGCGGCGTGAGGTGCAGGGGGCCGCGGGCTCTCGTGGTGAGAGCTTGACAGCTCGGCCCCGTCCGCTTGCGCCCCTTTCAGAACCCTTCGGAAGGTCCGCTACGCGGGAGCTTGAAAAAGGATGCGCTACGTCTGGGTGAAGTGAGGAGCGGAACGTCCGCTTCGGGGCGAAAGGCCAGGATCCGCTCTCTAACCGATCCGGCACATCACGCGCGGCGTACCCAGCCTCCAACACTCACCGCAGGAAATCCCCGAAGGACCGGGGTCCGTCCGGCACCTTGATCTCGCCCGTCACCTTGAGCGTGGTCGAGTCGATCACGCTCAGGGTGTTCGAGCCCCAGTTCGCCACGGTGAGCGTCTGGCCGTCGCGGGAGGCGGCGATGCCCTCCGGGTGATCGCCGACCTCGATCGCCGCGACGTTGGTGAGGGTCTTCAGGTTGAACACCGTGACCGTGCCCGAATACTGGTCGGTGACGAAGCCGCGCGGACCGGCCAGAGCCACCACGTAGGGGCGCTCGCCCGTGGTCACCCGGCCGATCTCGTGCCGGCCGGGCACGTCGATCACCGAGACGTCGTTCGAGGTGACGTTGGCGGTGTAGGCGCGGGCGCCCTCGGCATCGAGGGTGATGCCGAACGGGTGCTGGCCGACGGGGATCTTCTGGACTTCCCGGGCCGTGGCGACGTCGACCACCGAAACCGAATCGCCCTCGCGGTTGGCCACCAGGAGGGTGGCGCCGTCGGGCGTCACGGCGATGCCGGAGGGCGAGGCGCCGACCTGGATCTCGGTGTCGAGCTGCGCACCGTCGGGTGAGACCACGAAGATCCGGCTGCCGTACCAGTCGGCGACGTAGACCGCGCCGGATTTCGGATTGACCGCGATGCCGAGGGGGCCGCCGGGCAGCGCGAGGGTGCCCGTCACCGTGCGGGTGGCGAGATCGACCACGGCGAGGCCCGGTCCCTCGGGTCGGGTGACGAAGGCGGTCCGGCGGTCGGGGGACAGGGCGATGCCGGCGGGCGCGCCGTCGATCGGCACCTGCGCGGCCACGGTGCCGGCCTCGAGGTCGACGATCGCCAGGGTGTTGGCGCCCTGGGCGGTGACGAGGGCCTCGTCGGCCCGGGCGGGCGCGCCGAGCAGCAGGAGACCGAGGAGAGGGCCGGCGAGGCGCCGGCCCGTCCCCTTGCGCGATGCGATCAAGAACCGCTCTTCTCGATCTTGGCCTTCAGGGCGTCGAGGCCGGTGCGATAGAGGCCGCGCACGGCCTTCTGCGAGGCCTCGTCGTTCAGCTCGGGCGGCGGATCGTTGTTCATGTAGCCGCGATAGAAGGCGCCGTCCCAGGCGACCTTGGACTTGCCGCCGCCGGCATCCTCGACCTTGAGGGTGGAGGAGTAGTCGTTCACCGGCAGGGTCTTCACGTCGACCTTGGTGATCCGGTACGAGTAGCTCATCTTCTCGGCGGAGTACTTGTACAGCTCCTCGTCCACCGTGGCGCCGCCCTTGAGCGTCAGCGTGCGGGTGGCCTTGACCTCGTTGCCGCCCTTGCCCTCGGTCTTCTCCACCGGCGGCAGCCAGCTCATGTCCTGGAAATTGCCGATCACGGCCCAGACCTTGTCGGGCGCAGCATTGATCTCGACGGTCTCCTCGACCTTCTTGCGGGTCGGGCCGTGCGCCTGGGCGCCGAACGACACCAGGGCGAAGGCCGCCACGGTCGTCAGAGTGAGAAACTTCATCGGGTCTTCGTCTCCTCGGGAAAGCACATTCTACGGTGCTGGGGGGGAACGCTCGAGGATGCGATCGTCGCGGCCGAGGGCCGCGGCGACCTTGTCCTCGATCCAGTCCCAGGCCTCGCGCTCGGCGGGCCCGGCGGTCTTGGCGACCGCGATGGCGTGGTAGCGCATCTCGGTCAGGATCTTGTCGGGCTCCAGCATGTGCAGGCGGGTGGAGAGGATCGCCGCCTCCAGCACCGCACCTTGCGCCCGGTTGTAGCCGATGAAGGGGACGTGCGCCGCCGCGTGCACCATCCGGCCCCGATAGCGGGGCCGCACCGCGTCCTCCTCCACGGCGGCGACCTCGAACTCGGCATGGCCGAAGCTCTCGGCGAGGCGCCGGCCGGCGATGCGCTCGCAGGGCAGGGTCGGCCAGTCCCGCCGCCCGGTGACGGCGCCGGCGATCACCCGCACGTCGCTGGGGCTGGAGGCGGCGAAGACCGGGTTTTCCGCGAGGTTGAGGATGGTGGGCGAGGGCCGGAACGGCGCCAGGATCCAGTCCGCACCGTCCTGGATCAGCCCGAACGGCACGAGGTGCAGCGACCCGTCGCGGGCGGTGGTGGTGACGACGGTCTCGAGGATCAGCGGCACGGGGTCAGGCCTTCCCTGCGGGTGCGGACGGGTCTGCCGGAGCGGGCTCGTCGGGAACGAACCTGCCGCAGACGATGCGACCGCTCGTCTCCGCGGGAACCTCCGAGAGCGCGTCGGCGGCCCGGGTCTCGCCCGGCCCGGTCGTCGCGGGCGCTGCCGCCCCCGCCTCCGGCGGCGTCGCGTCACGGGCCGCGATCTCGGCGGCGGCGGGGCCGGAATGCTTCGTGTGGCCGGCCTTCTTGAAGGCGGTGGCGTCCTCCACCTCGGCATCGGCCGCCGCCCCCCAGGCCAGGGCCTCGTCCTGCACGTAGCGCTTGCCGAGGCGCCAGGCGGTCTCGGCCTTGGTCAGTTCGCCACCGAGATAGAAGGCGTGGGCGCCGTCGCTCGCCACGTCGCCGGTCCTCTGGAGATCGGAAAAGAAGGCCATCGCGTCGGTGCCGATCGCGTGGAGGTCGCGGTTGAAGAGATGGATGCCGTCCTCGGCCACGGCGATGCGGTAATTCGGGTCCTTCACCTCGGCCGCCTGGGCCGCGATCTCGTCCGGGGTCTGCACATAGGGCCGCTTGTCGTGGAGCGCCAGCAGGGCGCGGCCGTAGCCCTTGGGCAGGGCCGAATCGGCGCGCGCCGCGAACATCACCCGGCGGGCGGCGTCGTGCTCCTCAACGGTCCGGCGGGTGTGGTTGGAGACCTGGACGATGAGCACGTTGCGGATGGCGAGCTCCGAGCACATCCCGACCAGCAGGGCGGTGACCCCGAGGCTGTCGGCCTCGGTGAGTTCGGTGAGGTTGCCGGTCCCCATCATCATCTCGATGCCGGGCCAGCGCCGCCGGGTCTCGTGGTAGCGGGTGATCGATTCCACGAAGCCGAAGTGGATCGGCTCCAGGATCGGGTCGGCCATGTAGGGCCGTCCCGCCCGCTCCATGCGCTCGATGGCGCGGTCGAGGGAGGGCAGGTCGTCGGGACGCACCGGCACCAGCACCGGCACGGCGTCGGTCTCGAAGACCAGATCCAGGGTCTGCTCGTTCAGGCTGAGGAGGTAGTCGGCCCCCGCCCGGGCTCCGCGGGCCAGTTCGTCGAGGGAGAACGAATCGACGCTGACCTTGAGCCCGGCCCCCTTCAGGAGGCGCACGCACGCCTCGAGATGCGGGAAATCGGTGTCCGGCAGGCCGCCGAGGTCGATCACGTCCGCGCCGCGCCGAGCCAGATCGAGGCCCTTGGCCAGGATCTGCTCGGGGGTCATCTTCGAGGCGTCGACGATCTCGGAGAAGATGCGCAGGTCGTGGCCCGAGAGATCGACCTTGCGCCCAGCGAGCCCGAGATAGGCCGGCAGATCGACGATCTCGTCGGGCCCGCGTTCCACCGGCAGGCCGAAATGCGCGGCCAGCGCCTCCGGATTGGCCCGGCAGCGCCCGGGCAGGACGATGCGGGTGGCGCCGTCCGGGATCGTCACCCGACGCCGGATGATCTCCTCCGTCATCAGGGCGGCGACCTTCACGCCGGCATCGGCGATGCTCCAGGCGAAGCGTTCCGGCGGCAGGGTGGCGGCGACCTTCTCCAGGCGCGCCTTGGCCATGCGGCCGGTGATGAAGACCAGATGCTCGGGCGCGCTCATGCGGCGGCCCTCGTCGAATCGAGGCCGGGACCGAGGATCTCGATGCGGCCGGCATAGCGCGCAGCGAAGGCCGGGAAGGCCGCGTCGACGAGGCCGGTCCGGGCGAGAGCGGCCCAGTCCGCGCCCGCCGGACGGTCGACGGACTTCACCAGGCGGCAGCGCGGCGCGCCGATCTCGGCGGCGAGCCAGAGGGCGAGGCTGTCGGAGGTGACGGCCCAGGTCTCGGGAATGTCCGGGTGGCCCGCCTGCAGGGCGACCGGATCCCAGACCGGGACCCGCCCGGCGGCCAGGATGCCGGCGAAGGCCCCCAGGTCGCGGACCGGGACGAGGCGAGGCTCCAACGCCGAGAGGATTTCGGCCATGCGGCCCATGGCGTCGAGGGCGAGGCGGTGAGCGAGGGCGTCGGAGAAGCCGAGGGCGGCCTGGGCGCTGCGCACTCCCTCGGCGAGGGGGCCGCCGCCGGGGACGATGACGCAGGGACCCTCGACGCAAAGATCCTTGATGCAGGAGCCCTCGACGCAAGAGTCCTCGGTGCAAGAGTCCGCGACGCCAGCGGCGAGGCGCGCGAGGCAGGCCCGCAGGCGGGGCGCATCGGCGACGAGGCTGCCGCCGAGCTTCACCACGGTCGGGGCGGCCGGCGCCCGCATCAGGCGGCGTCCCGCCGGGCCGAGGCCCGGATCAGGCGCACGGCCTCGGCCACCCGGACGGGATCGAGGCCCTGCCGTCGATTGCCGGAGGCGCAGAGTCCGCCGCGAAAGCCGAGGTAATCCGGGCCGAGGGCTGCCAGGACCGCGATGTCGGGCAGCGCCAGGGAGCCGGCGAGGCCCGAGACCAGGCCATGGCCGCGGCAGGCGCGGGTGAAGGCGGCCAGCACCGGCAGGGGCAGGTGGTCGGTGAGGCGGCGCCCGTCCTTGCCGGCGGTGTCGATCATGGCGCCGAGAAAGCCGGCGCGGCGCAGGGCCGGCACCAGGCCGGTCGCGTCGCCGGCCTCCGCGAAGAGCACGGCGATCAGGCGGCCGGAGGCCGCCGCGGCGGCCCGGGCGAGATCGTCGGCCGAGGCGTCGCCCCGCACCGCCACCTTCACGACCTCGACGCCGGTATCCGCCATGGCGGCGATGGCGGGAACCAGGGCCGCCCGGTCCGGCTCGCCGGCCACGGCGCTCGTCAGCGACCGGCCGTCCACCCGCGCCACGATGGCGCGGACCGTGGCGGGGGGGAGGGCGCCGAGCGCCCCGCGATCGGGGTCCTTGGCGTCGACGAAGTCGGCGCCCGCGCGCGCGGCGAGGTCCGCCTCCTCCGCGTCGCGCACGCTCACGAGGAGGCGCGGGGCGGGAGCGTCGCCGCCGAAGGACCGGAGATCGAAGGATCGGGGAACGCGGGGTACGGACATCAGCGCGGGTTTCGGTTGCTCGGGGGCCTCGGGGAGACCATCGACGACGCCCGGGTCGGGAAGCGCCGCGCCCGTGATGGCGCGGCCGGGGCAAATTCGGCCTCAAGCTGGCGCTTCCGGCCCGGAGGCGGGCCTAGCGCATGGGCGGGAAGAAGGGAAATCCCCGCCCGTCGAAACGCGGCCCGGTCAGGAGCGGTTCGACAGGGGCTCGGTGAGGAGGCGGTTCTTGACCACCCAGCGCATGGCATGCGCCCAGGTGTCGTCGGTGTCGGCCCGGATCACCACGCGGCCGCCGCGGATGACCTTGCCGGTGGCGGCCTCCGCGATCGTGACGGTGAGGTTGAAGATCTGGTTGGAGCCCTTCTCGACATAGCCGCTGACCGCGAGATCGGCCCCCAGGGTCTTGGCGATGGCCGCGGCGCAGCCGTCGCACTTGTAGAGGGGCGCCTGCTTGGCGATCTCGGCCGCCTGGGGGGCGACGTCGACGGGCTCGACGCTGTCGGCCAGCGCCTTGCGCAACTCGTCGGTGACGAGGCCGAGGCGCCGCACTTCGTCCGGCCGGGCCTTGCGGCCGCCGACCACGCCGGGGTCGAACAGTTCGACCCCGAAGATCGCGGCCTTCTCCGGTGCGGCCCGTGCGGGTCCCGCGAGAGCACCGGTGGCGAGGAGGGCGGCGAGGGCGAGACCGAGCGCTGAGCGGACCGGAGACGGGGCCATGGGCGAAGCTCTCCGCTGGAGGCGGGGACAGGAAGGATCACGGGAACGCGCCGGACGCCCGCGCGATCCCACCGGTACGTCCGTTCCGCGAGATCTGCCCGGAAACGGCCCGGCCCGCAAATGGCGCCGCGGCGCCGTGTTGAGCGCAAGGTTTCCCGCGCGACGCCCTTAGGAACCGCTTAGCAATCCGTGATTGAGCGCGGCGGCGCAATGTTGTTAGCCTCTGCGCCACATGCACAGCCCCGCACGCTTCCTCCTCGCCCCGCTCGCCCTCAGCCTCGGGCTGTGCGGCCTTTCGCCGGCCTCGGCCCAGGAGCCGGCCGCACCGGCCATCGCCCCGAGCGAGACGCATATCGGCCTGATCTATCGGCCCGAGCCCGCCCCCTCCTCCTACGACGCCGAGGCGGTGCCGGAGGACGAGGGCGTCGCCGGCGCCCGGATGGCGGTCAAGGACAACAACAACACCGGCCGCTTCACCCAGCAGACCTACGTGCTCGACGAAGTCGCCCTCGACGGGGACAAGGAGGCCGTCGCGGCGGCACGGGACCTCGCGGGGCGGGGCATCCGCTACCTCGTGGTGGCGCTCCCGGCGGCCGAACTGCTCGCCGTCGCGGACGCGCTGAAGGGCCAGGGCGTCACGATCTTCAACATCGCCGCCCCCGACGACCGCCTGCGCGGGGCCGATTGCCGCCGCAGCGTCTTCCACGTCCTGCCGAGCCGGGCGATGCAGACCGACGCCCTGGCGCAGTTCTTCACCCTGATGCGCTGGCGCAAGATGTTCCTCATCGTCGGGCCGGCGGAGAACGACCGGCTCTATGCCGACGCCTTCAAGAACTCCGCCCGCAAGTTCGCCCTGAAGATCAACGCCGAGAAGCCCTGGACCTTCGGGCCGCTCGCCAAGGCGCGGGGCGACACCCCGACCCGGTCCGAGGCGATGGTCTTCACCCGGGGGCTCGACTACGACATCGCCGTGGTGGCCGACGAGGCCGGCGACTGGGGCGACTACGTCCCGTTCCGCACCGTCGACCCGCGCCCCGTGGCGGGTACGCAGGGGCTGATCGCCACCACCTGGCACCCGATGCTGGAGACCTGGGGCGCGGCCCAGGCGCAGAACCGCTTCCGGCGGCAGTCGGGGCGGCTGATGCGGCCCCTCGACTATCAGGCCTGGGCGGCGGTGCGCTCGGTGGGGGAGGCGGCGACCCAGAAGAAGACGGCCGACCCGGCGATCCTCGCGCCCTATTTCACCGACCCGGCCTTCAGCCTGCCGGCCTACAAGGGCGTCTCCCTGAGCTACCGGCCCTGGGACCACCAGCTGCGCCAGCCCATCATCGTGGTGCAGCCCAGAGCCATGGTCTCGGTGGCGCCGGAACAGGGGTTCACGCACCAGCGCACGCCGCTCGACACCCTCGGCATCGACCTGCCGGAGACGACCTGCAAGTTTCCCGACTGATGCCGTCACGTTCGCGCGAGGCCCGGGCCGTCCGGCTCCCCTGCGGCAACGCGGTCCCCCGTCCGCTTGCGATCCCAAGCTCCCCGTGAGAGGGGGCTGCACTATAGTAACGCCCAAACAATCGTGCGCGAGCGATTCTGCGCCCACGCAACAACGATGGCCCCGAGGAGGAACCCCATGAGCCGCGGCTTCAGGGCAGACGCGTCCGGATCGATCCTGGGCCTGGCGCTGCTGGCAGGCACGTCACTGGCCCATCCGGCGCAGGCTTACACGGTCTACGTCACCAACGAGAAGGGCAACTCGGTCAGCGTCATCGACACCGAGACGATGGCGGTCACCGGGACCTGGAAGGTCGGCCGGCGTCCGCGCGGCGTGACCACCAGCAAGGACGGCAAGGAACTCTTCGTCTGCGCCAGCGACGACGACCGCATCGACGTGCTCGACACCAGCACGGGCAAGGTCGTGCGCTCCCTGCGCTCGGGGCCCGATCCGGAGCAGTTCATCCTCGGCCCGACCGGCAACCTCCTTTACGTCGCCAACGAGGACGACAGCCAGGTCACCGTCATCGACATCGAGAAGAACAAGGTCATGGCCGAGGTGCCGGTGGGCGTCGAGCCCGAGGGCATGGGCCTGTCGCCGGACGGCAAGATCCTGGTGAACACCTCCGAGACCACCAACATGGCCCACTTCATCGACACCACGACCTTCGCGGTGATCGACAACGTGCTGGTCGATGCGCGGCCGCGCTTCGCCGAGTTCACGGCGGACGGGAAGTACCTCTGGGTCTCGGCGGAGGTCGGCGGCACCATCAGCATCATCGACGTCGCCTCGCGCCGGGTGATCAAGAAGATCAGCTTCAAGATCCCGGGCGTGAACGACGAGGCGATCCAGCCCGTCGGCATCCGCATCACCAAGGACGGCAGCAAGGCCTTTGTGGCGCTCGGGCCTGCCAACCGCATCGCGGTGATCGACGCCAAGTCCTACGCCGTGGAGAAGTATCTCCCCGTGGGCCAGCGCGTCTGGCAGCTCGCCTTCACCCCGGACCAGAAGCTGCTGTTCTCCACCAACGGCTCCTCGAACGACATCTCGGTCGTGGACGTGGCGGCCGAGAAGGTGGTGAAGAGCATCCCCGTCGGGCTTCTGCCCTGGGGAGTCACGGTCTCGCCGAACTAGGCACGCGCGCCTCCCCGACGGGGAGGGGAGACCCGCGAGAGCGACAGCGACGACCGCTCCAAGGCGGCACCGTCCTGGGGCAGCACCGCCTCCGGGCGGCCAACGGGAGGACAACACATGAAGCGGACGATGCGGCGCACCGCCCTTGCCCTGACCGCCCTTGCCCTGGCGGCGTGCCTCGCCACCGGCGCGGCCTGGATGGCGCCGGCCCAGGCCCTCGACCTGACGAAGAAGCGCCAGAACCTGCCCGACCTCGTCCTCGGCAACGAGGAGGGCAACGACTTCGTCGTGGAGAACAAGGAGATCGAGCTCGAATCCGGCAAGGCCTACCGCCTGCGGATCGTCGCCAAGGGCCGGCAGGAGTACAAGTTCTACGCGACCGAGTTCTTCCGCAACATCTGGTTCAACCAGATCGTCATCCAGCACCTGGAGATCCACGGCAGCGGCCCGCCGGACCATTTCGAATTCGACGATCCGGGCGAGATCGCGATCGAGTTCGTGGCCATCCGGCCCGGCGAGTATCCCTGGTCGGTCCATGGCCTCGAAGCCAAGGGCATGACCGGCAAGTTCATCGTGAAGTAGGACCCCGTCGATGCGCGCGCCCCCGTTTCTCGCCCTCTCCGTCCTCCTCGCCCTCGGGAGCGTCGCCGCCCGCGCGGACGACAAGGCCGCCTGCATGGACGGCATCGCGATGATCAGGGCCGAACTCGCCAAGACCGCCCCGGACGCCAAGACCGCCCCGGACGCCAAGACCGCCCCGGACGCCAAGACCGCCCCGGACGTCAGGCCCGCCCCGGACGTCAGGCCCGCTCCTGAGGCGATCCAGCCCAAGCTCAAGAAGGCCCTGCGGGTCGCCGAGCGCGAGATGGGGGAGGGCGAGTTCGACGAGTGCCTCGATGCCGTCGGCGACGCCAGGCGGGCGTTGAAGCCATGAGTTCTGGAGAGAGTTCTGGAGAGCGCGCGAGCCCCGCCCTCGACGTCGCCCAGGTCAGCCACCGCTTCGGCGCGCGGGCGGCCCTGTCCGACGTCTCCCTCAGCGTCGCGCGCGGGCGCTTCACCGCCCTGCTCGGGCCGAACGGGGCCGGCAAGACGACGCTGTTCTCGGTGATCACCCGCCTGTATTCGAACCAGGATGGCCGGGTCTCGATCCTCGGCCATGCCCTCGACCGGGAGCCGAGCCGGGCGCTCGCCCGCCTCGGCGTGGTGTTCCAGGCCCGCACCCTCGACACCGATCTCACCGTCGCGCAGAACCTCCTCTACCATGCCAGCCTGCACGGCATCGCCCGCAAGGCCGCCAAGGCGCGGATCGCCGCGCTCCTCGATCGCGTGGGCTTGAGCGACCGGCGCGACGACAAGGTGCGGACCCTCTCGGGCGGCCAGTCCCGGCGCATCGAGATCGCCCGCTCGCTGGTGCACGAGCCCCGGCTGCTCCTCCTCGACGAGCCGACCGTGGGCCTGGACCTCGAATCGCGCGCCGACATCGTCGCCATCGTCCGCGCCCTGGTGCGGGAGGAGGGATTGTCGGTGCTCTGGGCGACCCACATCTTCGAGGAGATCGACGCGTCCGACGATGCGGTGGTGCTGCACCGGGGCCGCGTCGTCGCCCGCGGCACCGCCGGCTCCATCGCGCGGGGCGACGAGACCCTGGAGGCGGCCTTCCGGCGCCTCGTCGCCGAACCCGCGCGGGCTGCCGCATGAGAAGCGACGTCGAAGCGGCCGCATCCAACCCTCCCCCCTCCGCGGGAGAGAATGGTCGCGGAGCGACCATAAGAGGGGGCGACCTCTCCGGAGATGGCGCCCCCCTCATGCGGGACTTCGTCCCGGCCCGACCCGCGCTCACGCGTGGGCCATCCTCCCCCGCAGAGGGGGGAGGGTTCGGCTGCGCGCAGAACGAGCGATTGTCCGCATGACCAAGACCCTCGCACCAGCCGCCCCAGCCCTGTCCGAGAAGCCGGTCCCCCATCTCGGGCGCCTCGACGCCGTCGGCTACCTGATCTGCCTCGGCGGCATCGTGCGCCGGGAACTCCTGCGCTTCTTCAACCAGAAGGAGCGCTTCTTCTCGGCCCTCGTCCGCCCCCTGGTCTGGCTGTTCATCTTCGCGGCGGGCTTCCGCAACACGCTCGGCGTCTCGATCGAGCCGCCCTACCAGACCTACGTGCTCTACGAGGTCTACGTGGTCCCGGGTCTCGCCGTGATGATCCAGCTCTTCAACGGCATGCAATCCTCGCTCTCGATGGTCTACGACCGCGAGGTCGGCTCGATGAAGGTGCTGCTGACGAGTCCCTATCCGCGCTGGCTGCTCCTGCTCGCCAAGCTCATCGCCGGCGTCACCGTCTCGGTGGTGCAGGCCTACGCGTTCCTGGCCATCGCGTGGTTCTGGGAGCTCGACATCCCGGCCATCGGCTACCTGGCGGCGCTGCCGGCCTTCATCGCCTCCGGGCTGATGCTCGGCGCCATCGGCCTGCTGCTCTCCTCCATGGTCAAGCAGCTGGAGAACTTCGCCAGCGTGATGAACTTCGTGATCTTCCCGATGTTCTTCGCCTCGTCGGCGCTCTACCCCCTCTGGCGCATCCGCGAATCCTCCGAGACCCTGTACTGGATCTGCCAGCTCAACCCCTTCTCCCACGCGGTGCAGCTCGTGCGCTTCGCCCTCTACGGGCAGTTCGAGCCGATCGCCTGCGCGGTGGTCGTGGGGACCACGCTCGCCTTCTTCACCCTCGCCGTCGTCGCCTACGATCCGGGCCGTGGCATCATGGCCCGGCGCGGCGGCCCGGCCGGAGACAATTCCTGATGACTTCTCGCACGCTCCCCCTCCGCGCCCTCGCCGGCCTCGCCCTCCTCGGCCTCGGCGCCGGGCCGGTCCTCGCCCAGCCGAAATCCGATCCGGACTGGCCCTGCGTCCAGCGCAAGGTCTCGACTCTGAGCGCGGGCACGGTCTGGACCGGGCCGGATCTCGAGGCGGCCGGCCCCTGGGGCGACGATTTCGAGTCCGCGGCGCTGGCCCAGAAGATCGCCTCCCGCCGCACGCCGCTGTCCGAGGTCGACCCGCTCCTCGACGACTTCGCCGCCAAGGCCGGCGCCGACAAGGAGAAGCGCCTCACCCGGGTCTTCGCCGGCGTGTTCGAAGTCCTCAACGGCGAGCGCAACAAGGTCATCGCCGGCATCGGCCGCTACGCCCAGGGCCAGCGCCGCATGGCCGAGCGCATCCGCGAGGAGGCGGACCAGATCAGCGCCACCAAGGATGCGCCGAGCGCGCAGGACGCCCGCGACATCCCCAAGGACGCCTCGGAGCTGGAGACCAAGTTCACCTGGGACCGGCGCATCTTCCAGGAGCGCAGCCAGTCCCTGTCCTATGTCTGCGAGGTCCCGACCCTGCTCGAGCAGCGCCTCGGCGAGATCGCCCGCAAGATCCAGGCCCGCCTCTGACGAGGCCCGGCGGTCCGGCGGCCCCGGACCGCCTTGCCACATTCTCCCGGGCAACTTGCTGAACTCTCCCCAAACCTTTGAAATCGTAAGAAAAATCGTGTCCGCCGTGCCACGCCGCGCGGCCAAGGAAGCGAGCAACGCGCAAAAGCGCCGAATCCCCGCAGCGCGCGATTGTTCTCAGCATCCGATCCTCGCAAGACTGTTTTCGAAGCCCCGGCCAAGGGGCAGCACACGAAGACGATCTTGGGGGACTGGGGATGACGAGACGGACACTGCGGAGCAGCTTGCTGCTGTCGGTGGCCCTGCTGCCGAGCGCCGTGCTGGCGCAGGGGGCCGGCGGCCAGCAATCGGTGACGCTGAGCGAGCTCGACGTGGTCGCGACCACCCCGGTCGGCGCCACGGGCGGCGGCGGCGGCCAGTCCCTCTACAAGATTCCCAACACCGTCGAGACCGTGACGGCGGCCGACTTCGCGCAGGACCGCGCCACCCTCGACCCGACCTTCACCCTGGCGCGCAAGACGCCGGGCGTGAACCTGTCGGACGGGCAGGGCAACGGCTTCCGCCAGACCCTGACCTATCGCGGCTTCGACGCCTCGCCGCTCCAGGGCGCGCCGCAGGGCCTCGCCGTCTACCAGAACGGTGCGCGCATTAACGAAGCCTTCGGCGACGTGGTGAACTGGGACCTGATCCCCTCGGTGGCGATCAACCGGATCGACATCGTCACCGGCAACCCGGTCTTCGGCCTCAACGCGCTCGGCGGCGCGATCAACATCGAGATGAAGAACGGCTTCACCTGGCAGGGCAAGGAGATCACCGTCAGCGGCGGCTCCAACGGCCGCATCCTCGGCTCGCTGCAATACGGCGAGGTCATCGGACCCTGGAGCTTCTACTTCGCCGGCGAGGGCCTGCGCGACGAGGGCTGGCGCCTCCGCTCGCCCTCCGAGATCGGCCGCGTCTACGCGGATCTCGGCCACAAGACCCTGGATTCCGAGTTCCACATCATCGCGTCGGGCGCCAAGACCTTCTTCGGCGCCGCCGCCGCCACGCCGGTGGACTTCACCCGCGCCAACGAGCGGGCGATCTTCACCTCGCCCCAGACCATCTCCACCGAGCAGGGCCAGATCCAGGTCACCGGCAAGGTCGCGGTCTCGCCGACCTGGGACCTGCAGGGCAATGCCTACGTGCGCCGCCTGAGCCAGTTCGTGATCGACGGCAACGACGGCAACTTCGAGCAGTGCAGCACGCGCTCCAGCAACCGCGGCTTCCTCTGCTTCGAGGATGACGGGTTCGAGCGTGGCGCTCTGAGCGACCGCGCCTTCCGCGACCAGTTCACCATCCTGGGCCGCCAGGGCCAGCGCATCCCCTTCACGGCGGGCGTCCCCTACGGCACCCTCGACACGATCCGCACCGAGGCCGTCGGCTACGGCGGCACCCTGCAGGCGACCAACCGCGACCAGGTCTTCGGCCACAACAACACCTTCGTGGTGGGCGGCAGCATCGATGCGGCCAACTACACCTACAAGTCGTCGAGCAGCCTCGGGGTGATCAACCCCGACCTCAGCGTCACCACGGATCCGCTCAACCCGAACTACGGCACGATCCCGGGCCTCGGCACGGAGGCGATCCGCACGGCGGCGGCCCTCGGCATCGCGCCGAGCAACGTCACGGGCTCGAACCTCTACATGGGCCTCTACGCCCTCGACACCTTCGACGTCACCGACGCCCTGTCGCTCACCGCCGGCGCCCGGCTGAACTTCGCCCGGATCTCGACCCAGGACCAGACCGGCTTCTCGCCGGACGTGACGGGCACGCACTACTTCACCAAGGTGAACCCGGTGGTGGGCGCGACCTACCGCTTCTTCCCCTGGCTGAACCTCTACGGCGGCTACTCCGAGTCGAACCGCGCCCCGACTCCGCTCGAACTCGCCTGCGCCAATCCCGACCGGCCCTGCCTGCTGCCGAACTCGCTCGTGGCCGATCCGCCGCTCAAGCAGGTCACCGGCCAGACCTACGAGGTGGGCTTCCGCGGCACCGTGCCGAACTTCTACGAGAACGGCCTGTTCAACTACAAGATCGGCGCCTTCCGCACCGACCTGCGCAACGACATCCTGCAGGTCGCGGTGCCGGGCAACGCCGCCCGCGGCTACTTCGTCAACGTGCCGGCCACCCAGCGCCAGGGCATCGAGGTCTCGGGCGAATATGTCGGCGAGCGGCTCAGCCTCTACGGCAACTACGCCCTGATCGACGCCACCTTCCAGTTCGCGGGCGAGTTGTCCTCGCCCAACAACCCGCTCGCCGATGACGGCCTCATCAACGTGCGGCGCGGCAACAACGTCCCCCTGATCCCGAACCACCAGTTCAAGGCCGGGTTCAACTACCTGATCACGCCGATCTGGACCTTCGGCCTGAACTTCCAGGCGTTCTCGTCGTCCTACTTCCGCGGCGACGAGTCGAACATCAACCGCAAGCTGCCGGCCTACTTCACCGCGAACCTGAACACGAGCATCCAGATCAGCCCGAACGTGCAGGTCTTCGCCCTGGTCACCAACCTTTTCAACAACCGCTACGCCAATTTCGGCACCTTCGCCGAGACCGGCCCGGTGGCGGGCAACTTCGTGATCAACGACCCGCGCACCACGACCCTGGTGCAGCCGCTCTCGGCCTATGGCGGCGTGCGCGTGACCTGGTAGCCCGACGCGTCGGGCGGGACGGACGGAAGGGGGCGCGGGTCGGGGACGATCCGCGCCCCCTTCGCGTTGGCCGGGCCGCGGCACTCGGGCAGGCCGCGGCGCTCGGGCAGGCTGCGACGCTTGGGCCTCGGGGGCGGGCGGTCCGGAAAGGAACTCCGCCCGCCGGCGGGCGCTTCTCTCGCGACACCCCGACACCCCGACATGGGCCGCCCTCGCGGGCGGTCCCCACCCCGGAGAGCCCATCCATGCGGATCGCTATCGTCCTGCCCGCCGCCCTCGTCCTCCTCGGCGCGGCCGGACCCGCCTTCGCCTCGTCCTGTTCCGAGCAGATCGCCACGATCGAGCGCCGCCTCGACAGCGCGGGCGCCGAGCAGGTCACCGGCAAGGAGCCCCCGGGGGGCCCGACCTCGTCGCATTCCGAGAAAGCCCTCGACAAGGCGCCGAACGTGAAGCCGACCGACCCGTCCACCACGGCGAGCGCCGGCGGCGTGGCCGAGGCGCGCGACCTGATCAAGAAGGCCCGCGCCCAGGACAAGGCCGGCGACATGAAGGGCTGCGAGGACACGATGACCGAGGTCAAGAAGAAGGCCGGCGCCCTCCCGTAGGACGACGCTCCGCCTGTCAAGGCCGAACGAGACAAGGGCCGTCCCCCTCGCGGGAGCGGCCCTTGTTCCGTTCGGCGGCGGGTCCGGATCAGTAGGCGTTCTTGGTGCGGAACAGCGAGACCGGGGTCGCGAGCATGATCTTCACGTCGAACAGGATCGACCAGTTCTCGATGTAGTGCAGGTCGTGCTCGACGCGCTTCTGGATCTTGTCGCTGGTGTCGGTCTCGCCGCGCCAGCCGTTCACCTGGGCCCAGCCGGTGATGCCGGGCTTGACCTTGTGGCGGGCGAAGTAGCCGTCCACCACCTGGTCGTAGAGGGTGTTGGCGGCCTTCGCCTGGAGAGCGTGCGGGCGCGGCCCGACCAGGGAAAGCTCGCCCTTGATGACGTTGAAGAGCTGCGGCAGCTCGTCCAGCGAGGTCTTGCGGATGAAGCGGCCGACGGGGGTGACGCGGGGATCGTCCCGGGTCACCAGACGGGCGGCGCCGGCATCGCTCTGGTTCACGTACATCGAGCGGAACTTGTAGACCTCGATCAGCTCGTTGTTGAAGCCGTAGCGCTTCTGCCGGAACAGCACCGGGCCGGCCGAGGTGAGGCGCACCGCCAGGGCGACCGCGAGCATCACGGGGGCGAGCGCCACCAGCATCGCGAGGCCGACGACCCGGTCGAAGACGCTCTTGGCGACGATGTCCCAGTCGGCCATCGGCTTGTCGAAGATGTCGAGCACCGGCACCGCGCCGAGGTAGGAATAGGCGCGCGGGCGCAGGCGCAGCTTCGAGGCCTGGGCCGAGAGGCGGATGTCGATGGGCAGGACCCAGAGCTTGGCCAGCATCTGCA
Source organism: Methylobacterium sp. M6A4_1b (assembly GCF_053345175.1). Taxonomy (NCBI): domain Bacteria; kingdom Pseudomonadati; phylum Pseudomonadota; class Alphaproteobacteria; order Hyphomicrobiales; family Methylobacteriaceae; genus Methylobacterium; species Methylobacterium sp. M6A4_1b. The sequence continues at coordinate 161,958 of NZ_JBKEZQ010000009.1, forward strand.
GGATGCGGTCCTCGGCGGCGATCGGGATCGTGAAGATGATGAGGTCGAGGCGCGTCGTGCGGGCGTAGGCGACGAGGTCGCTCACGGTGCCGAGCTTCGGATAGCCCGCCACCACGGTGTCGGAGCGGGTGTCGCCGCGGTCGTCGAAGACGCCGACGATGCGCACGCCGGAATCCGACTGGGCGTCGAGGGCGCGGATCAGGTCCTCGGCGACGGGACCGCCGCCGACGATGGCCGTGCGGCGGTCGAAATGGCCGCGCTGCATCTGCGCGGTGATGAACCAGGCGAGGGCGAGCCGCCCGGCCACGAGGGCGGCGAGGCCGGCGACGAAGACGCTCGCCATCCAGACCCGGGAATAGTGGTCGGCGATCTTGGCGAACACCATGGCGGTGGCCACCAGGAGGAATGCCAGCGACCAGGCGCCCACCAGCCGCAGCGCCGATCCGCGCAGGGTCCGGAAGGCGGCCATGCCGTAGGCGCCCGAGGCCTGCAGCAGGCACACCGCCAGGACGGCGAGGCCGAAGGAAGCGGCGAGGTAGCGGGGCGAGAGCGGCACGATGCCGGCGAGCTGCAGCCGCTGGATCACGATGCCGAGGCCGGCGACGAGGACGAACTCCGCGATCCGGACGCAGCCGGCGAGCACCACCGGGGAGAGCAGCTTCGGGGCCGCCGGGTGCACCCGCGCCTCGGCGGGCGGCAGCGCGGATGGCGGGCTTCCCTCCACCGAGGTGGCGAACCGGCCGGCGGCATCCAGCAGGTCACGGACATCGAAGGCGCTCATGGCTGGCTTTCGGGCTCGGATACGCGTCTTGGGATCGGGCAGAGGGTCGGGGGTCGGGTCGGCGAGGCGGGTTCAGGGCGCCGTGGAGGCCATGGCGGGGCCGGGGCCGGTGCCGGGAGCCCGGGCGCGCAGGGCCGCGGCATAGCCGGAGAGCACGTCCGACCCCATGCGCGTCATCGGGAACCGGGCGCGGACCGAGGCCGCGAGGGCCTCGAAGCGTCGGCGGCAGGCGGCGGGCTCCTCGTCGAGGACCCGGGCGATGGCCTGCGCCAGCGCCTGCCCGTCGCGGGGCGGCACCAGCTCGGACGCGGCGGCGCCGAAGATCTCCGGGATGCCGCCGACATTGGTGGCCACGAGGGGCTGGCAGGCGGCGGCCGCCTCCAGCACCACGTAGGGCAGGGATTCGGCCAGGGAGGGCACCACCATGAGCCGGCCCCGGGCCAGCACCGGGCGGATCGCCTGAGGCGGCTCGAAGGCCACGGCGTCGCCGAGGCCCATCGCCACCACCCGCTCGGCCAGGATCGCCGCGTCGGGGCCGGAACCGACCATGAGCAGGCGCAGGGGGCGGCCGGCGGCGCGCAGACGCAGGAGCGCGTCGAGGAGGAAGGGCACGCCCTTGGCGTCGCGCAGCTCGCCGATATAGACGAGATCGTAGCGCTCCTCGGCCGGGACGATGGGGGCGAATTCCGCCTCGCCGATGCCGTTGTGGACGATGCGGGTGATGCGGCGCGGGTCGCCCGCGAAGGCCCGGTGCCGCCCGGCGACGTACTCGCTCTCGAACAGGAACACGTCGGTGCGCAGGCCCATCAGGCGCTCCAGGCCCATGTAGAACCGGTGGCGCAGGGTACCGGGCTTGTAGTTGTAGCTGCCGCCGTGGGGCGTGTAGGCGCGGATCGGCGAGAGGCCGGGCACGGAGGCCATGCGGGCATAGACGCCGCCCTTGGCCCCGTGCCCGTGCAGGACGGTGGCGCCCACCGCTGCGGCCCGCCGGGCGATGGCGCGCAGGACCGCGAGGTCGGAGGGGTGCGGGTTGCGCCGCATGGGCAGGCGCGTGATGCCGAGGACGAGGGAGGGGGCGAGGTCGGCCAGGGCCTGGGCGGCGCGCTCGCCGCCGGTGGAGGCGTCGCAGACGATCCCGACCTGGTGCCCGGCCGCAGCCTGGAGCCGGGCGAGGTCGAACACGTGCCGGAACAGGCCGCCCACCGGTGCGCGGAAGACGTGGAGGATGCGCTGGGCGGGGAGGCCGCTGGAGGCGGCATGGATCGCGAGGCCAAAGCCGCCGGAGGCGGCATGGATCGCGGGACCCGGCCCGATGGCGCCGGTCTGACCGAGGGTGAACGCGTTCACGACAGCTGCTCCACGCACCGTTGCGCGAGCGGTCGGGCCGCTCGTCCATCGGGGGACCTTGGCGCGGCACAGGTGCGCGGACCGTTAAGCCGACGCCCGCGCAAATGCGTGCGAATGGCCGGATCAGCGGAATAGTTCTCAGATGAGTTAGGCGAATCCTAATCGCCGAGGCAGGATTTCCCGCCTCCGAAGAGGTTTCGTCGGCCGGCTCTCAGAAGAACCGCTCCTTGATCACGATGGTGTCGCCGGGGCGCACCGGGTACGTCATGGGCACGATGCCGGAGACGAGGCCGTCCCGGCCTTCGCGGGTGAGCACCGCGTAATCGCGGGCGGCGCGGGGGCCGAAGCCGGCGGCGATCGCCACCGCGGTCTCGACGGCCATGCCGTTGACGTAGGGATACTGACCCGAGGTCGTGACCTCGCCGAGGATGTAGAACGGCCGGTAGGCGTCGACCTCCACGGTGACGTGGGGCTCGCGCACGAAGCCGGACGAGAGCTTGGCCTCGATGGTCCGCGCCGCCTGGCTGGTGGGCTGGCCACCGACCTTCACGAGGCCGATGAGCGGCATGGCGATGTTGCCCGCCCCGTCGACCGCGTAGATGTTCGAGAGATTGTCCTGGCCGAAGACGATGACCCGCAGGCGGTCGCCGGCGGAGAGCGTGTAGCGCGCGCCGATGGAGCCGGTGCCCGTGGCATCGAGCTGGTCGGTCCGGAAATCCGGGCGCAGGCAGCCGCCGAGCGCCAGGCTCGACGAGAGTGCTAAGAGGAGTGATCGCCGGTTCATCACCACTGCCGTCGTGAGGAGAATTCCCAACGGGTGGTAAGCCGATATGGTTAACGAAGACTGACGTCCCGCATCGGCCTCCACGAAGCGCGCGGTTCTTAACGTCCGGTCAACCTTAAACCAGTCTAGTCGCGGAAAGCCGGCCATCTCGCGGTCGACATCCTTGCCTTGCGTAAAGATCGAGCCATGCCCCGCTCTTCGCCGTTCGAGCCCACACGCGATGCGCCCCCCGCCGAGAGCGAGGGCCTGGGCCTGTCGCAGCTCGCCGGCCTGCTGCGCCGGTCCTGGCGCTGGATCGTCGTCCCGACCGCCCTCGTCACCATCGGCGCCATCGCCTTCGTGCAGGTGGTCTCGCCGCGCTACACCGGCGAGGCGAAGATCCTGCTGGAGAGCCGCGACACCCCCTACACCCGCACCGCGCAGGAGCGCGGCGAGCAGACCCAGCCCATCGACGAACAGGCGGTGGCGAGCCAGGTGCAGGTGGTGATGTCCCGCGACCTCGCCCGCGAGGCGATCCGCCGGCTGTCGCTCGCCGGCAACGCCGAGTTCGATCCCGGCGTCTCCGGCTTCGGCCCGCTCCAGCGCGCCCTGATGATGATCGGGCTGGCCAGCAACCCGATGGAGCGCCCGCCCGAGGAGCGGATGCTGGAGACCTACTTCGACCGCCTGGCCGTCTACCCGGCCGGCAAGTCGCGCATCCTCACGGTGGAATTCCGCTCGAAGGACCCGCACCTGGCGGCGCAGGCGGCCAACACCATCGCGGAACTCTACATCGCGTCCCTCGACGCGGCCAAGACCGACACCGCCCGCTACGCCTCGACCTGGCTCGGCGGCAACATCGAGACCCTGCGCACCCGCGTCGCCGACGCCGAGGCCAAGGTCGAGACCTACCGGGCCAGCCACGGGCTGATCGCCACCGGCGGCGCCGCCGGCCAGCCCCTCGGCGCCCAGCAGCTCGGCGAGCTGTCGACGCAGCTCTCCCAGGCCCGCACCGCCAAGGCCGACCTCGCCGGCCGCGCCAAGCTGATCAAGGAGATGATCAAGGACGGTCGCGCCTTCGAGATCCCGGATGTGGCCAACAACGAGATCATCCGCCGGACCGTCGAGCAGCGCATCACCCTGCGCAACCAGCTCGCCCTCGAGTCCCGCACCCTGCTGCCGGCCCACCCGCGCATCAAGGAACTGACGGCACAGATCTCGGACCTCGATGCCCAGATCAAGGCCACCGCCGAGCGCGTGGTCCGCACCCTGGAGAACGACGCCCGCATCGCCGAGGCCCGGGTCGAGAGCCTGAGCGCGGCGGTCGACGCGCAGCGCGACGTGGTCTCGAAGGGCAATTCCAGCGAGGTCCAGCTGCGCGCCCTGGAGCGCGAGGCGAAGGCCCAGCGCGAGCAGCTCGAATCCTACCTCGCCCGCTACCGCGAGGCCTCGGCCCGCGACGCCGAGAGCGCCGCCCCGGCCGATGCCCGCGTGGTCTCGCGCGCCATCACGCCCGAGACGCCGTCCTTCCCCAAGAAGCTCCCGATCGTGCTCTTGGCGGCGGTGCTCGGCCTCCTGTTCTCCACGGGCGGCGTCATCGCCCGCCACCTCCTCGGGGATCCCGACGGCCCGGGCCGCCGCCGCCGGCGCGAGGAGGAAACCGAGACCGGCGCCGAGCGCCCGGCCTATCACCACCGGCCCTTCGCCTTTCCGGAAGCCTCCCTGGCGATGGCGCGCCAGGGCGACGCCGCCGGTGCGCCGCTGACGGCCGCCGTGATGCCGGTCCAGGCCGCCGCCACACCCGAGGCGGCGACCGTCCGCCCGACGCTGGCCCCGGCCCGGGCCGAGGCCACCCCGGCCGCGCCCGAAGCGGCGACGGCGGAAGCGGGCGCCTATGCCCTCGACACGCTCATTACCCGCCTGCGCACGGGCGCCGGGCCGGCCCTGTCCGGGGAGGGCCGAACCGTCCTGGTGGTCGAGGCGGTGCCGGCCAAGCGCACCGAGGCGGGCCTCGCGGTCAGCCTCGGCAGCAGCCTCGCGGCGGGCGCGAGCGTCGTGGTGGTCGATCTCAACGGTCCCGCCTGCGGCGCGGAGGATGTCGGCCTCACCGACCTCGTGGCGGGCGAGGCCGCCTTCGCGGACGTCATCCAGTCGATCCCCGGCTCGCGCCTGCACGCGATCCCGCGCGGCTTCGTCGACGCAGGCATCCTCGCCGAGGAGCCGCAGGCCCTGGCGATCACCCTCGACGCCCTGGCCCAGGCCTATGACTGGGTGGTGTGCCGCCTCGGCACGCCGCAGGCCCAGACCGCCCGGGACATCCTCGCGGTGGCCGGCGGCCGGATGGACACGGTGGTCCTCGCCTCGGACCGCGACCCCGAGGACGCCGACCTCCTCGACCTCTACGCCCTGGCCGAGGCCTCCGGCGCCGCCCAAATCCTGGTGGCCCAGGACCAGGCCGCCGCGTCCCTCGCCCCCGAGATGCCGGCCTTTTCCGAGGATGCGATGCCCCTGCGCCGCTCGGCCGCGTGAACCGGCCGCCCCGATCGTCGAATCTCACGCGGCACCGCCCTCGCATCCGCGCGGGCGGTGCCGCGCGTTCCGGAGGATGGTCACTCCGCCGCCGCACGGCGCCGGCGCAGGCGCGTCACCAGGGCCATCAGGCGCGGGTCGCGCTTGATGCGGCGCTTGAGGCGGGCGGCGGCGATGGTCCGGAGGGCGAAGACCTGGCCGCGCAGGGTCACCGGCAGGGCGACCTCGCCGAGTTCGATGGTCTCGTCGCAGATGCTGCTCTTGTAGCGGGCCTCGCCGACGCCGAGATCGAAGCTCCGCCGGCCCCGGGCCGTCTGGTCGCCGATCAGGTGGTGCAGCAGGATGTCGCCCGGGCTCGACCGGCTCACCGCCGGGTCGGCGTCGAAGGCGGTGAACATGCCGCTGTAGCGCTGCCCGTCGACCGCCCCGGCGAAGACCGCGAAGACGCGGCCGGTCTCGGTGGCTACGAGGGCCGTCACCTCGAGGACCGAGCCGCCCGCCGGGGAGGCCGCGAGAGAGAGGAAGTCCCGCACCGCAGGATCGGCATAGGGATCGGCGAGGCCCATGGCGGCGAAGCGCGCGGCCTTCTGCGCGTAGAAGGCGGCGAGGAAGCGCCCGGCCTCCTCGGAGGTCTCGGCACGCCGGCAGGCCACGGGTCCGAAGGACTCCACGAGCTTGCGCTCCTTGGCGCGCAGCTTCTTGCGGGCATCGCTGCTGAAGACGCGCTTCAGCGTCGCGTCCGGGTCGGGGCCGAGGATCAGCCCGTAGCCGTCGCTCGGAGAGGGCTCGGCCCGATGGTGCAGGGGATTGGCGGCGCCGTCCCAGAAGCGGGGCTGGTGCGAGAGGGCGAACACGTCGATCCCGGTCTCGCGGCCGAGCCGGCGCAGGGCCTCCGCCAGATCCTCCGGGGGCATCGCCGCCGCCTCGCGCGAGGCGAAGAGCGGCATGTGGTAGTTGGCGTGCTTGGCGCCGACGATCCGGGCCACCCGGGCGCCGCCCTCGCGGGCGACCACGAGGGGCAGGAGCACCCGCGGACGCCCGGCCGCGTCGCGCAGGACGACGATGCGCAGATCCGCGTCCGGCAGCGTCCGGGCGAAGGCCGCGACCCAGTCGAAGCGCTGGTAGGGCGTCGCCAGCACGGCCGGATCGGCCTCGAGGGCGCGCCACAGGGCCTCGGCGACGGCGAGATCGTGGAAGACCTCCGCGGCGAGGCCGGGCCGCTCCCGCGCGCGCATCGCTCCGGCTCCGGTCAGTTCATGGGCGAGAGCGGCCATGCGATCATCCTTGCCATTATCATCTTCGCCAACATGCTGGGCGACCGGCGGGTCGGGACCCTCCGGAATGGTGCGCCGACCCTGGACCGACAGCCCTTAACCCACCGGTGACGCCGGGCCGGACCGACCCGCCGTCTGCGCGCGTGGGTAACGAAACCTTGCCGGTTGGCGTGCTCCCCTGCGGGGCCGCCGAAACGGATCGACCATGTCCGCGCCCGACCCCTCCGCGACCCCGACGCCCCGCTTGAGCCGGCGCCACCGCCTGTTCGCCGCCGGCTTCCGCGCCATCGCGGCGAGCCGGGCGGACCTCTGGCTCGGCCCGGTGGCGCGCGGACGCGGGCTGATCCTGACCTTCCACCACGTCCGTCCCGGGCCCCCGGGGGCCTACGCCCCCAACGGCCTGCTGGCGATCACCCCCGATTTCCTCGACCGGACCCTGGGGCTGGTGCGCCGGCGCGGCTTCGAGATCATCGGCCTCGACGCCCTGCCGGAGCGCCTCGCCGCGGGCGGGCGCCCCTTCGTGGCGCTCACCTTCGACGACGGCTACCGCGACAATGCCGAGCATGCGGCCCCGATCCTGCGGCGGCACGGGGCGCCCTGGACGCTGTTTCTCACCAGCGACTTCGCGAGCGGGCAGGGGCGTCTGTGGTGGCTCGAGCTGGAGGCGGCGATCGGACGCCTCGACCGGGTCCGGGTGCCCGAGGCCGGGCTCGACCTGCCGGCCCGCGACGCGATCGAGAAATCCGCGGCCTTCGACAGGGTCTACCGCCACCTGCGGTCGGGACCGGAGGCGCGGCTCCTGACGGTCATCGCCGGCCTCTGCGCCGAGGCCGGCCTGGTCCCGGGCGCCATGGCGGGCGACCTCTGCCTGTCCTGGTCCGAGCTGCGCGACCTCGGCCGCGATCCGCTCCTGACCTTCGGCGCCCACACGCTCAGCCACCCGATGCTGGCCAAGCACGACGAGGCGGTCGCACGTCGGGAGATCGCGGAGGGGCGGGCGCGGATCGCGGCCGAACTCGGCCGCCCGGTGGCGCACCTGTCCTACCCGGTGGGCGATCCGACCTCGGCCGGCCCGCGCGACTTCGCCCTCGCCCGGGACCTCGGCTTCGCGACGGCGGTGACGACCCGGCCGGGCCACCTGTTCGCGGCCCATGCGGACCACCTGCACGCGCTGCCGCGGGTCTCGGTGAACGGCCACCACCAGACGGAGGCCGCGCTCTCGGCCTTGCTCTCGGGGGTGCCGTTCCTGGCCTGGAACCGGGGCCGCCGGCTCAACGTCGGCTGACGGGCTCAGCGCCGGCGGCGGTGCCGGCGATAGGAGCGGCTCTCGCCGCCCGCGATGGCGAAGCTGGCGCTCTGGCGGCCGTAGCGCGCGTGGCGCCCGCGCCGCGTGCGGTGCCCGATGGAGGCGATGGCCGCCCCCGTCGCGGCGGCACTCGCGGCGATGCTCTGCGGAATCGCCGCGAGGGCGCTGGCGACCTCGGCCGAGGCCGCCCCGGAGGAGACGCCGCTGGCGACGTTCTTGGCGGCCGGGCCGAACATGGCGAGGCACTGGTTGTAGGCGAGGTCGTTCTTCAGGCGCTCACAATCAGAGACCGAGCGCGGCGCCCCTTGCGCCCGCGCGGGCTGCAGCGACAGGACCGACAGGATCGCGAGGCCGAGCAGGAGCGAGGGCGTGCGCAGGCTTAGCATTGAGCGGAACGACGGCCTTTTGACGAATGACACGGCGCGCTTCTGGGCCGCGAGTGCGGCGAAAACCCGACGCGGACCGACGTTTTCTCCCGAGATCCCGGGGTATCAGCCCCGGTTCCCGGCATCGTTCCGGGTCACGTCGGTCTCACCCACATCGCTCTTGCCCATCCAGCTGATCAGCGGCATGAGCGGGAAGATCCAGGCGATGCCGAGCAGGGCGTAGAGCACCGCCTGCACGGGCGCCGGCGTCTCGGAGATCCGGCTGTCGGCGAGCGCCATGGCGAGCGGCGCGTAGACGATGATGAAGGCCAGCATCACGATCGTGCCGATCAGCGAGCGGGTGCGGCGGCGCATCGGCCATGTCCTCGAAGCGAACGGGTGGGTCCCAGCGGGGGTAGAGCGCCGCGCGAGCGATGGCAACGGCCGGGCCCGCGACCCTTTTCGCACCCGTCTTTCGCACCCTTCGCGCTAGAGCTCCGCCGAACGGTTCGACAACTCCATCCGCAACTGCCGGGCGGCGTCCTGCAGGGCGGCGTCGCGCCGGCGCCGGGGCCGGGGCACCGTGATCGGCATCTCGGCCGACAGCCGGCCCGGGCTGCCGGCGAGCACGACGACCCGGTCGGCGAGCGTCACCGCCTCGTCGATGTCGTGCGTGACGAACAGGATGGTCTTGCCCGTCGCCGCCTGGATGCGCTGCAGTTCGTCCTGCAGGCCCTCGCGGGTGAAGCTGTCGAGCGCCGAGAACGGCTCGTCCATGAGGAGCACGTCCGGATCGACGGCGAGCGCCCGGGCGATGGCGACGCGCTGGCGCTGGCCACCGGAGAGCTGGTGCGGCCAACGCTGACCGAGGTCGCTCAAGCCCACGAGGTCGAGCATCGCCTGCGCCTTGGCCAGGCGCTCGGCCTTGGACAGGCCGCTTCCCTCGAGCCCGAAGGCGACGTTGGCGATGACCCGGCGCCAGGGCAGGAGCCGCGCATCCTGGAACACCAGGGCCATGGGCGTGCGGCAGTCGGGGCGGGCCCGGAGGCGCACGCTGCCCGAACTCGGCTGGGCCAGCCCGATCAGCACGCGCAGGACGGTGGACTTGCCGACCCCGGATTCCCCGACGATGACGAGGAACTCGCCCCGTGCCACCTCGAGGTCGAGGTCCGCCAGGATGACGTTGCGGGTGCCGGCGCGCGCGTAGGCGAGCTCCAGCCCCGCGATGGAAATGATCGGCTCGGACATCTCAGGCGCGCCACCGTAGGAGCCACCCCTGGAGGGCGACGAAGGCCGTGTCGAACAGGCCGTAGAGGGCGGCCATGGTGAGCATGTAGACGACCACGATGTCGGTGGAGAGCAGGCTCGAGGCCTGCATCATCCGGGCGCCGACGCCGGGCACGCCGAAGATCTCGGCGGCCACCACCGCCATCCAGGCCTGGCCGAGCGCCGTGCGCAGGCCGACGAGGATGCCCGGGGTCGCGGCCGGCAGCAGGATCTTGGTGAGCCGGGACCAGGGCGAGCCGAAGCCGAAGGCCTGCGCCACCTCGACGAGGTCGCGGTCGACGCCGCGTACCGCCCCCTGCGTCGCGAAGAACACGATCCAGAACACGCCGATGGCGATGATGAAGACGGCGGCCTCGGGCTGGACGCCGAACCAGATGATGGCGAAGGGCACCCAGGCGAGGCCGGGGATCGGCCGCAGCAGGCGCACGATCCAGGCGGTCGCCGCCTCGAACCAGCGGAACATGCCGCTGAGGAGGCCGAGCGCGATGCCCGCTCCCGCGCCGACGGCGAGGCCGGTCACGTAGTGGCTGAGGCTCGACAGGACCGCCTCGCCCCAGACGCCGAGTCGCACCTCGTTGAGGAAGGCCGCCGGGATCGTGCTCGGCGGCGGCAGGAAGGCCGGGTTGATGAGGCCGAGGCGCGGCATCGCCTCCCAGAACACCAGGAAGGCGAGGAGCCCGGCCGCCGCCAGGGCGGTGGAGCGCAGGGCCATCATGGCCGGCCGCCCGCGACGCCGTGGGACGAGCCGTCTCGGCGGACGCGCCGGGGCGGGAAGAAACAGGGGATCATCGGAGGGACATGCTTCGGTCGGAACGGAGGGGAACGGGTCTGCGGCGGAGGGTGACCGGAGCGGGGACCTCGGGGATCAGACCCCATAATAGCCCCGGTACCACGCCACGAAGGCGGGGATGCCGGTGCTGAGCGGCGTTTCGGGCACCGCACCGATCAGCGCCCGCAGCAGGTCGGTGCTCGCCTCGGTGCGGGGCACGTCGCCGGGAGGCAGGGGTTGGAGGATGCGCTCGGCGCGGACGCCGAGAGCCCGCTCCAGTTCGTCGATCATCGCGTCGACCCGGACCGGGCGACCGCCCCCGATGTTGACGAGGCGGAACGGCGCCACCGGGCTCAGGGTGTCGCCGGCGCAGGCCGGGCCTTCCCCGTCGCCGGGGCGGGGCGGGGGACGGTCGATCAGGCCCCGGACCGCTCCGACGAGGTCGTCGATATAGGTGAAGTCGCGCTCGGCCGTGCCACCGGCGAAGACCGTGATCGGCTCGCCCGCCAGGATCTTTCGGGTGAACAGGAACAGCGCCATGTCCGGCCGGCCCCAGGGACCGTAGACGGTGAAGAACCGGAAGGCCGTCGTGGGGATGTCGAACAGGTGGCTGTAGGCATGCGCCATCGCCTCGCCGGCGATCTTGGAGGCGGCGTAGAGGGTCAGCGGCGTCACCGCCGGGTCGGTCTCGCGGAACGGCAGCGCCGTGTTGCCGCCATAGGCCGAGCTCGTGGAGGCGAACAGGAGGTGGCGCACCGGGTGCGCCCGCACCGCCTCGATCAGGTTGGCCATGCCGACGAGGTTGGCCTCCACGTAGGCGCCGGGATTCTCCAGGCTGTGGCGCACGCCCGCCTGGGCCGCGAGGTGCACGACGATGTCGGGCTCGGCCCGCCCGACCACCTCCCGCAGGGCGCCCGGCATCTCCAGCCGGGCCTCGACGGCGGTGAAACCGGGATCGCGCGCGAGGTCGGCGTGTCGCGCCCGCTTCAGGGCGACGTCGTAATAGTCGCTGAAGCCGTCGAACCCCGTGACGGCGTGGCCCTCGTCGAGGAGGCGCCGCGCGAGGTGATAGCCGATGAAGCCGGCGGTGCCGGTCACGAAGACGCGCATGGGGTTCCTGGCGGCCGTCCGAACCGGATCGCGCCCACCCCCGACCTACACGCAGCGCCGCGCGACCTCAAGAAAGCCGGGACCGCCCGTCAGAACACGTGCCGCAGGATGAAGAACAACCCGCCCGCCAGGGTGATGGCCGCCGGGAGGGTAAGCACCCAGGCGAGCGCCATGTTGCGCACCGTCGCGACCTGCAGGCCCGAGCCGTTGGCCGCCATGGTGCCGGCGACGCCGCTCGACAGGATGTGGGTGGTGGAGACGGGCAGGCCGTAGAGTTCGGCGAGGCCGATCGTGCCGGCGGCCACCATCTCGGCAGAGGCGCCCTGGGCGTAGGTGAGGTGGGTCTTGCCGATGCGCTCGCCCACCGTGACGACGATGCGCTTCCAGCCGACCATGGTGCCGAGGCCGAGCGCCAGGGCGACGCAGACCTTCACCCAGGTCGGGATGTAGCGGGTGCCGTCGTTGAGCAGGCCCTCGTAGGCCTTGAGGGTCTTGCCCTCCGCCTCGGGGAAGCCGGCGCCGGCGCCGGGCAGCAGCCGCACCGCGTCGGCGGCGAGGTACATGTCGTTGCGCAGGTTCGGGGTCGCGGCGGCCGGCACCTGGCGGATCGCGCCGTGGCGCTGGACCGAGGCGGCGATGTCGTCGGCGAGGGCGGCGAGCGCCGCGTAGACGGCGGGGGTGTTCAGCGCCTTGGTGCGCAGGGCCTCGCCGACCTGGCCGCGGGCGGCCGCCGCGTCGGGGCGCGCCGCGGTTCCAGCCCGGGCCGCGAACACCGCGCTGGCGTCCTTCGACTGCTGCACGAAGACCGGGGTCATGTCGTCCGACATGGTGCGGTTGAGGGCATAGGCGGTGGGGGCCGCGCCGATCAGGATCAGCATGATTAGGCCCATGCCCTTCTGGCCGTCGTTGCCGCCATGGAAGAACGACACCAGGGTGCAGGTGAGGATGAGCAGGCCGCGGATCCAGAGCGGAGGCGGGGCCTCGCCCTGGGGCGCCTCGTAGAGGTCGCGTCGCTTGACCACCGCCTTCATGGCCAGGAGCAGCAGGGCCGCCAGGACGAAGCCGAGGACGGGCGAGAACAGCAGCCCCTCCAGCACCTTCACGGCCTGCCCCCACTCGACGCCGGAGGTGCCCTGGCCCTCGGGCGCCATCAGCTGGTTGGCGAGGCCGACGCCGATCACGGAGCCGATCAGCGCATGGGAGGAGGAGTTCGGCAGGCCGAGCGCCCAGGTGCCGAGATTCCACAGGATCGCGGCGATCAGGAGCGAGAAGATCATCGCGTAGCCGGCGGACGAGCCGACCTGCAGGATCAGCTCCACCGGCAGGAGGGTAACGATGGCGTAGGCCACCGCGCCCGAGGACAGCATGACCCCGAGGAAGTTGAAGGCGCCGGACCAGACCACCGCCACCACCGGCGGCATCGCGTGGGTGTAGATCACCGTCGCCACCGCGTTGGCGGTGTCGTGGAAGCCGTTCACGAACTCGAAGGCCAGGGCGATGAGGAGCGCAAGGGCGAGGAGCGCCAGGGCCCCGGTCGCCAGCGGCGTCTCGCCCACCGCGTTCATGTCGTGGATCAGGCTGTAGCCGGCATAGGCGAGCCCGCCGGCGAGGACGAGGGCGAAGGCGACGAGGCCCGAGACGTGGATGCCGCCGTCGAGGTTCGGGCCGGGGCGGCGCCCCGACCCCGTCTGCGGCGGCGCGGAGCGAAGTCCGGGGGCGATCGCGTCGGCCATGAGTCGGGTCCCTCGGCAGGGCGATCACGCAGGCGGGATGATCCCGCCGCGACGCCCCGCACGCTCCGCCCCTATGACGATCCTGTCACAGGACGATGACAGCGACCCAAACAATGCACGGGAGCAGGGATGAAACCCGATGCTGGTTCGTGCGCGGACCCAAACCCGTGTTCGGCGCCTTGAGCAAGGTCCGCGAAAGCTGTGCGCTGCAACACACGCATGCGTCGGCACTTGTTTGCTGGAGGGCAAACCCCAGATATAACAGCATCATGACGCTGTCGCGTCCGGTTCGGCCGCGCTTTCGGCCCGCTGAGGGTCGGCGAATCTTCCCAATCATGTCCGCGGGCCGCCCGCTGAATCCATGCAGGGGAGAGGTCCTCCCGAAGGCGACACGCTCCCGATCCGCCACAATCCGCCGGGCCCCGCCCGCGAGAGACAGTCCGCGAGTCATCTGATCCATGAACCAGCTTGTCCGCATGTCACAGGTCGGCGAGGCCGATGCCATCGCCGAGCCCTCCGCCGAGCTGCGGGTGCCGTTCGCGCAGTCCGGTGCCTTCGTGTGCAAGTTCATCATCGGCGAGCCAAACGACCGCGCCGTCTGCTGCGGCGCCCCGGCGCCGGACGGCAAGAGCTGGTGCGCCTTCCACCGCCGCGTCGTGTTCGAGCCCGCCCGGCCCGGCCGCCTGCGCTGATCCGCAGGCTCGGCCTCGATCTGCCCCGAACCCCGCCGGCATCCCCGGCGGGGTTTTCGTTTGCGCCGCCGGCCGAATCCTAGTCGTCGCTCTCCTCCTCGTAGGGGCGGTAGGTGCGCAGGCGCCGGCCGTCGGGAAACTCGATGCTGCGGGACCGGACCACGAGGTAGCCGGCCTCCTGGGCCTGCCGGATCCGGCGCGCCCGGTCGTCCTCGTACACGAACGTTCCCGTCGGTGCCGGAGCCGCCCCGTAGCTGTAACGAATCACCGGCGGCCGCGCGGCGTAGGCGGCGGGCCGCCGGGCGAGGCGGCGCACGGCACGGTCCGGGGCGGCTGGCGTGCGCGCCACCGCGCGGATGGCTGGGTGACGCGGCGCGGAGGCCGTCCGCTGCGTGACCCGCACGCGCGCTTCGGTATTCCGGCGTACGCTCTTGGGCGCCCGGGCCGCCGCCTGCGTCGGGCGCTTGACCTCGGCGGGAGTCGCGGGCGCGGCGGCGCGGCCCGGGGCCTCGGCCGCCGGCGCGGGCTTGACCTCGGCGGCGCCGCGAGCCGGCGGATCGGTCCAGGTCCGGCCGGATGCCGAGGATTGCGGCGTCTCCGACAGGGCCAGGGTGGGCAGGAGGCCGATCACGAGAGCAAAGTACCCGAGACGGCGAGGGACGACGAACGTCATGAAAACCTCCCAACGAGCCTTACGCTGCAATCACTGATGACACCGCGCCAAGTTCTAGAGCCCGTCCACCGGCAGAGACTTGGTGAATCAGGCTCCGATACCGACCTCGTCGCAGGAAACTTAGCGAAACCTTAAGACCCCGTCCACGCATCCGGAACGTCTTCGTGCCGGAGAACACAGGTGCTCGCAACGGTCACGGCATCTGGCCTCGCCGTCCGCGGCATGGGAAAGGTCGCGCATCCCCGGCATTGCCGTGGATCGCCCCGGGACCATCTTCGTTGACGCTCCACTGGCGTACCCGGCGTGGAGAGGAGAGCCATTTCATGAGACGACTTCCGTCGGTCCTCGCCCTCGCGGCGAGCACGGCCTTCGCCGCCCAGACTGCCCTCGCGCAGCCCGCCCCGGCCGCGCCCGCGGAGGCAGCGCCCCCCGCGGCACCGCAGACCTTCGAGAGCCCGATCCAGAACGGGAAGGGCGAGCCCATCGGCAAGATCGTGATCCGCGACGGTGCGAGTTCCCTCGTCATGCGCGTGACGATCCAGCCCGGCGGCCTTCCCCCCGGCTGGCACGGCATCCACTTCCACGCCGTGGGCGATTGCTCGGACACCGCGAAGTTCGAGAAGTCGAAGGCCCACGTGAACCACGACCAGAGCAAGCACGGCCTGCTCAACCCGGAAGGCCCGGACGAGGGCGACCTGCCCAACGTCTTCGCCAATGCCGACGGGTCGGTGAACGCGGAGGTGTCGAGCGAGACGCCGCTGACCGGCGAGGGCGCCCTCAAGGACGGCGACGGCTCGGCGCTGATCATCCATGCCAACGAGGACGATCACACCACCCAGCCGATCGGCGGCGCCGGGGCCCGCATCGCCTGCGCGGTCATCAAGTAGGCCTCGCGCAGTCCCGCGGAGCCCTCGGCCCCGCGGGGTTCCTCCAGAGCCGAACTACTTCTGGACGACGCTGACGAGCTTGGCGCCGCGCACCTTCCGCTCGGGGAGTGCGGCTTTGACGGTCTTGAGGATGCCTGCGGCGTCGAGGCCGGCCTCGGCGTACATGGCGTCGGGGGTGTTGTGGTCCTGGTAGGTGTCGGGCAGCGTCAGCGTGCGCACCCGGACCCGGCCGGCATCCAGCGCGCCGCGTTCGGCCAGCAGGTGCAGCACCATCGCCCCGAAGCCGCCCACCGAGCCCTCCTCCAGCGTCACCAGCACCTCGTGGCGGCCGGCCAGGTCCAGGATCAGCGCCTCGTCCAGCGGCTTGGCGAAGCGCGCATCCGCCACGCTCACCGCGATCCCCTCCGCTTCCAGCGCGTCGGCCGCCTTCAGCGCCTCCGACAGCCGCGTGCCGAGCGCCAGCAGCGCCACCCGCGCCCCCTCGGGCGCGCGCACCATCCGGCCCCGGCCGATCGGCAGCACGTCGCCGCGCTCGGGCAGGTCCACGCCGACGCCCTCGCCGCGCGGGTAGCGCAGGGCGATCGGGCCGCTGTCGTGCGCGTGGCACGTGGCCACCATGTGCACCAGCTCGGCCTCGTCCGAGGCCGCCATCACCGTCATGTTCGGCAGGCAGCAGAGATAGGCCAGATCGAAGGCGCCCGCATGCGTCGCCCCGTCCGCGCCGACGAGTCCCGCCCGGTCCATGCAGAAGCGCACGGGCAGGTTCTGCAGCGCCACGTCGTGCACGACCTGGTCGTAGGCCCGCTGCAGGAAGGTCGAGTAGATCGCCACGAACGGCCTGTAGCCCTCCGTCGCCAGGCCGCCCGCGAAGGTCACCGCGTGCTGCTCGGCGATGCCGACGTCGAAGGTGCGCTCCGGATGCGCCTTGCCGAACAGGTCGATGCCCGTGCCCCCCGGCATCGCCGCCGTGATCGCCACCACCTTGTCGTCGGCATCGGCGCACTTGATCAGGCTCTCGCCGAACACCCGGGTGTAGGCCGGCGCGTTCGGCTTGGCCTTGGCCTGGACCCCCGAGAGCACGTCGAACTTGACCACCCCGTGGTAGCGGTCGGCGCTGGCCTCGGCCGGTGCGTAGCCCTTGCCCTTCTGGGTCACGACGTGCAGCAGGATCGGCCCCTGCTCGCTGTCGCGCACGTTCTTCAGGACGGGCAGCAGATGGTCGAGATTGTGCCCGTCGACGGGTCCGACATAGTGGAAGCCCATCTCCTCGAACATCGTGCCCGAGCCCACCACCAGGGAGCGGGCGTATTCCTCGGCCGCGGCCGCGCGCTGGTAGAGCCCCTTGGGCAGGAGCTTGCCCAGCTGCTTGGCGGTCTCGCGCAGGGACTGGTAGGTGCCCCCCGAGGCCAGCCGCGCGAAGTAGGCCGACATGGCGCCCACGGGGGGCGCGATCGACATGTCGTTGTCGTTGAGGATGACGATCAGGCGCGAGTGCAGGGCGCCGGCATTGTTCATGGCCTCGTAGGCCATGCCCGCCGACATCGAGCCGTCGCCGATCACCGCCACCATGTTGCGGCGCTTGGGCGCGGCCGAGCCCTTGGCCTTGGCCGCCGCCTCGTCGAGGTCGCGCGCCACCGCCATGCCCAGCGCCGCCGAGATCGAGGTGGAGGAATGGGCCGCCCCGAACGGATCGTAGACGCTCTCCGAGCGCTTGGTGAAGCCCGACAGGCCGCCGGGCTGGCGCAGCGTGCGGATGCGGTCGCGCCGGCCCGTGAGGATCTTGTGCGGGTAGGCCTGGTGGCCGACGTCCCAGACGATGCGGTCGTCGGGGGTGTCGAACACGTGATGGAGCGCCACGGTCAGCTCGACCACGCCCAGCCCCGAACCCAGATGCCCGCCCGTGACCGAGACCGCGTCGATCATCTCGGTGCGCACCGCGTCCGCCACCGCCTGAAGCGCGCTCTCGGGCAGCCGCCGCAGCGCCGAAGGCTCCGCCAGACCGTCCAGGATCGCCGTCGCCTCCGAGGACGACACCGACGACGCCTGCGCCAGGCCCGGAGAGACCTTCTCCCGCGCGGCCTTCTCTTGCGCGATCTTGTCTTGCGAGGTTTCTTG